>WALX01000080.1 GCA_015522625.1 Candidatus Hestiella sp.
AATAGAAGGTGGATATATTAAGGAGTTCGGAAGTCCTGGTAGCGTCGTTATTCCAGATGGTTACAAGGTTATTGACTGCAAGGGTATGACATTGATGCCTGGATTGATAGATGCCCACCTCCACGTTTTAGGGATGAGGTCTGGGAGGATAGAGGAGGAGCTAACAACTCCCATAGGAGTTTTTTTCGCAAGGGCAGTGAATGACCTTGGAGCACTAATAGATGCTGGCTTTACAAGCGTAGTAGATGCTGGGGGAATAATAGCGCTCCACATAAAGCAAGCTGTAAATGAAGGGGAGGTGAGGGGCCCAAGGGTCTTCTCAGCAGGCTTACCCCTCTCGCAAACCTTTGGCCATGGGGACACTCATTACCTTCCTTTAGAGTGGGTAGACTACAGGAAAACAAAAAAGATAGTGCCATTCTCTTCCCTTATATGCGATGGGGAAGATGACTGCAGGAGGGCTGCAAGGTATTCCCTTAGGGAAGGGGGAGACTTCATAAAGGTGATGGCTTCTGGTGGAGTCCTATCGCAGAGGGACAGGCCTGAGAACAGGGGGTTTACATTAAAGGAGCTAAAGGCTATAGTAGATGAGGCTTCTGCTTCAGGAACGTTCGTGCACGCGCACGCAGAGGGGAAGGTGGGCATAGTTAATTCTGCAGAGGCTGGAGTGAAGGTAATAGCACATGCTGTCTATGCAGATGAGGAGGCTGCGGAAAAGGTCAAGGAAAAGGGGTCGCTAGTAGTTCCAACACTATCGATTGTACAAAGGATAATAGAGGATGGAGAAAAGCTTGGAATACCAGATTACGGCCTTAAAAAAGCATCGGAAGTATATGAAAGGCACATAGAGGCAATTAAAACAATCCATAGAATCGGTGTTAGCATTGCTGCTGGAACTGATTTTGATGGAGGGATAGGAAAGATGGGCAACAATGCCCTGGAACTAAAGTTGCTTGTGGAGAAGGTCGGGCTAACTCCAAAAGAGACCATAAAGGCTGCCACGATTAATGCTTCTAAAGCTACAGGACAGGAACTTGGCAGAATTGAAAGGGGGCTCCCTGCTGATCTTATCCTTGTCGAAGGCAACCCACTAGAAAGTATAGGGTTACTATTAGATAACAAAAACGTAAAGCTGGTTATAAAGGGAGGTGAGGTAGTAAAAGATATTATTGGGCTTTCCACTTAGCCTTCCAACTCATTGAAACCTATCCTTAGACCTCAAGTTCTTACCCTAAGGGCATAGCCGTTCTGGTTGTTCACTATTTTTGAAACTTTTGAAATAATCGTAGCGGATAACCTTCTTCCCCATCTTCATTGGAGGGCTTTCGAAAGTAATAAAACCCCATATCTTCAGGTTTAACCCACCCCAAGCCCCTTCGCTACTTCTCTAATTATGATTATGCATGAAAAATATTTAAATGATTTCATTTATTGCTATCTATGAAACAGCCCCTAATAAATACCCTCCTTGCTACCCAACAGTTCATTATCAGCGAAGTATTAGCCTTAATGCTTAATAACCTTACTCTGTTTAGATTTTTTAAAAATGGGAGGTAAAGGCGGTAGATAAATGCCATTAAACCCGATATTTAGACACTTATGTCCAAACTGTGGCATGGAGATAGAAGCTAGTAGGCTTTATAGGGGCCTACCCTGTAGGTCTTGCCTAGAAGAAGAGATAGAAGATGCTGACCCAGTTACCATAGGGGAGATTTTAAAGAAGAAAGGGAAGCTGAAGGGTTACAGGTGGCTCTACGTTTTAGAGAAGTCATATAGGGATTTCAGCGCGTTTTTCACAGAAAAAACAGGTTTTACTCTATCTAGCGCACAGAAAAGCTGGGCCAAGAGGCTCCTTTATCCAGAGAGTTTCTCAATAGTTGCACCAACAGGCGTTGGTAAAACTACCCTGCTAATGGTTTATGCTGCATATAAAGTTTTAAAGAACGGAGGGGAAGAAAAAGTAATTTACCTTACGCCGACGGAAAACCTTATTTACCAAACAAGCCAAAGGCTTTCAGAGTACTTAGGTGACGCTATTGCATACTACTACTCCTCCATGCCAAAAGACAAGAAAAATGAGATGATAAATAGGATAGAAGGGGGTAAGTTTAGTGTACTTGTAATAACACCAGGGTATCTCATGAGAAGATTTGAGACCTTAAAGAAATACATACCTTTTGGCCTAATCATAGTTGATGATGTCGACAGCCTATTGAGGAACAGCAAAAACATAGATAGGGTGCTTGTTCTCCTGGGTTTTTCACAAGAATCTGTAGACATTGCTTATAGGTTGGTCTCGAAAAAGATAGACTATGCTATAACATTAGCAAACAAGAGGTTTGATAGGAGTAAGGTTATTGGAGAGGAAATAGCAAACCTGCAGATAAAGCTCCTCACTTCCCAAGCAAATCCTGTCCAGGGCCAGCTTGTTATAGCATCCGCTACGGGTAGACCTAGGGGGATTAAGCACCTAGTCTTTAGGGAGCTCTTGGGCTTTGAAATAGGGGGCGGAACAGATTACCTAAGGAACGTTATTGACACATATATCATAAGCAAGGACGTTGTAGGTGAGGCCATAGAGGTCGTTAAAAAGCTTGGGAGCGGTGGCCTCGTTTATGTTTCACAGAGCTATGGAAAACCCCTCGCTAGGATACTGGTTGAAAGGCTAAAGGAGAACGGTATTAATGCACAATTGGCCATAACGAACTCAAGGAAAGCTGTAGACAAGTTAGAAAGCGGGAAAGTAGAAGTATTAGTAGGGCTGGCCAGCAGGTATGGCACAATAGTAAGGGGTATAGATTTACCTGAAATTATAAAGTATGCGGTTTTCATAGGGACCCCTGCAAGGAAGCTTGAGCTACAGTCCGCCCTCCTATCCCCTCAAAGGCTGCTAAGGGTAGTCACATATCTAGAGGCTAGGGACAAAGGCTACACTCAGCTGAAAAAGAGCCTTGAAAACCTTTCATCAAAGTATAGTGCCCAATCTCCAATAGTTGTTGCAGCTTTGAAGGGAAGCATAGAGGCGAAAGGTTCGCTTAAAGCCCTCAAAGACCTTATAGAGTCAAGCATAAAAAAGGTCTACGATTCTATCATGGATATCATTCCAAGCGATGGGGAAACTGTAAAAATAGGTACGATAATTATAAGGAATGAAGGGGGGAAGCTTTATCTATACTCCCCAGATGCACCAACCTATCTTCAGGCGAGCGGGAGGACAAGCAGGCTATATTATGGTCACATGACAAAAGGAATTTCTGTGATAATAGACAGCATACCGGAGCTCATCGAGTCGATAAAGGAGAGGCTAAAATGGATGAGCCTGGCAACCTTTTCAGACTTTAGAGAAGTTGATATAGGGAGCGCTATGAAGGAAGTAATGGAAAGCAGGAAGGCCGATGGAGGGAAGAAGGTAAACATAGTTAGCGAGCTCATAGTCGTTGAGAGCCCTACGAAGGCTAGGACTATAGCAAACTTTTGGGGAAGGCCTGCCAGGAGGAGAGAGGGTAACCTTAATATATACGAGACGACGACCTCCGATCCCCTCACCAATACTGTTTACCTATTAACAATTACGGCTTCAAGGGGGCACGTTTACGAGCTGGCTGTTGATGATGCAAATTCGTGCTATGGTATAAGGGCTACGGACCACACAATTAGCCCCATTTACACGTCCATAAAGAGGTGCCTGAAATGTGGGCTTCAGTTTACCAATGATGTAGATAGGTGCCCGAAGTGCGGTTCTTCTGCTATAATAACCTCAGACTCCGTTTTAGAAACCATTAAAAAACTTGCCACAGAGGTAGATCAAATAATCTTGATGACAGATCCTGATAGGGAGGGCGAGAAAATATCGTGGGACCTTTACCTTGCCTTGAAGCCCTACAACAAAAACATATCTAGGAGTTCGTTCCACGAAGTGACCCTAAGGGCAGTGATGGAGGCCCTCAGAGTGAGGGGTGATATAAATAGAAACCTCGTTGATGCTCAGATCTCTAGGAGGATTGATGACAGGTGGGTAGGCTTTACTACAAGCCAGTACCTGCAGTTTAAGTATAACAAGCTATGGCTAGGTGCGGGAAGGGTTCAGACGCCGGTCTTAGGGTGGGTCATTGAGAGGTACAACCTTTACAAGAATGGATTGGGCTACAAGGTCAGGGTGAGGCTTCCAGGCGGTACTTATATTTACTACTTTACAAAGGACAAGGAAGAAGCAGAGAAGGCCTCTAAGGAAGGGGTCTTGTATGTAACAACCCTAAATTTGTGGAAGGAAGAAGTAAACCCATTACCTCCATACACAACAGATGCGATGATATATGATGCGGGGCAGAAGCTGGGTTACAGCGCTGAAGTTACAATGAAGCTTGCCCAGGATCTATTCTACTCTGGGCTTATAACATATCACAGGACAGATTCAACGAGGGTTTCGCAGGCCGGTATACAGGTGGCGAAGAGCTACTTAGAGGCCACTAGCATGGCAGAACATTTTAAGCCTAGGACTTGGGGGAATGAGGGCGCACATGAAGCCATCAGGCCTACTAGACCATTACCGGCAGATGCCTTGAGAAATGCCATGCTGGAGAGGTCAATAGTTGTCCCCATCGAAATGACCTACTTCCACTACAGGCTCTATCAAATGATTTTTGAAAGGTTCATAGCAAGCCAGATGGACTCGTCTGTTTTCGAGAAAGCGGAGGTGAGGCTAAGGATTGGAAGCCTTGAGCAGGACCAATCATTCATAGTGGGGATATTAAAAGATGGCTTCTCTCTCATCACAAGGCCTAAGGTTGAGGAATGGGTTGTTAAGGAACTGAACAAGGAATATGAGGTTAAACCGGAGGACGTTCTATACTACAAGGGCAGCTCCATAGAGCTCTACAAAAATGGCGATTTGGTCATGCTCATGAAGAAGAAAAACATAGGGAGGCCGAGTACATATGCAAAGATCATAGATTCGAACAAGAGGCATGGGTACATAATAGAGACGAAGAAAAGGAAGTATGTCATACCAACGAAGACCGGGATAGAGATCTATAGAGACCTTATGAGCTCGGAATTCAGGGAGTTGCTAACTGAGGAGAGTAGCAGGCTGCTTGAGGAGCAGCTTGATTTGATAGAGAACGGGAGGCTCAGCCCAATAGAATTCATAAACAAGGTATATAACGACATATTTGTGACGAGGTTAAAGGGCAGGATAGGCTCATGTGCTGTATGATAACATATAAAATATTGTGGAGCATAAAATTATTAGGTGCATAGCATGGAAGGGAAGTATAAGGTTAATGTTGGCAAAGACCCAGCGGAAGATTATGCCTTGCAAGCAATATTTGAGCTGAACAGGGGGGTAAACCAAGTTGAGATTGTTGGATACGCAGAAAACATCTGCAAGGTAGTTGATGTCTTTCTAGAGATGAAGTCAAGGCTTGGTGATTCGTTGAAGATATCGTCTCATGAAATAGGCTCGACCAAGATTAAAGGGAAGAGGAGCAATTATTTGAAAATAGTTGTCGAAAAAATCCTATAAGCTCAGACGGGGATATTTTCTTCATCTATCAGACGATATCGACATCCTCATTGCATAAAGCCCTCCGGAACACAGGCCAAGCTCATCAATTCGCTCCTGCAGCGGTCTTCATCGGGCAAATATTATAATTTGTATAAAGCTTTATATATTATAATAAATATATAATTAAATAGGTGTTTAAATGTACAAAAAAATTCTCGTAGGTTATGACGGTTCGGATGGCGGTGAAAGGGCGTTATCAAGGGCAGTTGAGATGGCAAAGGCATTTGACTCTGAGATATGTATAATAACTGTCATCCCCCCGGCCTCCATAATAATTGGGGAGATTGTGAGCCCTGATGTAATAAACACGACGGCTATGAGGGAAACTTCCTTGAAGAGGCTAGAGAAGATAGCGGGGGATCTCTCCTCTAGAGGCATCAAGGTGAGGTACAACGTTTTGACAGGTGATCCTGCAGAAAACATAATAAACTATGCAGAGGCCTATAATTGCGATTTGATTGTATTGGGAAGGAGAAGGATGTCAAGGTTTGAGAGGCTTATATTGGGTAGCGTGACCCACAAGGTTGCAGGCAAGTCTATGGCTTCTGACGTGCTCGTCGTTTCCTAGTTTTCGAAGGTATTATTGGAAGTAGGAAGGAAGAAATCAGTGCTATTATAACGAAGGACAGCATTGAGGCCTTGAGGCTGAAGGCCTGAAATACATACCCTCCAAGGAGTATCCCCAGCGCACCTCCAACGGTATTGCCGATGCCCCACACTAGCGAGTTTGCCCTTGCCATAACGTCGGGATCAACTATTTGTGATACATAGCCTAATAAAACGGGGAAGTTACTGAACGCAAAAAAAGAGAAGGCAGCGAATATTGCTGATATAACAATCCAGTTCCTTGCTATAATGAATATTATGTAAAATATCGTAGAAAATATTGTTGTTATAAAAACAACCCTTCTCCCACCCATACTAGCCGTTATCCTGCCGAAGAAAGGCTGGCCAAATATTGCAGTTGCATATGAAACTGTTAATACTGCACCCATGATTACCTTTGAATTGAAGAGTTCCGAAAGGTATGTTGGAACAAAGGTCTGAACTCCCATCACAAACATCGACCTTATGAAAACAATAATAGTTAGGGGTATCAATACATAGTAAAATGATGAAAAGCTTACTGCTCGCTCTTTTTGCTGGGTTGTGCTGTAGGTTTTAGCCTTTATTGGCTTGATACCGTTATAGATTATTGATGAGAATACCAGCGTGTAAACCGCTATTATTGTTAGGGCCGTGGAACCTCCTAGGTATTCTATTAAAAATACTAGCACAATTGGAAACAGGGCCCTTCCAGTGCTACCCAATGAGCCATTTATGCCAAGGGCCTTAGGGGAATCGCTTCCATAAGTAAACTGGAGGATGGAACCACCAAGGGGGTGGTAGAATGATAAACCCACGCCGAGGAGTATTGAAGAGACTGCTATTAGCCACAGGAGCTTATACACGAACGTTAGGCTAAAAAGGAATAGGGAAAGGGCTATAATTAAAAAACCAACAAGCATGAGCTTGTCATGATTATCTATCCTGTCAGCTTCCTTACCGACCCACATACTGAAGAGACCTGAGACTATGTTTATTATAGCACCCATCGAACCCAAGAAAAGGGGAGGGAGCCCCATTTCTATATAATACGTTATGAGTATAGAGAACGTGACGAGAAAGCTGTCGTTTAGGAAGTGGCCTAGCGAAGTAAATATTAATGCCTTCTTTTTTAAACTTCTTACCATTTTTAGTCCCTTGCTGGCAACAATTTATGATATAGTAAAGGCTTAAAATATATTGCCCAACTTTTCTTATTTCATATCTTTATTTATTATATATGCTTATCATAAAAACTTTAAAAACAATTAATTAGCAGTTAGCGCGGGTAGTATA
>WALX01000081.1 GCA_015522625.1 Candidatus Hestiella sp.
AGCTCAAGCCTCTCTGTTTTCCTTTTTAGTAGCTCAAGTTCTTCTAGCCTATCCTCTAAAACCTTTTTTATTGAGCTCTTTGTAAGCCCTTCAACGTGCTTCATCATGTCCTTCATATCAAACCAAGCAGCCTCGCCTTCCATGTGCCAATATTCATAGAGGTGCCTACGAGTCCTACTCTTTTCTGCCCTAAAGCTAGGAGTTAATGAGTATACCTTCTCCAAGCTGTATATTAAAACCTCTAAGTAAAATTGAGCGCTTTGGCTCAGGTATGCCTTCTTCCCGAAAAAATTTACCTCAAAGAGAGTAGCTCCACCTTCAACGGCACTCTGCGTCAAAATTGGTGGGCTGACCTCCCACCAACCGTTTCTCTTATAATAATCCCTTAGTCCCTGTAAAATGCTATCACGTATCTTCATTACAGCCGAGAGTTTTCTAGACCTCAACCAGAGGTGCCTAATATCCAAAAGGTATTCTATGCTTTCCTTTCCCCTTATAGGAAAATTTTCGGATTCTCCTACCAATGAAAGTGCCTCGATTTGTATTTCTTTTCCGCCAGGTGCCCTTTTATCAGTCTTCACAATACCGTTTATTTCAATGCTTGCCTCTATGCCTATTCTTTCAGCTAAAGAAACTAAATCCCTGCTGGCACTGTTCCTCGGTAAAACACCTTGTATTATGCCTGTTGAGTCCCTGAGTATTATAAATATATTACCAGCCATGTCCCTTTTCCTGTAAACCCATCCCCTTACATTGCACCTTTCGCCATCTTCTATCTTTAGTGCCTCTCTGATCGGGATTCCTTTTTCAAGCATATTTGTCATCATCAATTCCCTGTATTAAACTATATCAATAACTTTTATAAAACTTTAGAGCGAAAGACTTTAAATTTTTCTCAATTATAATGAAAACCTTGGGCCTGGCCTTAAGCACCGAGATCGCATAGGGCCCGTAGTCTAGTCGGTTAGGACGCCGCCCTTACACGGCGGAGGTCGCCGGTTCAAATCCGGCCGGGCCCACCATAGACCCATCGTCTCGCCACTACTCTCCTAGCCTCTTTGAATCAACTACACGAAGCATTTGCAATGATTAAGAACATTTCTTAGCATACTCTTCGATAATAATCTGGCGAATCTGTGGAGATCCATCTTTGCTTTTTTGCTACCTAATGAAGAAAATCTGCCCAGTTTTCAACAATTCCATGCTCTACCACTTCTAGCTTGCTTGGGTCATATAGATCCTGGTATGCTAGTATGTCTAGTCTCGCATCATATCATAGTTTTATGCAGTATATTTGATGATTCGGTTGAGCCCTGGATTTGGGTGGTACCTCCTATTCTTTACACCACATTAGCATGCAAGCTACCTCACCTTAAAGGGCGAGGCTTCTCCCGTTCCACCCACCTTTATGATTAGTAGCTTCATTTGAGAGTTCGGGGGGTCACAACAGCCCCATACCTCTTGTTAAGGTATGGGCTATGTTTATTGCCGCATTTAAATCTCTATTATAGATTAAACCACACTTAGGGCACCTAAACTCCCTTCCATTAGCTTTTGTTATATACCCACACCTATGGCATCTCCTTGATGTATTTTTCGGATTTATATACACAACTTGAATTCCTTCTAAATTAGCTTTACATAGGTTTTTGCTTAGGTATAGCAACTGCAGTAGCGACGTTCCACTCTCCAGAATCTATGCCAATAACGGTTTCTGGTTCGCTAAATTCAACTTCTGGCAGTGTTATCCTTTCTTTATGATTCAGGCTTAGGGTTAGCCAATATGGAGTTAGTTTGTTGTCTTAGCAAAGGAGTAGCACCTCCTATCAAAGCGAATTGATATCCTCTTTGGTTTTGGTCTTTCTACTTTGGCTTTGCCTTCTTTCTTTTTTCATTAAAGCTCTTTAGTATCTCTACTGCTTTATCCTTTGCAGTCTGTATTAGTGCTGTATTAAGGTTGAAATGCTGTTTTGCCTATTTGTAGTAATTTTGATGTAAAAAAGTCTTTGATGTTGTGTTGAAGCGAAGATATCACTTCACCAGTTTAAAGTATTTTTCCAAACATGTATTTAGGGCTAAAATTTTCCTTACATTTGATTTGAAAACTTTTCCTATTACTGTTAGATGAACTTCCTTCTTCGTGGGAACATCCCAATATATTTTTCTGTAACCTATTTAAACTTACCTTCCCTCCCACCTCCCCCTTGTGTATCCTACCTTAAAAGGCGAGGTTTTACAAGCAACAAAATTATAAAGAAATTACCCTCTTACGCCATAAGGATCCATCAGCAATCATAATGGTTTATCCTTTTACATAAACATATAACTTTTAACATAAATAGGTAAAATAGTGGGATTTAGGTGATTTAGGTGTTCAAAGACTATCAGCTTACAATAGATAAGATCCTAAACTACTCTCTTTTCATAGCCCCTAAGCAGAAGATAATATACAATCCTCCAGGTCACAGGAAAGTCGAGTATACCTATAAAGAGTTTGTTGCTAGGATAAATAAACTAGGTAACATACTTGAAATGCTTGGAGCTAAGAGAGCTTCTAAGGCATGGGAGATGGGTACCAGAGTAGCCATAATGGATTGGAACAGTAGTAGGTACTTAGAGCTACTCTATGCTGCACCCATGTATGGTGCCGTAGCATACAGTGTTAACATAAGGCTTGCACCCGAAGAAATAATATATACCATGAATGTAGCTGAGCCTGAGATGCTCTTTATACAAGCAGACTTCATTCCATACCTTAAGATAATAGTTGATAATGTCAAGTCGCTGAGAAACATAGTTATAATGAGTGATGAGAGCACATGTGAGGGAAGGAGATACCCTATTGATGAGATCAGGTCTAAGCTGGGTAAGCTAGACGTTTATGAATATGAAGAGCTCCTAGAGAGCTCTAAGGAGACCTATGCCTGGCCCGAGCTTGATGAAAGAGTGGTTGCAGGAATGTTCTTCACTTCTGGAACCACTGGAAGACCTAAAGGAGTATATCATACACACAGACAGATGCTCCTGTCTTCCCTTCAGATCCTCATAGCTCTTATGGAATATCCCTCTAGAGTCTCAAATAGGGATACAACCCTGATGTTAACTCCATTCTTCCATATATTCGGCTGGACGAGTCCATATTATAATATACTTG
>WALX01000082.1 GCA_015522625.1 Candidatus Hestiella sp.
AGATGTGTATAAGAGACAGAAATGGAATTGAAAGATTGAAAGGAAATGGAAGTGTCCCATCTGTTTCAATTCAAGAATCCATGAAATGGAATTGAAAGGAAATTATGATGCAATCCTTTGGTGTAGCAAAATAGTTATAGTGAAAAGGGGATGAAAAATTAAAGACTAAATTGCTTTCTTGAGCTTGTCTACAAAATCGTAAAACGCAGCTATTGCCTGGTCTACTAGACCATAGTATATTGCATAATAGAAGCTCTTGATGTCAACATAGGCTACATGCTTAAAAAGTTCCATTTTGCTGTTTGTACTGCTTTCCTTCGACTTTACATAATCCACCAGCCTCGAGTAGTCAATATGATTGATAAGCCCGGAAGGATAGCTCTCCCATACATTAATTTCATATTTGTTTGCGCTATAGCCTATTTCATCCGGCCTTATTTTATATATGAGCCGTAGCATGGCAACGAAGAGGGTAGCAGCAATAATATTGGTTTGGGCATGCAACTGCTGGCTTTCTATTTTGTAGCCATACGTTGGGTACCTATATGTAACCCTGTTGCCGAACGAGCGTACTATCTGGCTTACTGGTATTGATTCGTATTTACTTACCTTGATTGTTGTATTACCAATGCTTACAGCCTTCTTGAGCGGTATCTCTACGTACCAAATTACATCCTTTGGTACCAGCTTAATCATCCCAAAACCGTTAGGGGGGTATGCATCTAAGCAGACCTCGCTGAAAACCTTCCCTTGCTTAAAGTCTTCTAGGAAGTTTCTCTTATACCTCCTCACAAACATGTTGTAATAATCTATTAAATCCGCTACCTTTAGGTTCTTCCTTGCCATATCAACGCTTAAGCCATGTATATAGCCTCCATAACTTTCATGAACCACCCTTGTGATTATTGAATTATAGGACAAATCTAATGAATACTCTAAGTACTTAGATATAGCAGTAAGCTTAGAGATGGTCATATCAACTTCCTTACCGTTAATATAGTACCTGTACCTCTCTGAACCATAACCGTAGAACTGCATGTTTCCCCAGATCGTCTTTAAGTTTACCCTTAAGCTGTTTAAAAGCGTCTTTGCCTGCATTTCATATTTAATATCTTTACCCCCTCTATAATATTTATAGAGTAGCCTGAAGAGTTCTATGTATTTGTTGCTGTCTGGAATTGTAAACCCAAAGTTCCCCAAGGAAAGCCACTCCATGAAAGAATTTATATCGTGTAGTATTAGCAGGTCCCTGTTTATTAAAAGGGAAAATATCTGTATAGGTCTCCTTTATAGTAAACCTCCTGCCCTTTCTCCCCTCCCTCTGCATGTAATCCGATGGGTCTAGTGGGAGCCCGATGTGAACGATCCTCTCGACGCTTCCTATGTCTACGCCAAGCTCAAGCGTTTTTGGGGAAACTAAGCAGTTGAGGTTTCCGCTTTTAAAGCCTTCCTCTATTTTGTTCCTATCATCCCTGCTTATCATAGAGTGGTGGGATTCGCAGGTAAGTTTAGTTCCAATGCTTTTAGATTTTCTCTTAAATACCTCTGCAATGTTAATTGTCGGAACAAAAACGATCGTCTTTACGTCGATTTTGCTTATTGAGCTGATTATATCGTCAAGGCTCCTTATTGACTTAAAGATCCTGGTTACATTTCTTCTCCCAAACCTTTTTCCATATATTACAGCTGTCTCTCTTTCGTTCACACTGCTTATGGATTTTGATAACACGTCTATGTTATCAATGGTTGCCGTAAGAACCGCTACCTGGAAGCTGGAGTTCTTCTTATAGATGAGGCTTAGCAGCTCTAGCAACATTTGTATTTGGCCCGTGTTGTAAAAGGAAAGTTCATCAATCACAACTAAATTTAAGAGCCTTATGAAGTCCATAAGGTTTCCTCTTCCAGTTTTCATCACCGTCATTAAGAAGGCAGGGTTCGTTAAAACTATCTTTGCACCCATCTTCAGCTCCTTGTTGCTTCCATCCATGACTGTTGCAGAATAGAAGTTCTTTATCCTGTCAAGCTGGTCCTTCTCTAGGGTTATCGTTGGGTATATTGCAAG
>WALX01000083.1 GCA_015522625.1 Candidatus Hestiella sp.
GACAGCATTATGATGGGTGGGCTTGACAAGAAAAGGGGGCACAGGTGGGCATATTACGAAACAATAGGCGGGGGAAGCGGTGCTAGGCCTAACTCTGATGGAATTTCCGGTGTACACGTAAACATGACGAATACCATGAATACTCCAATCGAGGTTGCCGAGGCAACCTATCCAATTATGTTTACTTCATATAGAATAAGAGAAGGTAGTGGAGGTAATGGAAGGTATAGGGGTGGCGATGGCATAGTTAGATCCTTTAAGGTGTTATCGAAAACCAGGATTTCTATCATGGCTAGCAGGTTCCTCTCCTCTCCATGGGGCGTGAGAGGTGGTAAAGAGGGCAAGAAGGCTAGGGTAGTCATAAGGAAGGCGAATGGTGAAATTATATCATCGAGTCCCTTAATGTCCATGGTATTGGAGGAAGGTGATGAAGTTATCATAGAAACGCCGGGTGGGGGTGGTTATGGCGAACTGGAGTAATTTTCCTCTTATCAACTTTGAAAGCACCTAAGCTACCTTGTATTGGGTAAGGGCGTTGATTAGGGTGAAAAGGGTTTACGATGCCTATGAAGAGGAAGATAGGATAAGGATATTGGTGGACAGGCTATGGCCAAGGGGGCTAAGAAAAGAGGAGGCAAAGATTGACTATTGGATGAAAGACATAGCACCCAGCAGCGAATTGGGGAAATGGCTTTCCCATGATAAAAATAAATGGGAAGAGTTTAAATGCAGGTATTTTGAGGAGTTGAGAGATAAGGGTGAAAAGATTTCATTTATAAAAGAGTTATCAAAGACGAATAACGTGACGCTTCTTTATTCCACCAAGGATATATAATAATGCAGTGGCATTGAAGGAATATCTGGATAGCATCGAGTAAACGTCGGGTAAAAAATGATTCCGCTAATGATTAGCCCTATAGTGGCAGGAGACTTAAGGCTGCATAGACTACGTAGGAGGCGACCAAGGCTAGTGAGATTTCAGTAAACAGATTGAGAAGAACGAACTTCAGGTTCTTAGTCTCTGAATATATAACTGCAAGGGTTGCAATACAGGGCACATAAAGCATAATGAAAGTTAAGATAGAAAGGGTCTGCGGTATCGTCAAATGGAGGGCTCTAACAGCGACAATTGGGTTATCGGTAGAGAAAGCTATCGCAAGGCTCTCGATGACTACCTCTTTTGCCATGACTCCTGATAGGAGTGCCAAACCAAGCTGCCAATCGTTTATACCCATCGGTTTGAAAACTTTGATAACCCAACTTCCCAACACGTATCCTAGGGACTGCGCTGGTATCGTAGTGTAGCCATGCATCCCTATGTGCGTTATTAGCCACAGCACAATACTTGCTGGAAATATGACTGTGCCAGCCTTTGTTATAAAGCTCTTGCTCCTATCCCATGAAATCCAGTTCACGACCTTCCAGCTAGGGGAGTGATATGGTGGAAGCTCCACCGCAAGCTCTTCCCCTTCGCTCCTGTAGGTTTTTATGGTAGAGATGAGCCTGGCTGCTATAGCAAACATCACAAACGAAAGCAGGTAGAAAAAGAGCATCGAGCTTGTTTGTAGTAATGGAGAAATTATGAATGCAGATAGCATAAATATCATCACAATTAGCCTTGCCTGACATATTATAAATGGAAGGGCTAGCATTACTCTGTACCTCTCCTTGTCATCCTCAAGTATCCTAGTTGCTAACACGCCCGGCACGTTACAACCTATGCTTATGCCTATAGGAAATATTGTCTTGCCACTAACCCCAGCTATTCTAGATATCTTGCTGAAGATCACAGAGGTCCTTGCCATGAG
Organism: Candidatus Hestiella sp.; assembly: GCA_015522625.1. Taxonomy (GTDB): domain Archaea; phylum Thermoproteota; class Thermoprotei_A; order Sulfolobales; family Acidilobaceae; genus Caldisphaera. The sequence continues at coordinate 1,809 of WALX01000083.1, forward strand.
CCCACTATCATCGACTATGGCCATGAAAACGTTTATCATATAAACCAGCGGTACGAAACTCAAAACGGCGCTAATGCCCGCTATAATACCATTAATAACCAAGTCTATAGACCAGGCAGGGGCATTTAGCATGAGCATTAAAGGTTTTACAAGGTCATTGCCCAGAAGGGAGAAGCCTAGGGATATTAACCCGCCAAGGTTATAGTTTTCTATGAATGTTGCCCAGTTAGAAAGGCCAACGTTGTCTAGTATCCAGTTTAGTGGAAAGCCTGTGTTTATGGCGAATATAACAAAAAGGCCGGCTATCGTTAAGGAAAGAAGTGTAAGGGTGCCTAATACCCAGTTGCTTAGTATAAAATCATCAAACTTCTCACCAAAGGTTTTGCCCTTAGTTAACCGCTCTGTGTGAGTCACACTTTGCTTTACTATCCTTTCGACCTCTTCATACCTAACCCTTGCTATGTATTCCTCTGGAGTCATTCCAAGCCTTTTTTTAATCTCCTTTCTCAACTCCTCAACTTTAATCCTTTTATCTTGGTTAATCCTGTCCAATAGGTATGAATCTCCTTCAATAAGGCGAACAGCTATGCCCCTTTCTTCGCCCATAGCCATTAATTTTGAGATGTATTCTTCGAGGATCTCATAGTTTAGCTTATATTTACCTTTTCCTTTATGTTTATTCTCAGCTACTGTTATAATTTTATCCATTAACTCCTTGATTCCAATGTTCTTCAATGAACTTATCGCAACGACGGGCACTCTAAGCAACTCTTCAAGCTTCGCAACGTCTATTTTTATCCCTCTGGAAGCTGCAGTGTCTAGCTTGCTTACCGCAACAACGACCTTGTTCGTTACCTCCAATACCTGGAGAACAAAGTATAGGGACCTATACAAAGACTCTATGTTGACAAGCAAGACTAATGCATCGTATTTTTTGCCCAATATGAATTCCTTAGTCAGCTCCTCCTCCTTGCTTAGTGTGTGCAGGCTCTGTATGCCAGGAAGGTCTATAAGTTTAACCTTTTTCCCATCGCTTTCCACAAAGCCAGTATAAACTTCGACAGTCTTGCCGGGCCAGTTTGCAACATAACCTCTTGAACCTGTAAGGAAGTTGAATAGTGTTGTTTTACCTGCATTAGGGAGGGCTATTAAACCTACGACATATTCCTTCTCTACCAGCTTTAGCTCTCCCTTGTTGCTCAACGTACCACCTCCTCTACCAATATCTTCATTGCCATACCCCTTCCTATGGCAAAAATGGAATCACCAAATCTGAGTACAACAGGCCCCCTGTTTCTAACAACTGATACTACAGCCCCCTTGATTATGCCCAACCTTAGGAGCCTTGACATAAGACCATATCCACCCATAATTTCTACTATCCTTACGCTCTTCCCCTCCTCAACCTCTGCTAGTGTTTGCAACTTTTTTCACCTTGTAATACCTGTAGTTGCTATTTCTCACGGGGCATGTGCTCCTCAGGGGACACACATTGCAAGCCTTAGACACACAGCTCGATGAAGCATAATCTAGGTATCCCAGCTCGACGAACTGTTGAAGCAAGAGCTCTATTTTATCGGGGGGTTCCTTGAACTTCCTAGCTATCTCCAAGACATTAACGTAGCCTCTGTTTCTTATGAAGTCTAATACTTCCTTGCGCATCATTTCTTTATGCACAACTTCCACCCTCTTTAAGCAAGGCTTCTACCTTCATTGCCTATATTCTTTAACGGCGTTTAAATATTTTTGCTATACCTAAATCTCAACGTTTATTCATAGGCTTCTATTGTTAGCGTTTTATTGTTATTGCTGGGCCTTACCGAAACATATCCCTCCCTTCTACTTACGTCTATTTCGATATTTTCCTCTGGAATAAAAAGCCTTGATGGTTGCTTTAATAAGGAATAGAAAAGGGTAAATTCCTTTGGTGAGCTCAGCATTTGAGGGACAACAAATCTCACGCCCTTTCCAGCAACTATATCGATTCCATGGTTTAAGGAGGTGCCAAATTCAAGGTTTCCACTTTTTTCTATGTTTTCCATTAATTCAAACGGGGCTAGGCTACCACCAACTAGGTAAATGCCTTTTAACGCTTCGAAGTTCTCGTTTACTAAAGCGCTACCAGTTCTCCAATCAATAGTAACTTTCAAGTCCTCTATCAGCTTTATCAATGGTTTGTATCCCCTTGAGATGATGAGTGTATCGCAGGGCTCTTCTACTTCATTACCTTCATTTAAGCCTTTTACAATTACTCCCCTAACCCTTCTTTTACCTAAAACCGTTGTTATTAACCCGCTAAGTACCTCTACGTTTTTCAAGGTACTATGAAAACCTTCAGGTGCTACTAACCTTACAGCATAGCCCTTTGATGCAAGCAAAACAGAAAGCGATATCGCCATCTCGTTACTGCCATAAACAATAACATCATTTCCTATAACATAGCCACCGTTTATTAGCCTCAAAGCCTCTGTTGCAGTAAATATTCCAGAAGGCCTATCACCAGCTATCCTGGCGCCAGCCGCTGTCAAGTCCCTACTGCCAGTTGCCACAACAACCCTTTCGCCCTCAACTTCATATACCTTTCCTCTAGCCAGTGCTATTAGCCTGTGCTTTCCCTTGGGGTTGTATTGGAGCCTCACGACCGTTGTTTTATTAAAGAGCTTTGCCTCCTCCGGATACTTTACGCTATGACCTAGCAACTTCTTTATCCCACCGAAGCTTTCATCCCACTCGAATACAATGGTTTTGAAACCCTTTTCTAAGGCGCTCCAAGCGGCCCTAATCCCGCTCGGCCCTGCGCCCACAATTATTACCTCTCCCTTTAGCTCAACCCTCAATCCTTCTCACTATCCAAGAACCTTCCCCTTTCTTTGTAACTTCTTTCAACCCGAGCTCAGTAAATGCATCAAGTATCCTTACAAGGCAGTACGAGCCTTGGCACTCCCCCGTGCAAGAGCCCGTGTGGAACTTTATCTCATCGATTGTGTTGTGTCCTTCCTTAATTGCATTTGCTATTTCAGCTTTGCTAACCAACTCGCATGGGCATATAATTTCTCCATAATCAGGCTCTTTTCCTACAAGCTCTTCTATAGCATTAATATCATCAAGAAGTTCCTTAATCTTTTTTCTCTTTTTCCTTTGTGAGACGAAATCCCTTCTCTCTTTTAGTGTCAACCCTTTTTCACTAAGCATTTTCACTACAACCCTAGCTATTGCAGGGGCCGCAGTAAGGCCAGGGGATTGGATCCCTGCCACGTTCATGAAGCCCTTCTTGGGTATATTTATTATGAAATCGTTCGTATTGCTTGCCTCCCTCAGCCCCGTATATATTACTAAGGGATCCACCTTTGCCAACGCAGGTATAAGCCTCTGGTACTTTTTAATTATATCATCAAAGTCCCCTGGGGCAGAGGACTTGTCTTCTTTATCAGAAACCTTCTCTATTAGGTTAGGACCCAGTAGCATCTTCCCGTCAAAGGTTAAGAGGGCCCCTCCTCCCTTTGTCTTCGGATCTGTCTTTAGCGGCATTTCTGCCAAAAGGTGGTTGTAGAGCCTTTTACCGGCAAGTATTAATAAAGTACCCTTTCTAGGATATATTGCAAACCCACCATAGCCAGCCATCTTCGATATTTCATCGGCGTGTACCCCAGCGACATTTATTATCCATGAGGCCTCCACGCTTCCTTTATCTGTGTATATAATATAGCCCTCCTTCTTTTCTTCAATCCCGCTCACCTTTCTGTTAAAGGAAAAGGTAATGCCATTTTCCCTACAGTTCTCCACTAGTGCATTTACTAAATCGAAAACCGAAACGACGCCTGCTGTTGGGAAGTAGAGGGCCATGCTAGCTTTCTCGTTTAGGTTTGGCTCTATTTTCCTTACGTTTCTAATCAAATGAACCTCTATTCCCTTTAACTTAAAGTAAAGGTAGACGAATGGGAGCATTAGGCTTTCTAGTGCATTGATAGAAACGAGGAGGAGGCCTAACCTTTTGAAAGGAACCTCGAGCTCCTTTGAAATTTCATCATACATCTTGTTTCCTTCGAGGCAAAGCCTGCCCTTCAACGAGTTAAAGGGGAGCTGGAAGGCGTGGATTATGCCAGCGTTCCCCTTAGTGGCACCCCAGCCCGCATCCGGCTCCTTTTCAATAACCATTATCTTCAGCTCATACCTAGAGAGCTCCCTTGCAATGAAAAGGCCTACAACGCCAGCACCTATTATAGCAACGTCGACCTTCTCTTGCGGCTCAATCGACACAAATCCCACCTACTTTTATCGCTCAAGTTTTTATACAAGCTTGCCTGGGTTCATTATATCTCTATTATCCAAGGCCTCCTTAAGTTTCTTAAGCAGTGCATATGAGGAGCCTAGCTCTTCCCTTATCCAAGGCCTCCTTAATATACCTATTCCGTGGTGGTCGCTTATTGAACACCCAAAAGAGAGGCAGGCCTCCATAGCTTTGCTCCATATAGCTTCATAGAAGGCCTCCGGCCCTTTTTCAGGCGCACCCCCTACAGTAAAGTAAAGGCAAGCGCCATTTAATGAGAAGTGATCAGCGTGGGCGGAGGCGTTGAGCACAACGCCATCCTTTATTGATAGCAGGCCATTTTTTATGCTAGAGTAGACATCGTAAAGGCTGCTCCAGAAGGAGGAAACCTCTATTGTATCTAAAAGAAATCCCATTTGCATGTAGTCCTCAGCCTTTTTCTTAGCCTCAAACCTGTCCTTAAGCCAAAGTGAAGCGTACTTTTCACCGACATAGCTCCCTCCAAACTCCTTAACGATTTCATCTACTAGCCTTGCCTTTAGGTTTAGCGTCTCTTCTCTGTAGTCTTCAAGTATAACTATCATGAGTGGTTCGTTTGCATCGCCCTCGAACCACAGGAATGCATCATCCTTATCATAGACCCTTACTACATCTGGGTTTAGCCCTTGCAACATCATCTTCTTTGCTGCCTTAATTGCTTCATTAAATCCTTTGAAGGAATATGAAAGCATTTGCCTATGCTCCGGTAAAACCCTCATTTTCAGGCTCGCTGATGTTATCAATCCGAGGGTTCCCTCAGACCCTATGAAAAGGTCTTTCATGCTAGGCCCATTGGAACTGCGTGGCGAGGCCTTTGTTTTAATTATTTCCCCATTTGGCATTACTACCTCTACGCCTAATACCATATCTTCTATGCCGCCGTACTTCGTTGAGTACTGCCCTATTGATTTTGTAGCTATCCATCCTCCTACTGTAGATTCATTAAGTGACTGTGGATAGTGGCCTACTGTATACCCTTTCTTATTAAGAACCTCTTCAAGGCTCTTTCCAGTAACCCCCGCACCAGCAACAACCACCATGTTTTCTTCATCTATTTTAATTTCTTTGAAGTTCTCCATGCTTACTAGTATACCACCACTTATTGGTATAAGCCCGCCGACTACGCCTGAACCCCCGCCTAAAGGTATTATTGGTATTCCATACTTGTTTGCTACCTTCACAATATTAGAGAGCTCCTTTGCGTCCTTTGGAGTTATTAAGGCCTCGGCAGTTGGGACCTCGTAACCCTTGACCTTCTTATAGTAGAAAATCGGGGTGAAGTCTACTGATTTCTCCCTCAAGAGACCCCTATCCTTGATTACGGCGTTGCTTCCTACAATAGCTTCTATCTCATCAAGTGCCTTTTCGATGTTATACTCCCTCTTTTTACCTCCTATGCTCTCCCAGGTTCCCTTCATTTCCAGCCCCTACTCTTCTCAACTGCTACCCTCCACTTGCTGAGCTTTTCCTTCCCTTCAGTCGAATTTGGGGCAAAAGCCTTCTCAACGGATTTCATTTCTCTAATTTCATCAATAGAAGCCTTTCCAAGCCCTATGAGCGCAAGGAGTGCTGCCCCAAGGCCGGTGCCTTCTAAATTATTAGACCTCTCAACGACCTTTCCACTAAAGTTCGCTATCTTCTCTAGGAGGAAATCGCTCCTTGAGAGGTTGCCATCAGCCCTTATAACCTCTACGTCAATGCCAGCGTCTAGCCTTACATCCTCTATTATTTCAGAGACCATCATTGCTATGGACTCAAGCGCTGCCCTTACTATGTGCTCCCTTTTTACCCCCCTGGTGAGGCCTATTATTAGGCCCGTAGCGCTCGGATCATTATAGGGGGCAGGCAGCCCGGTAAACGCAGGGATCACGTAGACCCCGTTGCTGTCTTTTACTGATGTGGCCATGTCATCAATCCTTCCTACGTCTTCTATTATACCAACTTCCTTTAGCCAGAGCATTAGCTCGCCGCTGAAGGCTATATAACCCTCTAACATGTAGTTAACCCTATTGCCTATCTTCCAAGAAACCATTGGTATCAAGCCGTGGCTAGAAATCATCATTGATTCGCCTGTATTAACGTCTACAAAGCTGCCAGAACCGTTTGTAACCTTGGCCTCTCCCTTCCTTGTGCATAGCTGCCCTAGCAACGACGATTGCTGGTCGGCTATGCTGGCGATTATCTTTACATCCTTTATTTCGCTAGGGCCAGTTTCTACTAAACCATAATCGTCAACATTTTCCTTCACTTCAGGAAGTATCGACGTGGGTATGGAAAGCATCTCCGCTACTTGGTCCCACCAAGTCAACGAATAGGGATCAAAGAGGCCTGTTGAAGATGCATTAGAGGGGTCCGTTGCGTGAACCTTACCTCCAGTCAACCTCCATATCAAGTAAGAATTGGGGTTTCCAAAGAATGCTTTGCCTTCCTTAATTTTTTCCCTAACCCCCTTCACATTATCTATAATCCACCTTATGAATACGGATGAGGCATGCGGATATAGCAACAACTTAGTTAGCTCCTCCGGGAGGTCAATTTTCAGCTTAGCCTTTTTTGCAACTTGATACCCCCTAGAGTCCATCCAAACTATGGAATTGTAGAGGGGGTTGCCCTTATCATCCCACATAAGCGTCGTTGCCCTGTTACCCGTTACAGCGATCCCATCTACCTTCTCCCCTTTAACTATGCTCGATACCGCTTCCATCGCCTTATCAAAAAGCTCTATTGGGTCTTGCTCCACGAGGCCTGGAAAGGGGCTTAAAATAGAAACCTCCCTTTTCTCCTGTTTCCTTAGGTATCCATCATCGTCAAAGAGGAAGGCTTTTAGGAACCTAGTTCCCACATCTATTACGAGGACTTTACCCACTGTAAGGCACCAAACTAAAATAACACCTGCTAATTTTAATAACCTTTATGCAAGCAAGGGCACAGAGCTTGTGGAAACTTCCCTAGAGGAACACAACAGGCTATTACCCCCAATAAACAGAAAAATTAAAGGTGGGAGGTTTGTGGCTTTTGTCAGTTCCTAGGATGATAGCCTTTGGGGAAGATTCATTAAATGCCATTGCAACTATAAATGGTAAAAAGGCGTTGATAGTTACCGATAATATTATGAGAAAACTTGGCTACATTAACGAAGTCACTAAGAAGCTTTCAGAAAACAAAATAGAGGTAGAGGTGTTTGATGGTGTTGAAGCAGAACCAAGCGAGGAAAGCATATATAGAGGATTAGAGGTGGCGAAGTCCTTCCAGCCAGACCTTTTTGTAGCTATTGGTGGAGGGTCGAGCATAGATACAGCAAAGACGATATGGGTTTTATATGAAAGGCCTGACAAGAGGGTAGATGAGATAAGTCCCCTTGAACCCTTGGGGTTAAGGAAGAAGGCGAGGCTCGTAGCAATACCTACGACGAGTGGCACCGGCTCAGAGTCAACATGGGCAATGGTGATTACTAAGGATGGGAAGAAGCTCGAGCTTGCCTCTAGAGAAGTTTTACCAGACCTAGTTATACTAGACCCTAGGTTTGTGTATTCTATGCCGAAGGAGCTAATAGCAGACACTGGCATAGATGCCTTAACGCACGCAATAGAGGCCTACACTTCAACGTGGAGAAATGAGTATAGTGATGCCCTCTCTGAGAAAGCGGTTGAGATTATAATGAAATATTTGCCAAAATCATATAGGATGGATAAGGAGGCCATGGAAAAGGTTCACTACGCTGCCGACATGGCAGGGATAGCCTTTAGCAATTCGCAAATAGGAATAATACACGCGCTTGCCCATTCCTTTGGGGCAACCTTTCACAAGCCCCATGGGAGGTCGGTGGCGCTCTTCCTTCCTTATGGGATCAAGTACAACTCTAAGGCAGTAAGCGATAGGTATAAGGTGCTGGCAGGCAAGGCTGGAATAGGCGACCTCTATGATGCTATAATAAACCTATTAAGGGACCTTAATGAACCTCTTAGCGTAAAGGACCTTGGAATAACGGAGGAGGAGTACTTTTCTAAGATGGACGAGCTCGTTTCAAAGGCTATGGAGTCCACAGGAATTGTAGCAAACCCAAGGATGGCATCTGACGAGGAATGCAAAAAAATCTTTGAATATGCATATTATGGGAAAGAGGTTGACTTTTAGGCAAACTCTGTTGGTATTTTCGAAGCAGTTTTTATTAGTTCGGAGGCCGCGGCCGTGTACCTCAATACCTTTCCCATGTCACCTTTTAGCTTGAAGCTCCCAGTCACCAGCGCCTGTATAGGATCCATTTTACCTGAGATGAGCTTTTTCCAGTTCTCATAGCTCCCCTCGAAGGTATACGCTGCCTGCTTTGACTCCCTGCTCTCCACCATGTATGCATCCCTGCACTTTCCATGGTAGAGGTCAACATAAAAGACGTATTCTTTATCAAGCCCGCTATTCACTATGAACAGGAAGTCCCCTTCCCAAGTCTTTGCATATCTTTCATAGTTCTCGTTTTTGTTCAGCTCATCCTTAAATGCCTTTATCCACTCATCGCTAGGAAACTTTATTTTATCCATTTTCCCACCAGCTATAGTAATCTGCTGTGTGACTTAAATCCTTTTCCTAACAATTCTTTCCGTTGAAACCTATGTAACATTAAATATCTTTGAATATATGTCCTTTGCATACGCTGTTTCCTCCGGAACCCCCTCAACGATCCTATAGGTCCTCTTGCCACCTTCCTTCCTCTCAGCCTTTAGAAAGACGACGCTTTCAAGGCTGTTATAGGCCCAAGATGAGAATTCATAGAGGTGCGTAACGTAGAAAACGAAGAAACCTTTCTTAATGAAAGCGCTTACAACCTGCCTTGCTATCTCAGACCCTTCATAGCTATTTGTTGAGGAGAAAGATTCATTCATTATAACCATGCTCTTCCCCTTTGCATTATCAACAATTTTCTTCATCCTTGCAAGCTCCTCCTCTAGCTTTCCAACCTTCCCGCTAATGTCTTCTTCCCTTGTGAAGTGCGTAAATATATTATAGAAAATGGGCGAGGAAAAAGACCTGGCTGGGACGAAGCAACCGGATTGCATGAGGAGCTGTGCCTGCCCCACGCTCCTTATAAATGTAGTTTTCCCTCCCCTGTTTGCACCAGTTATTATGAAAAGCTCCTTCTGGTTTGCCTTAAGGCTGTTCGGCACGACCCTCTTCCCAATCATAAGGAGGAGGGTAGTGTTGTAGAGGTCTTGAAATTCTACAGCTTCTTCATCTAAAGGCCTAGGGAAAGTTATAGGGGCTTCTATTGCGTTAAGCCTTTCGTAAAGGTTGGCGCAACCTATGTAAAATGCAAGCTCCTCTTTAAGCATATTAAAGAACTCTATAACGTTCTCTAGCGACTTATTAAGAACCTTAGAGGCTTTTTTCAAGGCCTTGTTCTTCATCTCGGCTAGTATTTGGCCGCCAGCCTCATCCCTAGGAGGGATTGTATATACATACCTCTGCTTCCTCACCCTTAATGAGTCTAAAAAACCCTTCTTTTCCGTTGGTGCTTGCAGCCTATAGTTAACGAAAACGTTTCCATCACCTATGTTAACGCAGGCATCGACCTCTTCATCAAACCTGAGGCTCTTTAAAGTGTCCATCACTTCCGATATGTAGGAATCGTTGAACTGCTTTGAAATGGTTGAAAACACCCTTTTGAAGCCTTCTGAAGAGAAGCTATGCAAGTTGCCCTCAGCTACCTCCCTAATCCTCTTTAAGGCAGGTATGAGGACCTTTAGGGCTGCGATGCTTTTCTCTGCCATGAGGTATGGGTCTTCCCTTATAGAAAACCAGAATATAGACTTTCTTGCATCGGCGATTGCCTTGTTTACTATCTCATAGATGTCGCGAAGCACCTCCTTGTTTTTTATTGCATCTTTTAGCACCCCTTGCCTATAGAGTATCGTTTCCTTGTCCTTCACAGGGTTAAGGATTACCTTTTCAACGACGCTATAGATGAACTCGTCACCTGATGACATCGTGTTGAATATTTCTTTCAGCGCCAAATCCCTGACCAAGTCTTCATGGTTCCAGGGAAGTTCGTGCTTCTTCATACCATCTTTATATAAAAGAGAGGCGCCTATCATCATATCCTCCCCACTATCTCATCAGCAGTGAGCCCGTACTTCTTTGCAATAGCTAAGGCATATGCAAGGCCTTCAGCGGGCTTCTTGACGACTTTATAGGTTCTTATCGATGGATCCTTCTCATCTACAAGGGCAACGTAGCTCTCTGTGTTGCCTAGCCTTGAGAGCTCGTCTAAGAAGGTTACGTAGACGCAGAGCGAGCCTATTTCCGAGAGGTGCTTTATTATTTCCTTCCCCAAGAAGAGCGCATCAAATGACGTTGTGGAGCTGAACATCTCGTTTATTATTATGATGCTCCTCTCCGTAGCCCTTTCTAATATTTCCTTTATCCTATACATATCGCTTTCAAGCCTTCCTACGAGGCTACCCCCTTCTTCAGGCCTCTCGAAGTGGGTGAATATGTTATCAAAAAGGTAAAGCCTTGCCTCCTTTCCAGGAACTGGGAGGCCGAGGGATGCGAGGTAGTGGGTTTGCGCAATCATCTTTGCAAACGTTGTCTTCCCCCCACTGTTTGGCCCTGTAATCACAATTATCCTCTTATCTTCGCTGAACTCAAAGCTATTCGTAACGACAACCCCCATCTCCTTAACGAGCCTCGATGCTAGCTCTATGTCAAAAGAGTCCTTTGCGTAAACGCCTTTATCATTTGTCATTGAAGGGTAGCAGAAGGGTAGGCCTGCCCCTTTCAATGCATTCATGGAGCGCATATAAGATATGTAGAAATGGATTTCTACGTAAAAGTTCTCTAGCACCTTATCGACGAAGTCCCTGTTCTTTTGGTAAAACGCCTTTAGTTCCTTGAAGGGTTCCGGGAATAGCTTTGCCACAAGCTCTAATATGAATGACTCGACGTGCGTCGCTTCGAGCTCCTTCCTTTCCTCTTTAACCTCTACTGAGCTTGAACCAAACTTTGAAAACAGCTTTGATAGCTCCTCGCTATAATCAGCCTTGCCCTTGCACTTCTCAACATATACCTTGTCGCCAACTATTGATATATGAAACTCTACCGCGTCTAGCTTCTCCTTAATGCTCCTTGCCCCTTCTCTTAGCCTTTTAAAGGCATCACCCTCTATATATTTTTCTATATAATCCCTCAGCGAGGTGAGGGCTTCTGACTTAGCCCCTTTTAAAGCGTTGTAGAGCGATAAGACGGCGTTTATGTAAAGCAACGAAGCATCTAGCAACCTCCTTTCCTTTTGATATGGGTAGCTATACCCCTCAATGCCGCTAATAGCTATGAGCCCTTTTACCCTTGCCATTGCAGAAACGAACCCTTCTATCCCTTTTAATATTTCATTATCCTCTAGGTCCTTAAAGACCCCTTGCCTGTAGTATATGTTTTCTGGCATTGAAGAAGGGGAGAGTATGTAGCCCTTTAGCCTTACCTTAAATGCTTCATAGCCCTTTAGCATGGATTCAAAGAAGGCGTCTAGCCTGATGTCTTTCATGAACTCGGGGTAGTCCTCATATTTTTGATCCTCCTTTACCTTCCACAAGACACTCTGAAAGGGCATCATTTGAACACCTACTCTTTAGACAGGAGTCATCAGCCCTTCAGGGCGCTTATGGGGGACTCCATCCCCTCTAGCCTTTTTCTGAAGCAAAACTTAATAATTTTTGCCTGCAGCACTTTTGTAAATTCGGTTATTGCTTGCGTTATTGCTTATTATCATGCTTTGTAGCAAATTAATGGGTGAAGGAATTGATGCGCAAGAAAAAGGTGCTTGTAACAGGTTTTTCTCCTTTCCTAGATTTCAAGGTAAATCCAAGCGGTGAAATAGCAAGGAAGCTTGACGGATTTAAAAGCGATACATACGAGGTTTTTGGTATTGAGCTCCCAGTTTTGCACAATGAAGCGCGAAAAATCCTGGAGCAAAGGTTTAGTGAAATAAACCCAGACTTGGTTGTAGGCCTTGGATTAGCTGCTAACGCTACCGGAATAAGGATAGAAAGGGTTGCGTTAAATCGCTACTATAGGAGTGGAGAGGTCGAGGAGCGCATCGGGGAGGTTGCTGCATATGAGACCTCTTTGCCATATGAAAGGATAAGGGAGGCCCTCTGGAATAAGGGCATACCTGCGTATTATTCCTTCAACGCGGGCACGTACCTCTGCAACGAAGTCTTCTATACAATAGCTAGCCTTTGCAGCAGAAAAGGAATAAGGGGAGGATTCATCCACATCCCGTTTACGCACAGGCAGGTAATAGCTATGAAGAAGTTTTCATACCCTTCCATGCAAGAAGGGCTGCTGATAGAGGCCATAAAGACGATTATAGAGGTAAGCCTTGTTTAACTTTTAAGAATTCCCTCCTTTATTAGAAAATCTATTAACTGCTCAACGTTTTCGAAGTAAACGCCAGTTATTATTTTCTTCTTCAATGCCTTAAACGCTGTCATTATCGTTTCCCCCATATGCCTTGCAACTATTGCATCTACATCCTTAAGCGTCTCAAGTATCGCTAGGTGCCACCTTGCATGCTCAGGACCAGATTCATCTTCATCCTCTTCTGGCCTCTCAGCGTTTACTTTCCTACACTCCTCGCCTATTATTCTCCCTCCTTCTATGTTTAAAACCAGGAACTGCCCTGTGCCTGGCCCTGAAAAGGCCATAGTCTTGCAGTCGTAAGAGGGTACTGCAACCTTCATTTACATCACCACTATCCTTGCCATAACTAATGTTTATTGCCAAATTTATTATGCTTTCTGCTTAACCTTTTTACAGCTCGGCCGCCTTCAACATTTCAACGTAGTTAAAGTCCTTTGATGTGGGAATTATATAAGCGCCGTCGTGGGAAAACTGGAACTCGCTACTCCTATTAACTATGGTTGCAACCTCTTCTCCATTAACCTCTATTGAAACGTCGCTGAACGAGCTGAGGCAGGAAAGCAACTTCCCTATGCTACCCCTAGGGTTCTCCAAGTAGCGCGGCTTTGACCTATCTATTACAACATATTCTATTCGAGAGAGCCCTGCCCTCTCCCCAAGGGACTTATCCATTGTTACTAGAACTGGCCTTAGGGAGCTCACCTTTAAAGATGTTACCTCTTTTATTATTGGTACGTCTCCAGAGGACTTGCTAGGGCTCCTCATGGCAGAATACATCTTATTAAATGAGTAGAGCCCAAGGATGAACAACATGGTTTTTCTGTCTGTCTTGCTCCTCTGGAAGTTCATGGAGTGGTTTTTAAGCTCGTTGTAAACAGAAAACAGCGGTATTGAAAGGTACCTCTTGTTACCTATATCATCAAAGATCCTGTGGCCTATGCTTATGATTACGTTTGTATCAAAGCATATGTTTGCCCCATCCTCTATTTTCTCCTTCACTTCATCTTCTCCTTTAAACCTAATCATCCCAGACCTAGAGGCGCAGAGGTTGAATATTTGGTCTTTCATAATGGCCTCTACCATTTTATCCTTGTTGCCAACCTCGACGTCATACCAGTTCGGGATGTAGTCGCTTATTGAATTTCTTCGCTTTGGCCTTATGGTAACCTCACCTATTGCATCTAATATATTTATGAAAGCGGTTATGCTGTCGCTCTTCAAAATTGTCTCCCTCCCTTCCTTGGAGGGCTTGGGCTGCTCCATCTTGCTTATTACCCTTGGCCTCGGGTACAGCTCCCAGACCTCTACCTTTTTTGGAGAAACGTAGCCGAATATCCTGTAGCCCTCGCTCTCCTCCTTTAGGTATACATACCTTATCTTGGAGTTTAGCTTAGAAAGCATTATCGACATATATTTCCTTCCAGGAGTAATGTCTATAACGCTAAAGGAATTCTCCCTCCCTTTTAGCCTCTCGGCCCACTCGCCCGGGTTCTTCCCTATAACTATTTCATCCACCTCTACATTAATTCCAAGGGCAACCAATGCATCCCTAATTTTCTTAATAAATGCCTCTTCATGCTTTTCCTCCGATATTATTGTGATGCGCTTCGGCCTCAGGCCGTAGAAAAGCTCCGTTAATATGGAATTAAGGGTAGTGACGAGCTTATTAGACCCGGTAACCCCAAGGGTATCAACTACCTCTACCACAGCCTGCACCAATTCATTGTTTTTACCCATGCTTTTAACTTGATGTGAAGATCCTTAAATTTCATTGATATTGCATTTCATTTAAAAAGAGTAATATATAGAAAAATTAAAACTAGGTCTAGGTTTTTATGGCCTGGAAGAAAAATGGGAAAGAAGGAGGTGCTGGTTATAGGGGAAGGATAGCCAATATTAGCCTTGCGAAGATGATCAAAGAGAGGTCGGTGAAAGCTTTAATATAGCCGTAGTCACAATATAGATTTCTGTTTCATACCCCCGAAGCACTTTCACAAACTTTATTGGTATCCTTCCAGCGTTTTATAATAAATGAAAGCGCCTATTAAATTAAATCTATGTCTTGATATACAAGGGTTGATGTAGAAAGATAACTTTCCTAGAAAATATTATTAACAAAGATTTTTATTCTCCAGCATTAACCTTTTCTTGGTGAAAGACGTGAAGTTCGGAGACCTAATATACACAAAGGAAGGGGCGCAGGGAGAGGCTAAGTCTAAAGGAGAGACCCACGCTGCTGTAATAGAAGCACCAGAAAAGGTAAAGGCGGGAGAGAAGTTTGAGGTTAAGGTAAAAGTAGGCCCACACCCAAACAAGGTCGAACACTCCATAAGGTCTATAGAGCTTTATTTTAGCGAGGACGGAAGGGCCTTTAACCCAATACACATCTCAAAGCTTTACCTTGAACCTGAGTACGCTGAACCTGAGGTAACGCTAACTATTTCCCTTAAGAAGAGCGGGACCCTCTACGCCCTATCGTATTGCAACCTCCACGGCGTCTGGGAGAGCAGCAAGAGGATAGAGGTGGAATAGCCCCTAGGCTATAAACCATTAAGCTTCCCACCTCCTTTTTTACTTGTTTTTAAATTAGCAATAGCACCCTTCCAAGGTTTTCTAGGCTTTTACGATAAGCTGACCCCTCCTCACCCTAAAGGGCGAGGGTTCCCTTTAGGGCGTTCATTAGTCCCCAGCACCTATTCGGGGACACGCCTGCGAGGCAGTCGGGCTGGTCAGAGATGCCCCCATTTTGCATCTATTCCCAGTTACTTCTATTCCGCTTAGGGAACTCGGGGTTATGGGGACTTTTTTTAAATGTATTCATAAATTATAAGCATTTCATCCCCGCCTTAAAAGGCAAAGCCTTCAGTTGTAACAAAAATTAAGCAAAAACCAAGGAGGCTTTTTTAGCGCTTTACTGCCTAAGGGGAAAACGTAAAACAGTAATCGTCTACATTAACAAAGCAGCTACCTGCCATGCCCATAAGTAGCCTCGCAGATATCTCTTCCTTTTCAGGAGAAACCGGCCTCAGCTTTTGATAGCCAGCGATCATTACGCTGTTTTCGCTGCACTTCTCAAAGACGCTGTGGGCCGGGTACTTCTTAAGGA
>WALX01000084.1 GCA_015522625.1 Candidatus Hestiella sp.
CTCTGAGAGCGGTAGAAGCATTACCCCTAGTCTTCCAAGGAATTCCGGGGTTAAGCCTTACAAGTAGTGGATGGTCTATAAGATCTATTTTGTCTTTAATATTATATAAAAAAATACCTGTAAAATGTGTTGTGCATCCACCATACTGACTATCAATATCATCAAAAGATATCGTGACTGTTTCTTTGCTCATTATTTCTCTTTGCTAACAACTACAATACTTGTTAGTGTGCTCTTCACACCATCAAGCTTTCTTATTTTATCAGTTATTAGCCCCCTTAGTCTTTCCATGCTCTCTGCTTCTATGAACACTATTATATCATGTATTCCATAAACAAGGTATATTTTCTTTGCCTCAGGCATATTATTAAGCTTATCGAAGATCTCATTCTCTTTTCCAACATCAGTATTTATCATAACTATAGCTTCTGACATATTTCACCACCATCCTTTTTATATATAGAGACTTGGATATTTTAAACTTTGCATTCCTTAAATATAAATAATTATGATATTTCAAAGAAATATTTATATATAGGGCAGTTTTAATCTTATTTTGGACAGGGCATAAAGAATAAACATATGGTAGGGTACATAGTGTAAGTGCCTAAATAAAATGTTAATATATATAAAAGCCCCATAGAACAGCATTGCTATAAGGGCCCGTAGCTCAGCCAGGTAGAGCGCCCGGCTCATAACCGGGCGGTCCGGGGTTCGAATCCCCGCGGGCCCACTTATGGTTTGATGAGTCCCTTAATAACATAAGGGTTGGAGGCTATCTTGATTATATCACCAAATTTTAGTTTTGCTAATATATATTTTTCCCAAAACCATTTAGGTAGGTTAGTCATGAGCTTTGCCATATCTATTGTTTTTGAGTATCTATATGTGAAGCTAAAAAGTTTTCTAGAAAAAGAAGACTCATCTATAATATCTTTTGAAAGTTTGAGATATTCTTTATTAATTTTACCTATATTGTTTATGTCATTTTTTAATATTGATTCTGCCAAGAAGATAGCCGATTCAATAGCAGGCCTGTTCCCTTCTCCACTAATCGATAGCACAAGGCCAGCCGACTCTCCTATATAAAATACTCCATTCTGATAAAGTCTATAGTTTGAAAAAACGTCAAGAGGTGAGGCTCTAGCGTCAATAATCTCAAAACTCCCCAGTTTTTTGCTTGCATATTCAACAATTAATGAGCTTAACCGTTTATCATCCCATATATTAATAAACCCGCCTCCTATGTTTACCTTTTTTCCATCATCATCTGAAGGGAAAATCCAATAAAGCCCTCCTTGTCTTGGTCTGAGATCCAATACAACATGTTCAGGATCCCATTCGGTTCTCATTATATATCTTTTTACTAATATTTTGTTTTTTATGTTACCTGAGAAAGGACCTCTAGCATCTATTGTTATTGTGGCCTTTTCACCCTTCCATAGCTCTTTTTTTATAGTAATTCCATTCGATTTAGCGACGTTTCTCAAATACTCTATGAGTTTACCTTTGTTAACAATATACCATGAAGAAGAACCTCCTAAATTTATATATGAGGCTAGGATCCCATCTACAAAAATGCTAAACGTTTTTGGTCTAGTTACATAAGACCCAGATTTTTTAATTAATTGTAGAGTATCGTCTGTGGCAGTGACTTGTTCACCACAAGCTTTGTTATATCTTTTAAGGGGCTCAAAAGCTTTAATTCTAAACCCCTTTTCTGAAAGCTTATATGCTATTGTCGACCCCGAAACTCCAAGGCCAGCAATTATTATGTCCAAGTGCTTCTACCCCACATTATTAATAAGGTTTTTTATTTTTATCCTATATGAGGATGTTATGGAGAAAGGCTATGTTCCAACTAAGCTTTGAGGTGGAGCTAACTAAGAGTAAGACAGGTTTACATACTATTAGAAAGACTTTAGTTGCTTTAGGAAAAGATGGCACGAGGCTTATATCAAACCCAGAAAAACAAGGAAGAGGTACATATAAAGTGGGAATTGCTGGCCTGGTTACAATAAACCTCGAGCCTGGTGAATATGCCGTTCATGTTATCTTAACAAAAAATCCAAAAAACAAGGTTAGAGGTAGGTTTAAGGTCTATAGCCATGAAGGTCATGAGGTTTTAGAAGTGAAGTATGAAAAGCTCAAGATAAGGAGAGTTTTCGGAGACCCCAGATATTCATGGATTGTAGATAAAACAATTGATGTGTTAGGATTAACAAATTATATAAGACGAAAAAACTATACAACGGGGTTGTTATATAAACAACTGTAAAGGCTAAACATAATGCAAGTACTATCTTAGAATTGTTCTAGACCAAGGTAACTTAGCTTGTGCTTGAGTGATCAAAAACCTATTGTACTACTTCAGGCGTAGGTTCTTCTATGATTATTTTCTCCTTGCTGATTTCCTCTAGACTCTTCGTTTTAGGCTCATATATAAATGCAATTGTTACTAAAGCGCCGATAACACTAACTATGCTAAGCATCAGTAATATATCCTTTATCCCAATGGTAGTGCTCAGGTATGGGAATAAAAACAAGGAAATCGCCGCGCCCAGTTTTCCTGAGGCAGCAGATATTCCATGCCCGGTTGACCTAAATCTAACAGGGTATACTTCTGAGGGGATCACAAAGGTTGTTGTATTCGGTCCAAAGTTTATGAACATAAAGGCTATTCCAAACATTATATAAGCTAAAGTCGTTGGTAAGCTAAAGCCTATTACTTTAGACCCCACAGTAATCATGCTGAAGGATATCACCCCATATATTATTGCCATTACAACAAAACCCATTGATTGGATAAGCTTTCTTCCTAGTTTGTCTATTGTATAGGCTGCAATAAAATATCCGGGAACTCCTATTAATAAGGGGATTCCTGCCCTAATCACATCTGCCTTGATACCAGCTGACCCCCCCAATATGGCAAGAGTTATAGGACCTGAGAAGACCCCCGTGCCGTAAAATGCTATATCCATGAGCAACCAAGTAAGGCTCGTACCTATTAAAAGGGGGTAATAAGATTTAACAAAGCCCATAAATGAATCTGCCCTACTTTTAACTTTTGTTATCTTTACATCTTTTCCTACAGTTTTGAAGGCCTTGCTTGCCTCGAGCATATCATTCTTAACAAGTAGTGAAAATCTGGGAGTTTCTGGTACTTTTCTCCTATAATATATGACTAGGGCCGGAGGTATTGCACCAATACCAGCCATAACTCTCCACGCAATGCTTATCGGTAGAAAAGTTGCAGAGAGTATCCCCACGATTACTGCAAGTATTATACCTATACCTTGGTTAGCAAATACCAAAGAAACGAGCTTTCCCCTATCCTTCCTGGGAGAATACTCGCTCATTATCGTAGCAGATATTGGATAATCCCCACCTATTCCAAACCCGAGGAGAAACCTCGAGAAAATCAACCAGTAGATATTTGGAGAAAAAGCGCTAAGTAACGCACCTGCTGCTAGAATCGAAGCTTCTACTCCATATACTTTTTTCCTCCCTAAAATATCTGCTATTCTCCCAAATATCAGTTGTCCTAATATAGCAGTGAAAACAGCCGACGATGCCAATATAGATTTGTAGAAAATGGTTTGGGGGAAGCTTGGAGAATTCAAGTCGGATAATATTACTAAAATAATACCAATAACAAAGAGGTCATAAGCATCCGTAAAGAATCCCATACCCGCTGTAAACCAAACCTTTATATGCCCCTTATTAGTCCTTGTATCATCTATATATTTGAATGGGTTGTCGTTCTTTGTGTCTTCCTTCACACACCATACCCTGTAAGATCTGGGATTATGTAGATTTAAAAACCTTTCTATAGCTTATATAGAGTTTCTATAGCTATATATACTATTACACGGATCTATATATCATATCGACTTTAGCCTACGTTATTTGCTACAAACGAGAAGGCTCAAGGATCATTAGGCTCAGAGGAAAGTCGCTCATCATTGCTCAGGGTCGCTCCATCCTCCTCACAGCCATCTTATATAGCCTGTGTAGAAATATAAAGATTGAAAGGTTCTCAGCTAGAAAGGAAATTCCATGCTTTTCCCTAAACAGAGACAAAGGGCCATAGAGCCGTATAGATGAAAAGAGTATAGGACTTAGGCCTTAAAAAAACACATAAAAATATAGAAGCAAGTTAGATGAATCAAGTGGCCAAAGGAAAACTACAAGATAATAGTTGCCATAATACATCACTAAAGACCACCTAATATCGGTATAATGAGGCATAGCTACCGAAGAATTTATACATACCTTTAATGTTTACCTCTAGGATCGGGATTTTAAGCTAAATTAGTTCTATGGCTTGTAAATTTAAGGCTTACAAGCTAGATATTTTATGTAGAAGCCGAAGAGGTGTCAGGCATTGGAGCGCATACTTATACCAGGTACAAATGAGGTCTCTAAAGAAATAGCCGATTCAATATCAAGAGAACTCTTGCTGAAAGCATGTAAGCCCATCCATAAAGTGTTTCCTGATGGAGAGAGCTATATAAGAATACCTTGCAACATAAAAAACAAGGAAGCCATAGTAGTTCAATCATTTATACAACCACAGGATAAATCCTTTTTTGAAGCCATCTTGATTGGAGATGCTTTAAGAGAAGGTGGTATATCAAGTTCTATCCTTGTAGTTCCATATATGGCGTATGCAAGGCAAGACAAAGTGTTTCTAGAAGGAGAACCGATAAGTATAAGGGTAGTAATGAAAACACTAAGAATGTTATATGAGAGGCTATTTGTTGTTGAGATCCATAAAGAAGAGAGCCTTAAATATTTTGGTGAAGGGGCAGTAAACATATCTCCATATACACACATGGCAAGGCAATTAGGTTTAGAATCATCAAACATAGCCATTTTGTCTCCAGATATAGGGGCATTGAATAGAGCAAAAAGTCTCTCTCAGTTTCTAAAATGTAGCTATGATTATTTGGTGAAGAAGAGGGATAGAATAACAGGAGATATAGTTATGGAACCAAAGGAGCTTGATGTAAACAACAAAGATATCGTTGTTGTAGATGACATAATAAGTACCGGTGGCACTATTGCAACGGCATCAAGCATCTTAAGAAAACACGGTGCGCGCCATATTTACGTCTTAGTTGCACACGCGATAATGCTTGGGGAGGCTATTGGTAAGTTAAGGAAGTCTGGTGTAGATGAGATATATGCCACAAACACTTTACCAAAAAAAGATGGCATCAAATATATAGATATAGGACCCTTGATAGCTAATTATCTAAGCGCTTATGGCTAAAGATAACTACTAGAACGTTTTACATATAAGCACTAATTGTTAGGTTATTTAGTAGCATATGATTCAACAAGGTGGTAAAGGCCTTGAGGCCCTGTGCCTGTATAGAGGCATTCCGAGCAATTATCTATATAAAAAATGAGGGGAATTTGAGGAAAAAGGTAATAGAGGAAAAACCCACGAGGCATACCAGCAGGCTATTGAAGGAATAGGTCAGCTTCAGGGAGCTGTAGCAGCCATTAAGGCAACACTATAGGATGAAAAACACCTTCATGAAATAACCATGGTATTTCTTGCAAGCAATTCCGCAGCCTTCTCGCTTAACCCGGAGTCCCCCAAGATTGTATACCTTTCTGGCCTGATAGTAACAGCCTTCATTAGAGCATCTAGAACCTCCTGATCGCTAACGCCAAGCTCCTTTGAGTTTGTGGGCGCTCCAACCTGCTTTAACAACTCCCTAATCTTCCTCCAATTCTTCCCAAATAAATATGACATCATTATTGTACCAACACCAACGGCCTCCCCATGCAGGGGAGGGCTTTTGCTTACCATTTCTAATGCATGAGCAAAGAGGTGTTCAGATCCACTTGCAGGCCTCGTGCTACCAGCTATACACATCGCAACCCCACTACTTACCAAGGCCTCCGATAATATCCTAATCCCTTCCTTGCTTCCTAACCCTATTTCTTTTGCATATAGACTAACATGTTTCGCACTCATCAGCGCCAAGCTTGCTGCATACTCCCCGTAGTATTCGCCCTTTAGCTTGTGAGCAAGCCTCCAGTCTAATGTAGACGTATATTTTCCTATAAGGTCTCCAAAACCTGCAGCGTTGTGCCTTTTTGGCGCTGTGGCTATAACACCTATATCTATTAGTATTAGCTTTGGAGGCTTGGCAGGCCTTGAATGGAACCTGTCAAAGCCTCTTAGCGTAACAAAGGGGCTGGTAATCCCATCATGGCTTGCGGCTGTAGGAACGCTAATAAACTCCTTGTTCAGAGAGATCGCTACGTACTTCGCTATATCTATACTCCTTCCACCGCCCAAACCCAAGAGTATATCTATCTTCTCCTTAGAAACTTCCTCGGACATCCTACTTGCATTATCAACCGTTGGACTTCCAGCTATCATATATGAGACGCTATACCCAGAATCCTCTAAGCTTTCTTTTGCTTTTTTGTAATATTTAGAGTAAACGTTAGGACCAGTTAATACCAGCACAGATTTACCTTTGGGAAACATGTTCGAGACTTGAGAACCTATGCTCTCTAGCACGCTGTCCCCTATTATTATCCTTTGGGGAAGACCTATCGAATGCCAACTCACCATGTATGATACCCAAAAAGGAATAAAGCAACAGAAGAAAATAAAACTAGATTGTATTTTTAGTTTTATATTTCTAGCCTTTATTCGCTTCCTTCCCTACCAGATTCTTCCTCAGGTCTCTTGCCACCTGGGCCTTTTCCTTCTGTCTTGCCCTTCTTAGCTGCTATCATGTCATCTATTCTCAATACTAATCCGGCAGCATCTGCACCGGCCTTTAGTGCATTCAACTTGATCCTCATAGGCTCTATGACCCCTTTAGCCCACATGTCAACAACTTCTCCTGTCTCTATTTCGATTCCGTACCATTTCCTTGACGAGTCTGAATGGGCACTCCTCAACTTCATCAGCGTTTCTATAGGGTCTAAGCCAGCGTTAAAGGCTAATGTCTGGGGCAAACCTTCTATAGCCCTTATAAAAGACTCAACAGCTATCTGTGTCTTGCCGGGTACACCCTTGGACCATTCCCTTAATTCCTTAGCCAATTCCTCTTCTGTAGCGCCCCCTCCTGCAACAATCTTTCCATCGACAATTGTGTCTGCTACAGCGCTCAAGGCGTCATGGACAGCCCTTTCTCCTTCTTCAACCAGCCTTTCAAATCCTCCCCTTATCAGTACAGTGACGCTCTTTGGATTCTTGGCATTCTCTATGAATATCATCTTGTCCTCTCCTATTTTTCTCTCCTCTACATTTCCAGCATAGCCTAAATCATCTGGCTTAAGGTCCTCCAGGTTAGTCACTATCTTTGCCCCAGTAGCCCTAGCTATCTTCTCTATATCGCTCCTCTTCACCCTCCTAGCTGCGAGTATGCCCTTCTTTGCGAGGAAGTGCTGTGCAACGTCATCTATTCCCTTCTGTGTTATGACAACGTTTGCGCCCGTGGCAACGATTTTTTCTACCTTTTCCTCTAGCATTTTCTCCTGTTTGTCTATAAGCTTCTTCATAGATTCTGGAGAGGAGAGGCTTATTTCCATGTCTATTTCTGGTTTTTCTATCTCTAAAGAAACATCAAGGAGCGCTATCTTTGCGTCCTTGACCCTCTTTGGCATGTCAGGATGAACTACCTCTTTATCAATAACAATACCATTAATTAGTTGTGTATCAGTTAAACTCCCACCATACTTCTTAATAATCTGTACGTTATTTACATCAACTACCCATGAGTTGCCCCTTTTCTCGGTAATTGCCTTTACAGCATCTACTGCTATGTTTGCGAGGTGATCCTTTGCATCCCTCACAGCCTTGCTGTTCAGGCTCGTCTTGGCAACCAAAAGCAACTTTTCCCTGTCCTCTATAGAGATGGGCTCTGCTATCTTTCCAAGTATTTCTATTGCCTTTTGCAAGGCCTCCTTATAACCGTTAATTATTATTGTTGGATGTATGTTCTTTTCGAGCAGCGTTTCTGCCTCCTTCAACAACTCCCCCGCAAATATAACGGAGGTTTTCGTCCCGTCACCTACCTCTTCATCTTGACCTTTTGCTACCTGTACAAGCATTTTTCCAGCTGGGTGTTGAAGGTCCATTTTATCTAGTATAGTTGCCCCATCGTTTGTAATGGTTATATCTCCAAGGCTATCAACAAGCATCTTGTCCATTCCCTTAGGACCATAAGTAGTTTTCAGTATCTCAGAAATAGCCCTAGCAGCCATGATGTTGTTCCTTACCGCTTCCCTTCCATAAGACCTTTCAGTACCTTCTTTAAGTATTATAACAGGTACCCCCATATTTTCAATAGGCGTCGACATACTTTTCACCCTATCTAATCAATTTCCTAGATTCTTATGTAGGATAGCTTCTATATAAATTTTTCGCTTAATTAAGGCTTCCTAACCCAGTAGTTCGCCTCTATGGTCTCCATAAACAACCTTTTCTCCAGCACCTTCTCCCTTTTCTCATAGCCTATGTCATCCATACACCTGTCTTGATCTAAACTCGAAAGGGTTGATTTTAATATCAACACGTTTTCCGCTATTTTAGAAGAGGCACACAGCTTTTCGTGGTTTTTGCCTTCTTGCCATGAAAGCACAAGCCAATGGCTACCCTCTACTAGCTTATCCATCGATGGTATGTAAGGAGGGTTTATTACTGCTAGGTCAAAGCTTACATTAACGCAAGTGGCAGCATCACACCTAAGAACTAGGCTTTCCCCTTTCAATAACCTATGTGTGCTGTAAACTGCGTAAGGAGATATGTCCACCGAAACCAAAATTTTTGGATTGAAGAGCCTTTTCGCAGCTAGAGAGAGCACACCAGAGCCGGATCCTAAGTCTATTATCTTCTCATAGCTATATCCCTTAGATTTTAATACCTTCATTGCCTCGATCATCAGGAAGC
>WALX01000085.1 GCA_015522625.1 Candidatus Hestiella sp.
CGATTATATTCATGAACCTCGTCTTGGCCCAACTTGGGGTCCATTGTATTTTTTCACCTTCGTCTATTAGCTTATCCTTGATTTTAGAGACTGCAACAAACCATTGATCTGTTGCCTTTAACAAAAGAGGAGTTTTACACCTCCAGCAAACAGGGTATCTATGTTTGATCTTTCCATAGTGGAAGAGGGCATTTCTCTTTTTCAGATCCTTTATGATTTCTTCGTTTGCATCACTTCTAAAGTAGAGGTTTGCATATTTTCCAGCCTCTTCACTCATGTATCCTTGGTCGTCAACAAGGCTTAGCAAGGGTGCCCCTATCTTCATTCCAATGACAGAATCTATTTCACCGTGGCCAGGGGCTGAATGAACAAGTCCAGTACCTTCATTGCTAGAAACAGCTTCTGGTGCCATGACAACTTTATGATACCTTTTTATTTTTTCTTGCGCAGGGACTAGCCCTTCTAAGGGGTGAACGTATTCTATATTTTCTAGGTCCCTTCCCTCCATTTCGCTTACTATAGTATATTCCTTAATACCAGCCTCTTTCATAATGTCTTCCAACCTCTCCTTTGATAATATTATTTCCTCTTCCCCAACTCTGGCAACAACGTATTTTATGCTCGGGTTTGCCATTACGAACGCGTTCGCTGGTAACGTCCAAGGGGTTGTTGTCCAAATCAGCAAGTATCTGTTTTTTTCATTCTTTATTCTAAACTTGACGTAGATAGAAGGGTCCTCAAGCTCTCTATACTCGGAGACCTCATAATCAGCTAAGGTCGTTTCACACCTTGGGCACCAATGCAGAACCTTTTTACCTTTGTATAGCAACCCCTTCTCGTGTGCCTTCTTAATTAAGTACCAGCCAGACTCTATGTAGTCGTCTTTATAGGTTATGTATGGGTGTTTCCAATCCATAAATACCCCCATCTCCTTGAAATCATCTATCATGCTCTCTATGTTCTTGTTGGTGAACTCCAAGCATTCATTAACGAAGTTGCTAACACCTATCACACTTTCTATATCCCTCTTGTTTTTTGTGCCAAGTTTTTTCTCTATCATGACCTCTATTGGGAGTCCATGAGTGTCAAAGCCAGGTTTGTCCCAAACGTTGTAGCCCCTCATCCTGTAGTACCTTAGGATTGCATCTTTCAGTACCTTGTTCCATAGAGTTCCCACATGTATGGTATTTGCATTGGCATATGGAGGTCCATCAAGGAAGTAAAATTTTTTATTTGATTTGTTGCTTTTTTCCTTAACCATTTCATATATTTTGTTGTTTTCCCAAAACTCCTTTGTCCATTCTTCTATTGCCTTCTGATCATGTTTTTCTTTTGATATAACGTTATCGACTCTCATCCAAGGCACCCTTATTGAGATGTGTCTATGTAGTCTACCCTGACGTACTTTGAATTTATTATGGATGAGACTAGTTCCTTAATTTCATTGCTTAGGCCCTTTTTGTCTAAATATAGCTCTAATGCCCGGAATTCCGGAACCAGCTTTGAACTTATTACACTAACCTTTGAGCCGTATTTTTCCTCAAGCGAGCTTATGACTAGTTCATTTACTTTATCGTCATATACAGTGTAATAGATCCGATACAATCTTCTGTGAAGCAATTCTAATGCCCTCCTTTAGACGCTAGTATTCCTTTGGAATAAATTAACTTAACGTTTCTTTTGTTGTAAGGGCCTTGCCATGAATATATTGTCTTTGTCCCTAATGATCTTTACGCGTAGCCTTTCTCCAATATGAAGCTGCCTATTTGATACTATAGTTATCGTTCTGCTGCACCCTTTATCAACGGCCAAGTACTCGCCCTTTAACCACCCTTCCTTTAAGACGCAGGCAACTATCTCATCCCCAGTATTGAAAGGTTTTTCAATTTCGGGTGCTTTTCTAAACCCTAGCTCTTTAGGGGCAATAACAAGCCTGTAGTCCTCTTCTTTCTCAACCCTTCTTAGGAATTCGTAAAACTTTTTCCAGGACCAAACCTTTGCCACTCTTGGCTTCCTCCCGAAACGATGAACCTCATATTTCTGTATCAGAACCCCTGTAGGAAGACCGCTCTTTTCGCCTAATTTGTGGTGTGCTGCCCACCTTATTATTGCCCTTATATCGTTTTCATTAAACCCAGGTATGAGGACTGGCGTCAAAATCACGTCTATGCTTGTTTGCTTTACAACCTTTTCCACAACGTCCAGCACCCTCTCAACATCATACCATAGTGAACCTGTCAGAACCTTTGCCTTCCATTTTTCAATAGTATCTATGCTTAAGTTTATCCTGTTTAGTCCTGCGTTTTCAAGCCTCTCCGCAAGCTTTAGTGATAGCGATCCACCGTGGGTCTCTATGGATATAGTTTTTATCTCCTCTACCTTCCTCAGGAGCTCGATTAGCTTTATTATTCTAGGGTGGGCTAGCGGTTCCCCTACACCATCTATTAGCGCTTCAATACCCCTTCCCTTTATCCTAGAGATTTCTTTTACCCATCTATACAACCATTCTTCGTTAACTATATATTCAGCCCTCCTAAATTTTGATGCAGGCCCAGCATCGACGCTGCAAAAAATACAGTTGTGGAAGCAAAGTGATGTAGGCCTTATTTGAATCACGTTAGACCCCCTATCAATTACGCCAAATGCTATGTGACCTACTAATGGCAGTGGATTATTGATATAGTACACTTTCCTACCATATATATTGCTGTATTCTACAACAGAGCCGAGGCACATCAAACTATACCACTATGCCCCTCTTTCTTATTCTTATATTTAAATATCTTGGATTTTCAATTCCTATATTGCTGAGCAGCTCGCACAGCTTGCAGTACTTCCTGCCAATGGCTGTTGGCTCACCACATTTAATGCACCTGCCAAGCCTCGGCTTTTCTTGTGTGCGTATATTTTCAACGACATCATCGATTGATCCAATAAACTTTAGTAGCGCTCCTGGATTTTCCTTCTCAAATCTATATAGCTCCCTCCTGATTTTTGCCCTCAGAGTAGGTGCAAGTTCAAGGTATGGGCATTCGGTTTCCTGTATATGAAAACCTTTTAAAAAAGAATATGTAGCCGTTTCCCATTCATATATTTTTCTTAAGGGTTTGATTCTTTGGACGAGCATGTCATCATCAATAATCTTTGTGCTTGGGTGTTGTTTTATCAGGCTTGCAAGGTCTCCCTTCAATATGTTTATTAAAGCAGTCTGACTTTCATCGTCAAGATTATGGGCAGTTGCAAGCTTGTTTGCACCCACTTCCCTTGCATAGTAATTCATTATTCTCCTCCTTATTAATCCACAGTACGTGCATGGCGTTAATCCAGTCCTTTTTTCAATAGATTTTTTTACTATCTCATCAACGCTGTATCCCGTATAGTCTTTTACGCTTGTTACTATTACGTCTATGCCCATGTTCTTTACGGTCTTTGCTAGTATTTTTGCATCTTCTTCCTTATTATATCCATGTATTCCTTCTATTATGTTAAGGGCAACTAGCTTGTTTGATTTGAAGTTTCTACTCAAGACATCTAGGAGCACGTATCCATCTTTGCCGCCACTTAGCGCCATTAATATGGTATCACCGCTTGAAATCATGTTCCACTTCTTTATTTCATTCATTACCCTTTTGTTGACATCTTCTATGAAGCACTCCCTGCATAGCATTCTGTTTGTGTGTGGTTGAAATACTTCAGCCCTCCTCACCTTGCAGTTGCCGCATAACTTCCCTTTTAGCAACGCTGCCCACCTAGTTGCTTTTTGAGAATTGCATTGTATTACCTTTAAACTATAGTATTAAACTATAGTATGAATTCAGCTTTTCTCTCAAGTTGATAGTAGAATTCATCTTCGTATGCCACTATAACAATTTTATCATAATGGTCTTTTTCTTCCAAAAACCTCTTTACTTCTTCTATCATTGCTGTAGAGGCAATGTCATACTTCAGGCCTCCGACACCCGTACCCATACCAGGGAATGCTATACTTTTTATGCCATGCTTTTCCCCTTCTCTTAGTGCTGCCCTCACAGAGAGCCTTACATTTCTTTCATTTGTCCTTTCGGCAGGGTACTTCATTGTGGGTGAATGTATTACATATCGCTGTTTCAGTCTACCTCCACTAGTTACGACTGCTTCGCCTATTTCTATTGGTGCACGTTTGATTGCCTCCTCTTCAATAATCGAGCCCCCCTTTCTTTTTATTAAGCCTGCAACACCGCCTCCCATTATGAGGTAAGAGTTTGCAGGGTTTACTATCGCTTCTACATCTTCCTGTAATAAATCCCCCTTTCTTATGATTAGGTTTGCATTCCCAATTTTATATATGTGCAAATTGGCCTCCCTAGTTTCTTTTTCTTCAAAAAATTAAAATATTATTATGTATCTTCCATATAGGACAACTTTTCTTGTGGATTGCTTTTTACATCATTTAGGTTTTCGATTACATCATATAGGTTGTTGTATTTTGATATGGAATAATAGAGTATGTGCCCTCTGGATATTTCATATGAAGCCTTGTCTAAGGAATCGTCCTTCACTATAATGGCTTGAGCTCCTAGCTGAATTATGGCATTCATCGTCGATTCCTTATCTTTGTTAAAACCAGGATTTTCATATTGTTCGACTACCTTCCTTTCCTCATCTATTATTCCAAGTATTTCCCCCTCATCTAAGGGTTTCAATACCTGTTTTTCATCATATACTAGAGCTATTCTCATGCTTTTTCCCAAATAATTAATAACATAAAGGGTATAAATACCCACTTGAATTCCCTCAAGAAACATTGATCTTTTTATAGTGAGGTTAAGTATTTATTCTAGTAGCCTTTGCTTTTATATGAAAAAATAATTAAGGGTGGAAAAGTTGGAAGAGTGCTAGAAGCGGTAGATGTAGGGTTTACCTATGGTAAGCGGGAAATATTTGAAAAGATAAGCATGTCTGTAGGGAATGGTCGTATAGTTGCGATTGTAGGGCCTTCTGGCGTTGGAAAGTCTACCCTTCTGAGGGTTCTTGGCGGTTTCTTAAGGCCTGACGAAGGCAAGGTATTGCTGATGGGCAAGAAGGTGGTGAGGCCTACACCTAAAATTATGTTAATTCATCAATCAATAGTTACCTTTCCTTGGATGACGGCTTTAGAAAATGTTATGCTAGGGCTGAAGTATAGGAAGCTGCCAAAAGAATTATGCAAAACCATTGCTAGGCAAATGCTCGAGATGGTTGGTCTTGAGGGATTTGAAGACTTCTATCCAAAGGAGTTGAGTGGCGGTATGAGGCAAAGGATTGCAATAGCAAGGGCCCTTGCAGCTGATCCTTTAGTATTGTTAATGGACGAGCCGTTTGCGCACCTAGACGAGTTGACAGCAGAGGCCCTAAGAAGGGAATTATATAAAATATTGTTCAATGTGAATTCAACCCTTAAGGGAGTAATCTTGGTATCGCACAACTTGAGTGAGGTGGTGGAGCTCTCTGACGTTGTTTATGTTCTAAACGGAAGACCGGCAACTATCGTAGCTAAGATAGAAATAGAGATGGAGAGGCCCAGAAATCCAAGGGATCAGAAGTTCTATTATTACATAGATGTTCTAAACGATACCTTGCTCTATAAAGGTGAAGGCTAATGGATCTCATACTTACAATAATACTCGCATCACTGGTGTCAACAGCCAGGGTCTTTGTCGTCATAGGGCTATCAATATTAACAGGCTGGGGCTTTGGCTACATTTCAATTAAAAGTAAGGTTTTCGAGAACGTATACGTGGCATTAAATGAGGTTTTCGAATCCGTACCAGTTATAGCTTTTTTCCCCGTAGTATTAATACTATTTGTTAACAGGATTGGAGGCTTTGTAGGAGTAGAGCTCGCATCAGACTTTCTTGTTTTTACTGCCGTCGTGTGGAATATATGGATAGGTATTTACCAGGCATTCAAGACTGTTCCTATATCCATGATAGAAGAAATAGAGAATTTAAGGTATGGCTTTCTTAATAAACTTAAATATCTTTACATCCCATTTTCTATGCCTAGAATAGCTGCAAACCTAATACCTTCGTTCTCAGATGCTTTCTTTTACATAATGGTGAGTGAAGTATTTACCATAGGATCCACCTCGTATTCCACCTTTGGTATAGGATCCCTTATAGTAAAGCTAGTAAGGCTTGGTATGTGGAACTATGTTTCATACGCGCTTTTAATTCTAGGCGTTATAATAGGGGGAAGCGTGTACTTGCTTAGAGAGTTTTCTACATATGCAATAGCTAGGTACTCGCTTGAAAGCGACATACCAATTCCCAGAACAAAGCAAATACAAAGGTATGTGGCTAAGTTTTATAGTCCAATAATAAAGCCCACAAAGAGGATTAGATACTATTTTGCATCGAAATACACGCCTGTTAGAGGAAGGAAGGAGAGAGGGGACTATGATTACTATTCAAAAAAAGAAATTGAACAAAGAATTTTAAAGGTATTAGGTTCAATAATCGCCTTTCTAATCCTGGGCATCATAATATACTCCTCATTTTCGTTGCTTACATCAATAACCTATGCTGAGTGGAAATATATATTTAGCAACACCCTAGAAATAGTCTATGCCTTAGCTTACGACTATGCAAGGGTAGCAGTAATTGCGGTGTTATCGTTTTTAGTTGCCTTATTTGCTTCCTATAGTATAGTTAATCATAAAAAGGTCGAGGCCTTAGTAATATCCCTTATACAAATGCTGGCCGCATACCCAGCGCCTGCATATTTTCCTATATTGTTTGCCGTGACCTATGGCATAGTTTACAGGTTCTCAGGCACATTGACAACAGAATTCTTTGTTATATTACTTGGGTTCTTAAGTACCTTTTATTATATATTTTATAACATTTGGGTTGGCATAAAAGCCATTCCCAAAGAAATATGGGAGTTGATGGATAACTTGGGAATGAACTACTTCCAAAGGATTAGGTATGTGGTATTGCCAGGAACCCTACCATATATAATCACAGGATTAACTTCAACCATTAATAGCGCATGGGGGGGCTTGATGATAGCAGAGTACTGGCCAAATATAGTAGAGGGAAAAAGTCTAGAGGTAAGTCATGGTTTGATGAAACTTCTAGATCTGTGGACCTATCAAGGCAACTTGATGTTGGCATCTTGGGCTTCTTTTATTTTTAGCCTTTTCGTAATAGTTTTTTCGGTAGTTTTTACGAGAAACATGATGAATTTATCAAAAGAAAAATATGTTATCGAAGAGGGAATATATGCAGCGTAAAAAGCACTACAGCATGGTGGTGTCAATATAGAATACATAAATAGTTTCCTGAGTTTAGCTAGATATCAATGATTTTATCTTCTCTATGCTTTCCTTTAGCCTCTTATTCTCCTCTTTAATTCTTGAGATTTCTTTTTCCAGCTCGCTCATTCTTTCCTTACACAGTATTGTGCATTGCTCTTCCGGATAGTACTTCGTTATCCTGATGTTGCTGAACTGAAGCCTTTTTCCAGCTTCATCATAAAATACATCAACGACTATCTTTATAATATCTAGCTTGTCCATCTTTCTTTTGTTTACTATTTCCTCGTAAAGTTCTTTGTTTAAGACAGACACGTCCCTTATTATGATATCCTTGGGAACCCACTTCCTGAGGGAGACTATAGCAACTCTTCTGATCTTGTCCGCAAACCTAGCGGCAATTATGAGGCCAGTACTTAGTTCAAATTTGTTGTAACCAAGGAAAGTAGACCTACTTGCCAAAACAGAATATTCCTCTGCCCTTTCAAAGTCTTTGTTTATTTGCTCCTCGCTTTCACTGATTGAAATTCTTTCATAAGGCACGTCCATCACCATTTTTATTTTAGCAAATAGAATTAATATTTTTTAGCACAAAAAGTATATTTTAACCTTTCTGCCACCTTTTAGTTCATAATCCCTGCACACACTACCATAGTCCGACATAGCTTCAAGATATTTGTAGATTCCCTTTAATGAATACGCGTTGAGATCTTGCCATATTTCATACGCAGTTCTTTTTCTTCCATCAGAAAGGAGCTTAGTGATTTCCTCCTCTATCTTACCTTTTTTTGCCTTAATTGTATACCTTTTTCTCGCACCTGTAACGATTGCAATGCCATCCCCATTCACCTTTGCCATGGCATATCCCGTTGCGGCAAGCGGCTTGGCACTAATGCCTTTTTTAGCCAGGTCTATCATAGATTCTAATACCTCTTGGAAAGAAACACTGCAAACTTTTATCTTATACCTTGCAAACTTTATTATCTTAGGACCCTGTACTTTCCTTAGCTTCACAGCAACGATTTCATATTCTCGAAAGTCTTCCATTGCATTTTTGATTTCATAAAACCCCTTGCTTATGGAATAGACAAGCAGCCCGGATTCTGCCGGTATGTATATCTTATCTTCCTTGGGCATTTTTTCATATAATTCAAAGGATATAGTCTTTAGGCCCTCGATTGTAAAGGGGTCTTCGTATGATATTGGGAAGCCTTTTGAGTTTTCGTTGTTGAATTCTATCCTAGCACCAATCTTAGAGAGTGTTAACAGGTCTTCCGGGCTAATATTCTCCGGGTCTATATTAACTAAGGTACGTTTCCCAAAACTCCTAGCATAATAGGCCAAAGAAATGGTAAAATCTTCAACGTAACTAGTCTTAATATCATTATATTCTATGTTAGATAAAATAACCGAGGAGGCCCTATCAGCGTAACTTCCAGTAGGGTTCCGTGTTTCTAGCTTTGTCTTAACTTCATTAATTTTCCTGAGTGGAGTCAGTCCCTCTCCTAACGTGATTATGTTTCTAAAAGGAAGCATCTCTTTATATCTCCAGATGGTTGGATTCTTTGAATCCACCTTCCAGGCGTTTCTAAAATAGACAACCTGCATTTGCCCTCCGCACTTTGGACACTTGGCTATGTATCTTGGGGTTTCATAACCACACTTTATGCATTTAAAGTAGTAGACTTTACTCATAATTTTCCGCCCTTTCTCTTGTTTTGTATAAAATTGAAGTAATTTATTATTTGCCTTGACTTAGTGATCTGCCCTTTAGCGAAGCGAAAAATTAATAATCCATCTTGATGTAGAAGATTATGGGTATAAGCCGCGGTCGTATAGTCTGGCCTAGTATGCGGGCCTGTCAAGAGAAAATCTCACAGACAGCCCGTGACCCGGGTTCAAATCCCGGCCGCGGCGCTAATGAGGATTTAGCTATGCGTTATTTTCTACAATTTCATAATATGGCCTATTTTAAAGGTCATATCTATTAAAGTTCTATCAATAGGGATTCGTATTCTTCCTTGCTTAGTTTTATGAGAGAAGACATTATAACAGACCTAAGGTTATGCATTTCTATTTTTAATAACGTCAAGGTGGCTGCAATAAGCGCTGGTGTAAACGGATAATACTTGTATGTAGCTTCTGAATTCTTCTTAGATACCATAATAGAGCTCACCCTGATCGAGTCTATTATTTCTTCCAGGCTTTTGCCTTCAACAGAAATATATTTGAAGAAATTTTTTATAGACGAGGCCAATGCCATCGTATCCCCTGATTCTCTCTCATATATTGTAAAGAGTTCATTCCAGCTTATGTTGCACACGTTTACATTGCCTAAAATGAGCTCTAGGATCTTGGCTGGTATCTTTAACATAGAAGATTGTATTAAACCTAAAGCCATCCTACCTTCTATCATGGGGCAAATTATTTTTTTTGTATAGTCCTTGTCAATACTAGATAATTTTTTCATTGCGCTAGAGTAGAGTTGGGGG
Organism: Candidatus Hestiella sp.; assembly: GCA_015522625.1. GTDB lineage: Archaea > Thermoproteota > Thermoprotei_A > Sulfolobales > Acidilobaceae > Caldisphaera. The sequence goes on from WALX01000085.1 coordinate 9,769, forward strand.
ATTGCCATTAAGGAATACCAAGGAAACACGTTTGGGTTTTTGGTTTCATTGTATATGGACGATGCATCGTTAACTATATTATAAATCCTTTTGTATCTTAACGAAACTTCAAGGAACATCTGCAATCCAGCCAAGGAATCAGGTTCTGCTAATATTTTATCAAGGTAAGAGTGATCCCAAAGTAATGATGCCAAATTATCCTTGTCTACCTGCCTTCCTTCGACTAAATTTTTTGCAACTAAAAGTGCGTCGTTAATTTCATCTTCTATGGCAAAGGATTGGGTCAATTCCAGCGCGTCTTTAGGAACGTATTTAGAAATGCTATCAACAAGCTTGTAAAACTCCCTTATAAGTCCTTTTTCGATATCTTCTGCGCTTTTTGCTTCAGTAAGGGACTTGTATTTCGTATCCCTGAGCGCAACATAGATGTCGCTTAGCGAAGGAGAGATTTCTTTAAGCCTCTTTGTTGGGATTAGGGATGATTTAAGATATCTTAGCTTTGGAATTATTTGGGCATATGATGATGGATCTCCCAAAGGATTCACCTTTGAAGCAATTCTTTAATCTTATCTGTTACTTGCTCAACGGCCTTGATATGGTTTTCTTTGCTAAGAGCTTCTATTTGAAGTAGCTCCTCTTCTTCCTTCTTTTTATATTTTTCTCTAAGTTCCTTGAGGACTTCTTTATATGATTTTTCTAGCTCCTTTATTGCACTTTTTAAGAACGTTTCTTTTTCTTTCATGATGCCTCTTCCCAGCTCATCGCTAAGGCTTATGAGTTTACTAGATCCATTTCTAGCTTCTTCGTTTAGGGCGTTTAGGGAATCTTCGAACCAATTAACCACATCTACCATTTTTTCTATATTTGACTTTGCCATAGGGCATCCCATTAAAATTCTTTCCTTCGGGCGGATAGAAACTATTAAAGGTTAAATATTTATATGCTACCTCCTTGCTATGAGCCTTAAGAACTTTTAAAGTATTTTATCTTTTTCAGCTAAAACAATACATGGGCGAAAGTATGGAAAGCATAAAACCAATTGTGAAGAATTATTTGGGGGTCAAGGAAGAAAAATTATCCGAAGACTTCGGAACTGGGGCATATATTAGGTGGTTGCTAAGAGATAGTGATGGGGCTAAGACCTTTTTCATGAGGTATTTTAGGATTGAAAAAGGTGGCCATATTAATCATCATTTCCATCCATGGGAACATGAGATTTTTGTTTTGGAAGGAGAGGGTAGGGTAAGGATAGGGTCAAAGGTGTATAAGGTCTCTAAGGGGAACTTTATTTTCATTCCTCCCAACGTTGACCATGAGTATTGGGCTGATACCGAAATGAGGTTTCTTTGCATGATTCCATCGAAGCCCACAGCAGAGAAATTAGATAAGCCAATAAACATCTAAAGTGTTTACAAATGTCGGATACCAAGGCTGATAAGATTAGTGAGTTAAGAGAAAGAATTAAGCGATGTAGGAAGTGTCCTTTATATATGCATAGAAAAAACCCAGTTTTTGGCGAAGGAAGCATAAATTCGAGGATAATGTTTATAGGAGAGGCCCCTGGCAGAAATGAGGATATGATTGGAAGGCCGTTTGTTGGATCTGCGGGAAAACTATTAGATGACATCCTTTCAGAGGTAGGGCTGGCGAGGGAGGATATCTACATAACAAATACAGTTAAGTGTAGGCCTCCAAACAATAGGACACCTTATAAAGAAGAAATAGAAGCGTGTTTGCCTTATCTTTTAGAAGAAATTTCTATATTATCACCTAAGATAATAGTAACCTTGGGGAGGGTTTCTGGAGAAGCTATTCGCTCAACATTGGGCTTAAGGTGGCGTGGTATAACTAATGAAAGGAGGGTGGTAAAAGAGATCGAATACGACAGTAAGAAGATAAAACTTTTATCGACTTATCATCCTGCAGCAGCCCTTTATAAACCGGAGTTGAAGGAGGAATTGAGAAAGGATTTAGGGAGGGTTAAAAAGATCCTTGAAGAGGAAGGAAAGGAAAGGAGAAGGACACTTTACGACTTTTTTACCTAGCCTTTTATTACACAATTCATCTCATGCTAATTGACCCTCTCAGCTCTAAAGGGTAAGATTTTCTGTTGTAATAGCATCCCTGCGTAGCACTATGCTTTGCCTTGGCTATTATGGTTTCATTGGTCTTAACTGTTATTTGACTATGATAATTCTATATTTAGCTTCCTGCCTTTCTATATCCTCTTATAACGAAGGTGAGGGCTATTAGTATCCCTAAAGAGATGCCTATTATAAGGTACAGTATTTCAAATGCAATGCTGAAAGGATTTGATGATATGTATACATAATTGCTTGTATTGCCACCATTTAAGGCCAATACCCCCATGTACCATATCAAGGAATCTATAACTGCTATTTCCATTATGTTTAGCGCACTTGCTGGGTCTTTTTTAATTATTTGCTTTGCATAACTCATATACGATCCATCTATTGAGCTTTCCAACCCTCTAGAGGCTAGCTGGGAGCTAATCAAGTTGAACTCATTCTGTAGCTCCTTTGTATAGCTGTTTGTTATTACTGGGTATGAGGTACCTATAACTACGAAGATAATATTGAGTGAGTTTTGCAGAGCATCTTCATATATACCAATGGCAGCCGTATAATATCCTTTCTTTAGCAAGGAATTTGCATATGTTAAAAGAAAGTCCAGGTTGTCTTTCATGGCGTTTAGCTGGTTTGCTTCTTCTACATTCCCTATTGAGACGAATTGTTTTATGTAATATTCGATTAGAGAATCCGCGTAGTTTATGGCAGTCTCTGTGAAAGCGGATGAAGATAGGGCGGTTGTCTTTATTAATGAAGGTGTTATGTAGGGTGGCATAGAGGCCGATGATAGGGCTGCGTCAGCCCAAGACAAGGCGCTGTCGAGCCTAGCGTTAATATAGGCTAAGTTTTGGGCTGCTAGGCTTAAAGAAATACCTGAAGTACCCTTTACTAATGATTCTAGGTACTTGGCATTGTATATGGTGTCTGCTATTCTGCTGAAGGCTACAGACAAAAGTTCCTGTCCATAAAGCGTGTCTACGTTAGAATAATTAATGAGTTTCGACTCTAGGTCTTCTGCTTTATTAATTATTTTGTTTGCAGTTTTAATTATAAATGCTGTCGGAAAGGTAGTGCCATTTTTCGAAATTCTATACAACCATATAGTATAGTTTACGGTGAGTGCGTCATAGTAGGAAGTGAAGGCATAGCTAGCTGATGCATAGGGAGTCTCATTTAGGTCTTTATAAGACAGATAGATATCGTTTTTTGTGTTGTTTATTAGTTCATATACGTTTGCCTTCAATAGGGTTTGGTTCGGCAGGTAAGCTATGGTTCGGTTAATTATGTTTAATATCCCTTTGGTCCTGTTTATAAAAAACAGGCTGGCCTTCCTCATATTCATATTGAAATAAGTATTGTTCCCTATGCTTATGTTTATCATATACGGAGTTGAATTGTAGATCTTTTCTATACCAGCTATTATTCCAGGTATCGGAGCATATTTTTTGCAAAATCCAGCACCACTAGATATCAAGTTTCCTATAGGGAAGGCAATTGTTAGGTTGTTTTTTGATGCAGCCATGCACTTCTCTTGTAGCCCTCCAATAGGTCCAGAGAGTCCGGAGGGACTTACAGCCCCAGTTATTGTAAATTTGTGCAATGCAGTAGTATTAAGGCCATTTGCTAGTCCATAGGTCGCTAGCATCACACCAAAGCTACCACTCGGCCCGGATATAGTTCCTGATGCATTGATAGATATTTTGAGGTTATAATCGTGGTAGTTGAGCCCAGAATATAGCATAGCTACAATGAAGGCCATCTTCATGCTATAAATTGTAGAGGGCTGAACAGTGCCATTACTTGTTACGGTTACCTCTCCACTACCTGGGTAGGAAAGGATTATGGTTGTATTAATTACTGCTCCTTTGTTAGTCCCAATAACCGCCGGTAAGTATACCCACGTTGACCTGCTCCAGCCACTTTGTGAGGCCTTTGCAACTGGAGATGCAAGTGGAGATAAAAGGAATAGCGAGACAAGCAACATTACGATGATCCCTAGCATCTTTCCTTCTTTTTTCAGATTCAATTTTAAGCCCCCACACAATCTATATTTTTGTGGGGAGTTTTAGCTTAAATGGTGGTAGCATTGGGAGGGAAGAAGCAAAATAAGGTTAAGGAAGCTGGATCAGATGCTAAGGCATCGGCCGTTAAGGAACTTAAGATAGTTGCTACGCAAGTTATTACAAAGGAGAAGGTGTTGCAAACACCAAGGCTTATATCTCTTCTTTATTTAATTAAAAGGTTTGATACTATTCATGAGAGAACCCTCCAGTTTATAATGAACTATCTGCAAGAGAAGGGGGCAGAATTGGGGTACAAATTTACAAAGCTTGGAAATGATCCCTATAGTCCGTCTTTAAAAAACGATATAGTTGCATTATTGTATACAGGCCTAGCCGAGGCCGAGCCTAGGTATAGAAAGATAAGGGTTACGAGTGATGGTAGGGAGGCACTAGAAAGCATCTCTGTGCCCAGCTCTTTCAGAGAATTGCTTGAAACAAATTTCAACGAAATAAAAAGTAAGGCTTCGATGATAGATGCTGAGATAGACTTTGGGATTAGAAAATCTAATAAGTTGCTCAAAAAGCGGTAATTTTTAAGGATTTAACCCCATAATATTATCTTAACCTCTTATTATTTCTAGAGGCTAAAATAGTGCCGGTGTTTATTTGGATGACAAAATACGTCCACCTGTTGGGCAAAGGTGCAAGAAGAAAAATAATAGAAATACTTGCGAATTCCAGAGGCGTAAGGTTGTTGGCTGCAGAGTTAAGCATCACACCAGCAGCTGTAAGCAAGTATCTATCAGGGGCAACTCATCCTTCAGACATAGTTTTAGAGAAGGCTATAGAGATAGCTAATGAAGATGAGATAGTGGCAATAACGAAAATAATAGAAGATGAGTTCTTGGAAGGTTTAAGTAGTTTTATAGAGTGGGGTTATAGAAGGAACACCATTGATTTAAGGTTTTATAAAAAGCTGAATAGCTTGGTGGCAAGGGTGGGTTTGGTCACCTTAAGCCAAAGGGACATGGCAACCACCTAATTTTGCATTTGCTATGTGATCTTCTTGTCCATAGAAGGTGTTTTATGGGATCCTGGGATTGGGTTCCCTTTTAATCCGTATTAAATTAAAAACCTACAGCTATTTACAAATAGTTTCTATAAGAAAAGCTTTTAAAAGAAATCACTTACATAAGTTAGTTGTATTCAATATAAAGAAGTGGCCTGTGATAGCTGCCTAATAGGTGGGGTTCATGCTTAGTGCCGTTTATTTATCGTTGCTAGAGATATCACTCTTAATATTGTCTGCTGCGCTAGCTAGAAGCTTCACGATAAAATACAACCTTCCGCAGGTTATGGGAGAGCTTGCCATTGGCATGATTCTCTCACCTTACCTCATGGGGGGCATGATCAATTCCTTTATAGGAATAAAACTATTCACAATAAATAATGACCTGTTGCTCTTCTCGGAGTTCGCAGTAGTCTTGCTAATTTTTTCGACAGGCCTTGAGTCAGGCTTATCTGCTTTAAGATCCTCAGGGATTTACGGGCTGTTAGGTGCCCTTTTTGGTGCAATACTACCTTTCATTATTGGGGGCTTGATATTATCATATTATGTTAAGACAAGCGTTGCATTTCTAATGGGAGCAGCGTTAGGTGCTACCAGCCTGGCCATAGCATCGTCGCTAATTAGGGAATCTAGCATTAAGGGGAAAGGTGTGGACTTTATGATATCAGCCGGAGCGTTTGATGACGTTATATCTTTGATCATATTGTCTATAGTAACGGAGATGTCAGGTACGCAAGTAATATACATAGGCCATCTTATTGAAAGAATAGCGTATTATGTTATATCTTGGCTAATAATATTTGTAGTCTCTGTAATAATAATACCTAGGATCTTTAATAGGATTGATGAAAAGTATTCCTTTGAACTTTCCTTGGTTTTCATATTCGGTTTGACTGTGATAATGACAACACTAGGCTTTTCACCAATAATAGCTGCATACATTGCAGGTGTGGCAATGGCAGAGAGTAATAAGGTTGATGTACTAAGAAAATATACCGATGGTTTATTGGAGCTCTTCGGATCAATATTTTTCGTCACAATAGGCGTCGAAACAAACCTTGCTACTTTATCCTCCTTTGGTCTTTATCTGACTGGGTTGTTGACTGGTATAGCGATTTTGTTTAAGATAATAGGAATATATCCCTTTGCTTATTTGTTCACGAAAAGATTTAGATCATCGCTTTCAATATCCCTTGGAATGATTCCAAGGGGGGAACTAGGTTTGATCATAGCGTCAGTAGGCTTTTCCTATGGTATATTAAATACTGTAGAGTTCTCTTCCGTCGTTTTAATGAGTCTCTTGACGTCGATAGTTGGTGCTATGTTGTTCAAGAAGTACTATCATTATCTTATATGAACCATTTCTCGCCTACGCCCTTTCTAGGTCACCGTAGCTTAGTTCATCATTATTTCTCCTAACCCCCTCCCCGCCCACCTAGGAGCGGATATCGGGATATATCCCTATGAAGCGAGTCGAGTATATTATATTAAGACTATTTGCTAGGTAAAGATTTTAAGCTAGTTTAGCTATTATAATTGCTGAAGGTAATAGCTTAACCTCTTCTCCCATTCCAATGGCGGCATAGTAATCATCAGGAGCGGGAGAATATACTTAATCCCCCGTAAGACCGTCCAAGTGGTGGCGGTCAATATAGCCCTCGATGAACCATCGAACCAGATGAGATTGTTGAGGGGGAAGTTCGTGCCTAAAGCAATTCAAACAAAGTAACTAAAGCAACCAAGTTAATGGGCACGGACAACTACACCCATACTGCATCAGCATAGCTTCATAGCCCTAAAGGTAAGAATTCTACAGAGACCTTAAAAGACCTACAAATCAGTAATTATGTCACATCCTAAGGTCAAGTACCCTGCTATATAGGTTTTTGATTAGAAACGGCTAAGTTTCACCTATATGGTATAAGCATTTTTTAATTCATTTTATTACAGTCTTGGCCCGGTGAGGCAGGATGAGTGAAATTAAGGAAGATGCATACCTAATTAGGACACTTACTTTAAACGACATAGCAAGGTTAGCATCAACAATGGCTTCTCATATGATAGTTATGCCAGTTTACAGGTTTAGTCTTAATGGAAAAACCATATACTTTGTACAAACAACCTACAAGGACTACTACAAGTACTATGGTATTCCCATAATTTATTATTGTGAAACAGAAGACGCGATAGCTAATGAAAAGGCAAGATATATATTGATAAAAACGGATGAAATGGGGGAGAAGCTTGAAGTTTCAGATAGGATAAAACCCGGGTATATAGTTATTCCTATAATTAATCTTCAGGAAAAACCTTCTTTTTTTGGTAACCATATTTAAAATCTTTTTTGTAACCTTTGAAGGTAGAATGCTTCGGCAAGATTATTTCTTTGGAGATGCTATGGGAAAGGCCTGTAAAGTCAATTTTTGTTTTTTAGCCTTGCAGCTCTTATAGGTTTTCTAAAATGAAGCAGAATACATTTTGATATTCAAAGGGAAAGTTTAATAGATTAATGTTAAGGTAATATATTAATGGATTATGAGAGCAATGCTCCAAGTCACAACAGGTAATATCTATGCTGGTGTCTTCAGATTGCTATCATTTATATCTCCTAGAACTATTGATTCGAATAGGTCTTTTAGCGGTTCTTTTTCCTTTATTTTTTCAAGCACTTTTTTTCCAATGATTGTCGTTTGGTATATTTTATAGCTACCTCTTGAATATAAGGCCTCTAAAAGCCCAAACTCATTTAGGCATTGGATCGTTGCTAGCACTTTATATCTAGGTATGTCGAGCTTTTGAGCTACATCTCCGGGCGATAGGGGACCGTAGCTGTTAAATGCTTCTAAAATTTTCTCTATTACGCTTGGCAATACAATTCACCAATTCAAGCTATTATGATGTTAAAAAATATAAGCTGTAAAACTCTATAATATTTTATTATGAGGATGGAATAGTGAACAAGAACACCAAAGCAATAGCTGTAGTCTTACTGATCCTAATGCTGCCTATGATAATACCGGTAGGCCATTCATATGCCTATTCGAGATCATTTTCCTACTATCCATCATATTTGATGCTAGGTAATTGGGTTAATACAAGCATGTTAATTATAACAGGCGTTCCAATACCTAATGCATCTCTAAATAGGCTAAAGAACCACAATGCCACAATAACTAACATATACCTTGGTGGGTACGGTATTATACCACTTAATATAACCTTTTTTCTTGGACATGCCTTGTCAACAAAGCTCACATTAAACAATACTATCATTATAAAAGGAAGGAATGGAAAAATTACCATAGCGTCACCGCCTCATTTGCCTTCTTTTATAGTCATCTTAAAACCGGCAAGATACATAGGGGTATGCATAACTATACCAAGAAGCTATAGCATTACATCATATAGTAATCGTGCAACGTTGCTATATAATAAATATATTACAATTTCTATTTATTACAATGGAAGTAAAAGGGTTATTCATTTGACAAATGAAACCTTGATAAAGCTAGAATATAAGACAAATGGTTACTTGGAGTTCGGTATCAATACTACAAAATATTACCCACCAAAATACATGGTAGCATATAATGAGAGGGAAGTTAACAGTTGGTTATATAGGTCCAAGATGCTTAAGACAAGTATCAATAGAGACCTGGCCTATGAATACTTTCTCAGCCTTCTATTCTTAAAAGACCAACAAAATCCATACCTCGGCATCTTTGCGTCTTCTCCCTCCCCAAAGTGTTTATATTCTTCAATAGTAGCTTCTTCGTTTACTTCCTTAGCCCTTCAAGACTCCGGCCATTACATGTCAGCTGGTAAATTCTGGCAGTGGATGGTTGATAATGCTAAACAGAATTCTACCTGGTATGAGGAGTACAATTTTTATACTGGTCACCCCTTATCTAAAAGCTTTCCATCACTTATTGCTATTGGACTTTTCCAGTTGGGTATATATGACTATTTCCAAATAACACATAACATAACGTTTTTATCATCTGTATTGCCGGTCTTGAACGAAACGTTAAACTTTGAGTTTTCTCAAATAAGAAATAACAGGTATTCCATGCTGCCTATGGGAATGGGTATTTGGGAGAATAAGACTGCATACCACTTTTCCTCAGAGGCTATAGACGATTTGGGTATTTATTATATATCCAAGATATACCAATACCTGGGAATAAACACTACAGCCTTGAAAAACTACGAGAGGGTTTTAAACCAGAGTATCATAAAGTATTTCTGGAATGGTGATTTCTTTTATCCCTCTATAACATTTAATTCAACATCAATAGGTGGAGAAAAAGCCGTTCCAATTCCTCCATACTACGACTCTTTAACCATCCTACCTATAGCTCTCGGATACCTCCAGCCAGAATCATCCTATGCCTCTGGTGATGTGATAGCAGAGGTCTCAAGGCTAGCAGTTTCGGGTGGAATAGCTAGATATGTGAACGACTTCTATCATTACAATGTTACTTTGCACGACAGCTCTACTTTTAATCCACCATGGGTTGTAACCACTATGTTTCTATCATATTATTATGATAAGCTGGGTAGTTATAGTAAATCCCTGGCGTTGCTTAATTGGGTCTTTAAGCACTCGCAAAGCGGTTTAATCCCGCAGGCAGTAGATCCGAAACATGGAAATCCGCTGCCTACAACTTCCCCATCAAGTTGGTCCACGGCAATGTTTGTATTATCCCTCTTGGGTATTCATAATACTGGCAAGCCGAGCAAAAACAGCATCGTGGCATGGGTAATTATAATAATGCTGCTGGTAGTATTATCTTATGTTATGGAGAGGAGGAGTGTCTTAAAAAGGTAGACATGTTAACTTTTTGCAGGTCTTGTAAATGTTATTTGGGCGATTTTGTACTGATAATTAAAAAGCTTTCTGCTTAATTCATGATGCTAGGCAAAGGTGGTCAAGAAATCTAATGCATTTAACTTTCTAAGCAGAAATTTAAAATGGCGATAGACATGGGGCATGCCTGGATACCAAACAGCAAAGAAGAGATAAAGAGAGAAATGCTTGATTTCATCGGCGTGAAAGGCGTTTTGGATCTTTATAATGATGTACCAGAAGAAATATTAATTTCGGAAGATAAGTGGAATTCCCTTAATATTGGGATGAAACGTCCACTTGATGAAATTGAAGTATCAGAGGTAGTTGAAGATGCCCTCAACAAAAACATTGTTTTTCAGCCTAGAAAGCAATTCATAGGCGGGGGTGCATGGCCTCACTATATTCCAGCTTCGGTTAGATACCTTGCGGAGAGAGGGGAGTTTCTTACTGCATACACTCCATACCAAGCAGAAATCAACCAAGGGCTCATGCAGACGCTATTTGAGTACCAAAGTATGATGGCAGATCTGCTTGATATGGACGTTGTAAATTCAAGCATGTATGATATGGCAAGCTCCTTAGGAGAGGCCATATTGATGGCAGCAAGGATAAAGAAGAAAGGTAAGGTGCTAGTTCCTGAGGTCACTAACCCTTTTCACCTTTCTGTTGCGGGAAGCTATTCAGCCCCCCATGGAATTCAGTTAAAGAAGTATAAAATTGACAAAAGGACTGGATACCTAGATATCGAGGATGTTAAAAATAAAATGGATAATGATATCATAGCTGTTTACCTAGAATATCCTTATCAATTTACTGGAATAGTTGATATAAATGCAAAGGCTTTAGGTGAAATAGCACACGAAAAACAAGCCCTGTTTATTGTAGGAGTAAACCCTGTCAGTTTAATGCTTTATAAACCACCAGGGGAATTAGACGCTGATATCGCGATAGGTGAGGGGCAACCTCTAGGGCTAGGCCTGAACTTCGGTGGTCCATACCTCGGCATCTTTGCAACTAAATGGAAGAATGAGCTGGTGAGGCAAATGCCTGGGAGGATAATTGGTTTGACAGAGGATAGCAAATCTTCAGACGCTTATGCAATGATATTGCAAACAAGGGAACAGCACATAAGGAGGTCAAAGGCTACAAGCAATATAACTACAAACTCAAGCCTAAATGCTATGATAGCAGCTTTCTACATCGCATTGCTAGGCAGAAAAGGCCTAAGGGATGTAGCGGAAGCTATTTGGTATAGGAGCCATTATGCATCTCGCGAGCTCAAGAAGATAGGGCTGGGTTCACCTTTGTTTACTGGCGAATTCTTCGGTGATTTTGTTGTTGATTTCAAGAAAGATTTTAAAGAGATAAGAAAAGGCATGTTGAAGCAGGGTATCCTTCTAGGCATACCTCTAGCCGATTATGTAGAATGGGCAACGGATTCCTGGGGTCTTCTCAGCTTTACAGAGGTTCATCATAAGGGGGATATAGATTTTGTCCTTAATAAAATTCGAGAATTTATGTGAAAGGTGGTAGGCAATGTTTAGGCAGGCGAAATGGGATGAACCAAACATATATGAGTTGAGTAACGGCAGGGAGGGTGTCAGGTTTAGTCATATTAATGATACATTTAGGGATATAATGGGAGAGATATCTATTGATGCTAACATGAAAAGAGAAAAAGATCCCCAGTTACCTGAAGTTAGCGAAGTTGAAGTAATTAGGCATTATACAAGGCTTTCTGAGATGAGCTATGGTGTTGATAACGGACCTGTACCATTAGGAAGTTGTACCATGAAGTACAATCCTAGGGTTGCGTTAAAGTATTCAAGCGATGATAGGTTGGCCTTCATTCATCCATTGCAACCTGAAGAGTCCATTCAAGGCTTACTAAAGGCATTATATGATCTCCAAACCTGGTTGGCAGAAATAACCGGGATGGATTATTGCACCTTACATCCGGCTGCAGGCGCCCAGGGAGAGCTTACTGGTATATTAACAATAAGGAAGTACCACGAGATAAAGGATCAGATAGGCGTTAAAGATGAAATACTTATACCTGATTCTGCACATGGAACGAATCCGGCTAGTGCTATTATGGGTGGCTTTAAGGCAATAGAGATACCAACGGCTGATGACGGTAACATAGACTTCGATGCATTTCTAGCAGCACTAAGTGAAAGAACGGCAGGATTTATGATAACAAACCCAAATACGTTGGGCCTCTTTGAGGAAAGGATACTCGATATAGAGGAAAATGTGCATGAAAAGGATGGGTTGCTGTATTATGATGGTGCGAATTTAAACGGCATACTGGGAAAGGTCAGGCCTGGTGACATGGGCTTTGATATTGCTCATCTGAACCTGCACAAAACGTTTTCATCGCCTCATGGTGGAGGTGGACCAGGCTCAGGACCTATTTGTGTAAAGAACAGGAAAGTGGTCGATGGTATAACATTAAAGGATTTAATTCCGGGACCAATGATCTATTATGATGAGACGGAAGGCATATATAAAATAAAATGGCCAGGAAGGTATAGTCCGGGGTTGCTGAAGGCATTCTTTGGTAATGTGCAACAACTGTTGTGGACTTATGTTTATATCCTTTCCTTGGGGCCTCAGGGCCTCAAAGAAACCGGTGAGGTTTCTGTTATAAACACAAATTATTTCGTAAAGCTAATGGAAAAGTACAGGGGATATAGTATCCCTTATGGAAGGAGGTTTAGAAAGCATGAGGTCGTACTAAGTTCTGAACCTCTTCATGAAGAAACGGGAGTTACCGCTGAAGATGTAAGCAAGGGTCTTCTTGACGTGGGCTTTCATGCTCCAACCATTTACTTTCCATTAATAGTAAAGGAGGCATTGATGACTGAGTTTACAGAAGGTGAGACCAAAGAAAACATAGAAAGGTATGCCAAAAGGCTTGGGGAAATAGAAGACATTGCGAGAAAGGATCCTGAAGAACCGAAAAAATGGCCAAAAAATACATCAGTCGGAAGAGTCAACATGGTAAAGGCAAACCATCCAAAAACCCTCATCCCTACTTGGAGAATAAAGATCCTGAGGGAGAAGGGTCTAATAAAAACCTTGCGCTAGCTTTCATAACGTTGCATTACCTTACCTAATACAATCTTTTTGTCAGTCCTAAGGTTCTGTCCGTTTCTTTTATAGATTCTAGTTTTTGGGCAAGTTTTAGTGAAGCCCTTATAGCATCTATGTTTTCTGGTATTACTATAGATTCTTGATGTACTGCTTGGAAAAACTGCAGCTCATTTTTTTCTATAGTGATCGAGTCTTCGAAGATAACAAGTTCATTAATGTCCCCTTTTTCTCTGCCAAGCCTTGCGGCATCCATTAATTGCGCTGTGCTTTCTATTTTTGTGCTTTTACTATCGACCATGATTATCCTTGGATAAGCATTCAGTATCTCAATAATTTCGTTCTTCTTAATATTATGCTTGAACCTTATAGTGACGTGATGAACGTGCATCAAGGTAGTGGGGACGACAACTGCAGCTGTTGATATGTTTACCCAAGGTAGAACAGTCTTCACATCATGCGCGTGGTGGCTTGGTATTGTAGGTGGGTTTATTGTTATAGCATTTATCGGCCCTTTTTTGATTTCAGGTGGGTCCGCCCCTCTCCTGATTAAAACTGCGTCCACTTTTTTGATCTCTGCCAGGTCTTTTAGGGCACAGATGCTCCTTAGCAGGCCAGTGGTGTTACAGGATACGACCCTTAAGGTCTTTTTCCCCATGCTTTCATCATAGTTACATAGTGCGTTAAAAGAACCCTCTGCTACACTGGCCCTTTCCCCACCTTGGTAAATTACATTTATATCAAGCTCTGAATAAAGGGGCCTATACGTTTCTCCAATACCACCAGGGGTCGCATCTATGATTATGTCAGATTCCTTGATCAAGTCTACTAGCGTCCCTCGAACCTCTATTCCTGCCTTTTGAAATGCTTCAGCCTCCTTCTCCGAAACAGCGTATATTTTGAAGCCTTTTTCTACTGCATAATATGCGTTATAGTCTGGTCTCTTCTTTATTATCCCTGAAACACTCATGTCGTTTTGTTTGTTGATTGCCATAGCTATCCTTTTTCCTATAGTTCCAAAGCCGTTTATACCAACCTTAACCTTCTTTGACATGATCTCCACCCTCAAAGAATTTTCTATAAGAATAGGCTAGAGCCTCTATTCCAGGCATGGGTTCCCCTGAGAGAAAATACACAACAGCGCCACCTCCGGTACTTATGTAGCTTACCTTCTTTCTTAATTCTGGGGGAAGGTCTTCTAGTATTGAAAGAAAATGACCCCCACCAAATATGATGAATGCATTTGACTTTAGAGAAGCTTCTGCAAGCTCTATTGTTCCTTTTTTAAATCTTTTGTCTTCGATGACCCCAGCTGGGCCTCTTAGTACGATAGTTTTTGAGTTCTTAAGTATCTCGCTGTATGCCTCTAGCGTTTCTTCCCCTATATCCTTCGGCGAGCCCATGATTTTGTCTATCCTTTGCATTGACACATTTCCATCATTTAGTTCGGAGACAACATCTAAAGGTGCCATTACCTTGTTGCTTTTTGCTATCATTTTTGCATTATCTAGTAGGTGACCGAACTTTTCTTGTAGTAATGCTTTTGCAGTGCCTACTTCATAGCCCCTTGCGTTAAGCACCAACAACGACACCAAACCTCCTGTTAATATATAGTCTGCAGAATCCGTTTTTATGAGGTGATTTATTATTTTTACAGCATCGTCAAGCTTGGTACCACCTATGAAATACGTTATAGGGCGATGGCCGTTAAAGGCTCTCGATAACGCTGAGACCTCATTTTGCATTACCCTTCCAGCTATGCTAGGCATTATATACGGAAAGCCTGCGATGCTTGGCTGGCTTCTATGAGATGTTGCAAATGCGTCTCCTACATAGTAATTAAAAAACTTACGAAGTTCGCTAACGAACTTTGTCCTAGAAAGGGCTTCCATTGGTTGCTCAACGTTTTCCTCGGGTAAGAATCTGGTGTTATTCAGCATCAATATTTCGCCATTTTCGAGGGTTGCTATCCTTCTCTTCGCATCTTTGCCAATGATGTCTTTTACAAACTCTACGTTAACTCCAAGCAGGCTTGACAAAATTTCTGAGTGTTGCTCTAGGGAAATAAAGTCGTTCTTACCAGGTCTTCCCTGATGGCTCATTATCACAAGCTTTGTGTTTAATTCAGCTAGTTCTTTTATTGTTTTTACATGGGCTTTAAACCTGCTTATGTCTAAGATCTTTCCATCCTTTATCGGGGAATTTACATCGATTCTCAATAAGATACTTTTACCTGTGAGGTCAATGTCATCCAAAGTGGCTATCTTCATATTTCTAAACAAGAGCACCATGCCAAATCACCTTTCTAAACAAGAGCACCATGCCAAATCACCGTATTAATTTTTTGAAATATTAAATATCCGAAACTTAAGTAAAAAGATAGGTTAAAAAGCTTTTGTGTTTCTAAGGTTTGATTTTATGTGCTTATCAATAATTCAAACATAATTTAAAACTGTTATCTTTGTGTCCTTTGGCAGGAATTCTTTCTTTATGATAAGAACATTATCTTCTCTAACTTCTACGTCAAACTTAGAATTTTTGATAAATCCATCTATCGAATCATATGGCAGGTTGGATCCCTTTATCCAATAATGCATTGGCAGGGCTATTTTTGGTTTCAGCTCCTCTATGAAAGTATAAGCTTCTTCGTAGCCTATTGTTGTTACCCCACCTATTGGTATCATTAATATGTCTACGGGTTTAAGCCTGCTGAAAGTGGCTTCATATCTCTGACCGATATCTGATAGGTTTACTATGTTTATTCCCTCTAGGAGTAATTTGAACCCAGATACCTTACCAAAGAAAGCTCCATTAAAACCATCATGATAGAAGTCATAGAATTCGAGAAACGCATTTTCTAGTCTAAGTTTTTGGCCTCCTTTCCCTCGCAATATTCTTTTAGTATTTTTGTCAAAAGCCATCATGTAGGCATTGTGGTCATAGTGATCATGTGTGATTATTATATAATCAGCCGAGGTTGTGCATGGTCTTAGGTTAAGGCTTCCTCCGTCATGGGGGTCAATCGCTATTTTAATTGAAGAGCTTTCTAATATGAAATAGGAGTTTCCGCAATAAGTTATTTTCATAGTGGCGTTGCCCCTGTTTATCTAAGGTACCTTTTCTGCCATATATTTCCTATTTCTCGCCTCTTAATTTCTCTCATCATTTCCTCAAGTTTCCTATACACAGTGCCATGCATCTTACCCTCTATTAGCATGTCAATACCGTACTGTGCTATTATTGACCTATCATAGTCTCCGATGATACCTATTGCATGATTACCTATATGTATCCTTGTACCCGTTATTTCTTCTAGCGTTCTTTTGGCCCTTCCCCCTTCTCCAATAATTCTCCCCAATATCCTTCTTACATGGTTCTTAGAGTTCCCAAGCCTTGATTTTATGTCTATTGTTATTAGTATGTTTTCGGATCTTAGCAATTCCATTGCCTCCTCCTCAGTAAAGCCTATGCTGAGGGCAGCAATTAGATCCTTCACCTTCATCAGGTCCGCAGGAGAAGCACTTTCGCTCACAGGCTTTATGATGGCTATAGAATTTTCGTCGTCAAGGGTTATTGAAACACCATAGTCCTTCTTTATCAATTCTTTTAGTTTCTCTAGTTCACTAGCTATTCTCTGGTAGTTTTCAACAGGAATTTGCGCATATAGCTTAACCCACTTTTCTACTTTTCCTGCATTTTCATCTTTATGCAATGTGTAACATCCCCTTCTAGGCGGTTGTATTCCCCTATGTCAATAAGTTTTGAGAAGAATTTATAGACATTTTTTATGTCCCTCTCTAAAAAATCCAAGGACTTTGGATGGTCTATTTCTACTGATTGGGATACATCAATAATATATACCTTGTTCTTCCAATACACCAAATTAAACTCGCTAAGGTCAGCATGCACCATCTTTGAGTTGCACACCATTTTAATTAGGTTTTCTTTCACCTGCCTGTAGGCCTCGAGGAGTTCTTCCTTGATGAGCCTCTTATATATTTCGCTTAAAAGTGGGGCCCTATACCCTCTTTCCCCTAAGAATTCCATAACAAGTACATTTCCAGAGAGGCCTATTGGTCTGGGAACGCTAACATCAAAGTTTTTTAATCTAACAAGGTTGTTGAATTCTTTCTTTGCCCAAAAGTATATTAGGGATCTAAACTTGTTTGGAAGTCTCTTAAACCTTGGGTCTCCCAATATATATTCCTTTATTCCTTTCCTAAATTCAGCAGAAGAAGTTAGATAGATTTTTATTGCAATATCGTTGTTATTCCAGTCCCTGCCCCAGTAAACCTTGGACTCTTTCCCACCGCTGATGGAACCCTTTATATCTTTTATTACCTTTCTGTTTACTAGTTTATAGATGTGATAGTTAGTAAAGGAATCCATAACCTCGTCCACAGTTTTTACAACGTCCTTATCCTTTATAATTTTCTTCTCTTTTTTCTTTTTTTCGAAGTAACTTATCACTCACCTTCCTCTCCTAATAAATCCTCGGGGATCAATCCTTTTTGCATCAATACCTTAATTTCATCATGCCTGTATTTGTGCACAACTTCACCTTTCATATCTGATGTTCCCCATGGAAGGAACAATATTATGTCGCCTTCATAAAGCCAAACCCTCCTTCTCATCCTACCGGGGATCCAAGCCTTGTATTGCTGTCTATCCGAGCACAAGACTTCAACAAAACCAGCACCTATAATTCTTTGAACGGTACATATTATGGTTCCTTCTTCTTCATCAGGAAGGACTAGGCTTTTTTTCCCGGGTTTGCTATTTCGACCTTTTTGTTTAACCAATTTTGTCTTTCCTCCATCATTCTATTGTTTATTAGGTTATATTAACCTTTCTAAGTCTTCTTAACGCCCGTATTTTTACTTTCCTCCAAAATGGTTATTGTGTCATTAAATACATAAGCTAGGTATTTCTTTCCCTCCTTTATTACTGGTACGAAAGAATCAACGGATTCTGCCGGGAATTCAAAGTAATTTCCATTAGATTCCGAGAAAAGCATTTTTCCTTTATCTTTCAATAGCAACATGACTTCCTTCTTACTAGCGTCATAGATGTGAAAGCTGGATCTCCATAGGTTCTCTGTTTTGATGAATAATTTTTTATTCGTATATAGATTCTTGGCAGTAATACCGTCCTTGCCTTTGGATAGGAGCACGTGTGGTTCTTTATTGTATATAAACAGGTCTTTTTGTGATAGGTTTAACACCCTTATAGAAATATAAAGCCTACCTTTCCTCTTCCCATCCTTGGTCAATCCCATTAGTTTATATGTCTCAACTACCTTTGCTAGATATTTTCCCTTAAACCTTGATGCTATGTTTCTCGCGATGTCTTGGTTCCTTATGTATAGGTCTACTCCTTTCCCTTTCACCTCTTCTATTTTCACTATTTCACCTTGCAATTCACTTACTATGTTCTGTAGTTCATAATTAACTTCGCGATGGAAACCTTCCGGTTTTTGGGGATAGCCTCTTATCTGTACTATTGCATTGTATCCTCTTTGTGATTTTATGGCTGAACATGAGGGGCATACTTGTTTGATCATTTTTAGGGTGAGGGTTCTGCTGTCTACTAATTCTATCTTATCATATATAGAAGCTAAATCTACCCTGAGTACCATAGTATTGGAATTAAGGTAGTTCAGTGATTTTATTGATTTAATAAAGACATCGGTTATTGGAGGGTTTGTCCTAATTTTCTGCATTATAGTAGACTTTGCAAAGCTAATTATGTTGTCTTCCACATTATTCGAAGGGTTAACCCATTGGCCTCTTTGCTTATAGGATCCACAGATAGGACAATAAGTGAATTCGATGTTACTCGGAATTTTGGCTAGGCCTATATGTTTAATAAAGCAATCCTTACACATATTCCCTATAAATTTTACCTCTTTGTTCGACCTTCCACACACCGGACATATCTTTTCTTGCATTTTTCTGAACCCTGCCTTATTCCTTTTTAACTGGTACGTACATGTTTTGAAATACCTAACCTCCACCTTTTTTTGTTTTAGCAGAACGTAAAATAGCCATTAGTTGACCGCTGGTCTGCGTTTATATTATGCTCGCCGCACAGTTTCTATTTAAAGCTGGGAGCAAAGTTGCTAAAGGGGCAGAATACATTTTGATATTCAAAGGGAAAGTTTAATAGATTAATGTTAAGGTAATATGGTAGATGGGGGCTATGAGAGCAACGCTCTAAGTCCCATGAATAGGCTCTTAGATGAGAGCCTTGTTTTATTAGCCTTAAATGTTACTTATAATTCCATAGGGATTAGCAAATCCCTATGGACGAGGTGGAATTCCCTAGGCATGGCCATGAACTTATATAATTGGAATGAATACCTAGGGAGAAACGGTGGTCAAGATAAAGGTAGCAGTATTAGGTACGGAGGGCATTGGGGGTCTGTTCGCCAAAAAATTTTCCGAGGAAGGTTTTAACATTTATCTGTGGGACAAGAGTCTTGAGAATGCAAAGGGCCTTGCAGGTAAGATAGGTGCTGATGCCTTTCAGAATCCTTGGGCTGCTATTGAGAGGGCAGATGCTGCAATCTCTATTTTACCAGATGAAGATACATTTCTAGAAATTGTTTCCCAAATGAGGAGATCTGACGGTTTGTTGTTTATAAACTCGACAACAATCTCTCCGAAGATAAGTAAGGCTTCTTCTAAGCGCTTAAAAGATCTTGGCATCTGCTATGTAGAAGCGCAGGTACTTGGGGATGCAAGGGATATAAATGATAGAAGTGCTATCTTTCTGGTTGCAGGAGAAAATAACTGCGTCAGGTATTCTAAGCTGGTTTTGAGCAATATTGGTAGTATAGTTGAAGTTGGAGAAGAGGCCTATAAAGCAATGATTGCAAAGCTGGCCATAGGTTCTGTCTATCTATCTTCTATATCAGCTTTGAGCGAAGCGATAAACCTTGCAAAGGTTTATGGGATAGAAGAGGATGTCATAAAGAAAATATGCGACAAAACGCCCCTCTCAAGCCTATTAGGACACTATTTTGGCAGGATAACCTCTGTAGAACAAGAGGCTTATTTAGAGATGGACTCAGCTTCTAACATACTTGAATACGCCAGCAGGGCTGCGTTCGATGTAGGGTTTATATTACCAACCATTAGGGCCGCTGGTCAATTATTCAAGGAAGCAGAAATTCATGGCTATGGCAAAAAGGATTTTTTAAGAATTCGCGATTATATTAATCCTAAAGAGAAGAGTTGATTGTACCTCATCGCTTTGGCCCCTCTTCACTACTTCAGTAGCGGCCTTTTCTAATCATAGGTACTAAATATTATAATCCTAAATATATAATAATTAACCTTTCGTTTTGGAGAAGCATTAATGAGTCGCACGGAGAGGCAAAAAGGTACTAAGAGGTTATAATAGGGTCATGGAAGCGAAGAGACCAATCCTAGGAGACCACCGAATATAACTAATGTAGAAATTATCCAATATATTTTGAGTCTAACACCAGTTATCTCCTTGCCCTTCATTATAATAGGATCCGAGGCCGTCTTTCCTAAAAAGTAAAGTAAAGGTATCAGGATGACGATGTATATTACCATAAGCTCTATCATTAGGTAAATTAAGTTTCTAATGATAAGCACCATAAATATTGCTGGTAGCGATTCCATAGAATAAATTATAAGGTAGGCCTTATGGGATCTAACGTTAAGGGCTTCTAATGTACCCCAGGCGGACGCCATAGAAATGATTATTAGTGCTAGAAACCCTGAGGCTATAAAGCCTATGGCCATGATATAGTTTAGGTTAGGGCTTATGCTTGTAAATATTTTGTGTAGCAGGTTTGCATTTATGATGAGTTCTGGTCTATTAGCGACTGGCGGATCGATTTTTCTCATATTGTAGCCAAAAATGACTGTTATGATCATCAATACTTCAGAAACTACGGCACCTATTAGGGTTTCTAGGTTTTCATGCTTTTTTATGTTGCCTTCAGCTGTTTTTCTTGCATCTGCGCCTGAGTGGAAAAACAGCATCCATGGCATTATTACAGCCCCTATGGATGCTGCCATTAAGTAAAGGTAATTGGGGTTAGTATAAGGTTGTATTGGATTAAGTCCAAGTTTAAATAAGCTATAAAAGTTTACTGGAAAGGAAAAAGAAAGGACTATTATTGTGGCTACTAATACGAAGCTGACTGGTAGGAGGAACTTTTCCGTAGCCTCATACTTCTTGCTAGTTACGATGGCTATGTGTAATACATAAAACAATGGTAGGCCTATGATGAGCGGAAACCCAAGTAGTTGTAAACCAATTGCTATCCCAGCATATTCTATGACATATTCCAGGAAGTCTGTAATTGCCATAGGCATAGAAGCAAGTACTGCCTTCTTACCCCCGTACTTTATTCTAATAGCTTCGCCTAATCCCTTTCCTGAAATCGTTCCAAGGTTACCAGCTAGGTATTGAATAAAGAAAAGGGGTATTGTTAGAATGAGCATGATAAATATCATGTGATAACCCCAAGATATACCCGATTGCATGCCCTCGACTATTGAGGCGATATCTACATTTGCTATCATTACCAGCCATGCAGGTCCAAAGGCTTTTAGTACTTTTTTGTAGTTCATCTTTCTCTCCTTTTCCTAACCCCCTATTCTATCCTGCTCACCTAAAGGTTTTTAGGTTTACCTAAACTTCTTCGAAAGTTAACCCCCTCAACCCTTTTTTTAAAAAATGCTCTAAAAACTTGCTTTGGAGATCGAATTGAGAGGGATATTTATAGCTTTTGAGGGCATTGACGGTAGCGGTATAACCACGCACAGCAGGCTGGTTACTGAGAAGCTAAAAAGAGCGGGGATGAAAGCTGTCTACACGAAGGAGCCGACAGACAGCGATATAGGCAAGTTAATAAAGTCTATGATATATAAAGAAAGGGTAGATACCAGGCTCCTAGCGTTGCTCTTCGCAACGGACAGGCTGTACCATGTGCTATATGGCGATGGGAGGAATGAGGGCATATTAAAGCTACTGGAGAAGGGCTTCATTGTCATTTGCGATAGGTATAAATACAGTAGCTTCGCATATCAAGGAATATATCAGCCAGAAGAGTGGATTCGTCAAATAAATTGGTTTGCTCCAAACGCTGATATTGTAGTGTATTTAGAGGTACCTATAGAGGTGGTCATGGAAAGGATTGGGAAGAGGGAAAAGCGGAGCGTTTTTGAGGAAAAGGCGTTTTTAAAAGAGGTAAAAAAGAGGTTCAGATACGTGCTGAAGAGGGCGGAAAAGGAAGGGACAAGGGCCGTGATAGTAAATGAACTTGAAAGTAACAAAAGAAATATAGAAAGGGACAAAAACGTTAAGGATGGCAATGACGAGGTATTAGAAAAGATGATAAGATGATTTGTATGCAATGCGATAAGATTATATATCTCTGGCTCTAATAACCTAAAATGTAAAGCAAGAGAGGGAGATGGTTTGAATAAGGATAAATCGACTGGTGCTTTATTGCTTGCGGCCTCGATAGTTATAATTGTTGTGTATCTGCTTTTGCTTTGGTATCCGCCATGGGCCTCCGTAGCATCCCTGTTTTTACTAAAATTAACAGGTAGTGTGGCCATAGTAGCTGTGTTTGCAGTGATAGGATGGATAGGTTATACTTTGGCAACAACGCCCCCACCAAAGCCCATTGAGGAGATTGAAAAAGAACTTGAAAAGGAATTAAAAGAGATAGAGCAAAGCGAAAATGAAAACAGTGGTATGCAACAAAAATAATTTTTTGGGCGTAATGGAATGAATAAATGGTACGCTGTTACCATAGTAGTTGTTGTGTTGGCAATTGCTGTATCGGCAGGAATAATGCAATATGGGCACAAGAAAGGAGGTGTTTATTCAGCAACTTCCGTAAAGCCCTCCATTCCCCCTAATACAACAGAAGAAAAAATAACTTTTGCAACGCTCCTGTCTTATAAGAACTCTTATTTAATGCCAGGCATTGGGAACGATAGCTCGAAGTACTATATAATAATAGCCTACGATCCAGAATGCCCTTATTGCGCGGTAGAGTTAAACAGCACGCTCCCTTACTTCTACTCTATAGCTGAAAAAGGTTATGCTAGGGTGGAGTTTGTGGGCATACCTGTCCATCCATATTCGTTAGAGATGATTGCCATTTTAGACCTTATCTATCAAAAATACGGTTTTCAGAAGTACTACCTAGTATTAGATAAGTCTTACGCACAGTACGTTAGCAGCATCTATACATATTTTAAAAATGAAAGTCTAGGATTATGGGCTACCCCTCCAAAGCCTCCAACCCCCTCTACGCTCTATAGTATCATGAAGAAGTATAACCTTACAATAAATACAAGCGAAATTAATTCTACAGTAAAAGGCCTGTATCCAATAATTGCTACTTCATATCAGCTTGGGATACAGGCAGTACCAACTTTAATTGTGTATAATGCATATACAAGCTCAACGGTACTTGAAATCGTCGGTATGAAGAAAGAAAGTGTTATAGAATCTGAAATAAATTCTATAATTAATGGAGTAAAATAAGATGAAGGTATATAGGTTTAAGTTTCCATTAGATGACATATACGTTTCTATCATAGAGAAATTTGGTATAGATAATACTATGTTATCGCAGATATCTAAGCTCAACCAGCCAAGGAGCCTTATATTTAGTGTTAATAAAGGTGAGGATCCTTGTTTGTTAGCCTTTATCTATTTCTATGTTATGGAAGATTATGACCTTGAAGAAGCAAGGTTAAGCAATGCTTCTCTCAGGGCATTATTATATTTGACAGGATCAAGGCAGGTATCAGAAGCGTTAGAAAAGGCAAAACATTTTGATTCTATAGGAATAGTTTCTAATGGAGTCGAACATTTTTATAAAGCTCTTAGTTCACTGGGGCTCTATGAAAGCACATTCAAAGAAGAGGTCATTGATTGCGATATGGATAAAATTGCCAGAGTAACACGCTTCAGATTGTTTAAAACGCATATCTAATGTATTATTAACGGTTGCACTTTCAAAAGGTGTTGGTTTAAGTAACTTTATTTCCAATCCATTGTGAGTTCCCTCAAGATGCGTTGCACTTCTACTCACGTTTTACTGCATTGAGGCTATGGAAACCTCGGGGCAGAAACATTTTTAATTATTAAAGAAAATTTATATAGGCTGTTGACAGTCAAGGCAATTATTTGAGTGGCTATGGGAGCAATGCTTCAAGCCCCTCAAAAAATAACGGAGATGTGATACCTTTTCATTGGCCTCAAATGCTATTTATAACCTCATAGGGTTAATAAATCTCTTTGAGCGAGGTGGAACTCCCTAAGGTGTGGCCATGAGCTTATATAAGATGATTGGAACGAATACCTAGGTAGAAACGGTGAACAAAATATCCATTACACCTATGGGACGCTTC
>WALX01000086.1 GCA_015522625.1 Candidatus Hestiella sp.
CTATTAACGTATTTCCAGTATTGCTTGTGAGGCTCAATTTCTATTGCTACCCATCCTTTATGGGTTGCTATTCTAATCGAGGTGAACCCGTTGGGCTTCCATAAGTGGTCGTCAAGTCAAATAGTAATCTTCTTTACCTCCAGATAGTTCCTTTTGGCTAAGCTTAACTTTTTTAGCCTAAGGAAGCTTTTAGCCCTAGTAGAGGCATCTTGGCAAGCGGTATAAACATAATGAGAAGGCAACTTAGGATAAAGCTTTCTAATTTCCCTATATTCCAAAGCCTTAAGCCTAATGAAACCCTTAACGTTGTTTTTAACTGCATCCATTACTATTTGCTCTACCATGTTACGATACATACCTTCAAGCTCAACGAAAATCCTAAACAATTTCTTGGGAAGCTTAACACTCCTAACAACAACAGTTCTTGTTACTTTAGTCATTCTAAATCGCTCTTCTGGTCGCTGGAGCTGACACAGGTATATATAATAGCTCTAACCTCCTTATCCTCAACCTTGCCACTTATGATTCTTTCTATTTCGTTCTCTGGTATCATCCACCTACCAGTAGGAGTCTTGACTGCCCCAATCTTGCCAGAGTATATCCACCTCTTCAAGGTAATGAAGTTTATGCCAAGCCTCTTGCACGCTTCCCTAGGTGGCACTAGCTTATCCGTCATTTGCTATTCTTAGATATAGTATGATACACTTTGAAATATTTAAGCGTTACTACCCCCCACATAGGTTTCTAAGACTTTTATTTTCTTGATATGTTTTTCATTAATTTCAAATGGATCCCTATCAATTATTATAAAATCTGCAAGTTTTCCTTCTTCAAGGCTTCCAAGATCTTTTTCCTCATGCAATACATAGGCAGAACCCATTGTGTATGCATAGAGGGCCTCTTCTAAACTTAATGTTTGATCCTTAGTTTCATTATAAAAGGGCACATTTTCATATTTTCCTCTGGTTATTGCAGCGTAGATTGTTTCAAATGGATTAAGTTTCTCAACAGGTGCGTCTGTTGAGAGTCCTACCCCAATTCCTTTGCTAATTATTGTTTTAAACGGATATATCCACCTGACCCTCTCCTCCCCAACCCTCTCCTTTGCCCACCAATCAGATAGTATAAAGCGAGGCTGTATTGAGGCTACAATACCTAGCCTTAAAATTCTTTCAACTTGATCTTCCCTCAAAATAGAGGCATGCTCTATTCTATGCCTCAATTTATTGGGACTTTGAAGGTCCTCGTATACATTAAGTATCATGTCTATTGCCCTATCTCCTATGCCATGAATTGCCAGCTGTAAACCTGCCTCATGAACCTTCTTCGCAACCCTTCTAAGCCCCTCTTCTTTAATATTAGGAAAACCACTTGTCGAAGGATCATCACTATACGGCCTAGAAAGCCATGCTGTCCTAGATCCAAGGCTTCCGTCAGACAGTATCTTTATTCCGTTTATTTTTACTCTTTCGTCTCCAAAACCTTTCTTAATTCCTATATTCTCAAGCATCTCCAGGTTATCTACATGAAGGCGCTTTTCTTGAGCATCCTGCAAGTTAAGGTAAACCCTAACTCTTATCTTCTTTTCCTTTATTGATAGTAGGGTATTTAGCGATCTTCTATCACAACTAACGAATCCAACTGTTGTCACACCTTGAGAGGCAGTAAAGCTTAGTGCATCTTGAAGAATATTTGTATATTCCTTTTTATCTAAGGATTCTTTGACCTTTTCTACAACAAACTGGAAGGCATCTTCTTTTACAATACCTGTCAGGTTTTCTTTTCTATCCCTTTCAATACCCACAAGTTTCCTATCTAACAAGTTGATGGCTTCTATGGCCCTTGAATTCAAGACTGCTGCATGAAGGTCTACCCTAGAAAGTAAAGCTGGTTTATCCTTTATTGCATCATCTATATCCCACCGCGTAGGCCACCTTTTTTCTTTAAATAACTCTTGATCCCAACCATGGCCAATAATCCAGCTAAGGTTTGATTTTATTGCATAATTTCTAACTTTATCCTTAAGTTCCTCAATGCTTTTAGTACCTCTCAGATCCAATGTGTTTAGATATATTCCCAACTCGTCAAGGTGCATGTGACAATCTATAAATCCTGGAAATACTACTTTACTTCTTAGGTCTATTGTTTTTCCTTTCAAAGCCTTACATATTTCTTTTGCAGTATCTTCTTCTCCTATGTAAAGTATCCTATCATTAAATACTACCATTGAGTCGGCAACCTTTACCGGTTTAAAGGATTTGTAGATTCTTCCATTTACAAAGCATGAAACACTTTTCATACAAGCTTCCCTATTATTTTTTACAGAACAAAAAGGTTTATAGCTATCTTGATGTTATGTACCTTGGTGCATTTTCAGCTATATTTTTCAGTATTCGAGTAAAGGTAGCCAATTATTAGATAAATTCCTAACCAGTTGGCGGGCTTCTCTAAAGCTCCTTAAACGTGTTTACTTCTACTTTTTAAAGATATTGAGCTAAATTCTTACTAGGCCTGTTGCATATCAAGCAGTGTGAGAGGCTCTACAGGCTCTTATGAGGATTTAGTAACGATTTCTTGGGTAAAGGTTTTTATAGGTCTGCATAGTTTTTATTCTGAAGATGACCTGTAGAGCCTACATCCTAGATGTGAAGAGAATCTTGCCATTTGCTTCTTGAAGGGTGTTTATAACTTTAGTGTGGTTTGTAATCATGATGAAGCGTAGAGCAGAAGATAACCTATCTTAATGAGACCTATACCTAGGATAGGAAACGGATATATAAATCACAGCTGTCTTTTCGTTCCGTGCGTTTATAATTAGTTGGAGATTTAGTTCAAAGCATACATTTTTATACTACTTTTCTATATATAGCTAACCAATAGGTGAGGTTATGGTGAAAAATAGGGAAGTGCTTTTGCTGACAGGTATGTTGATACTAATGACAGCTTTCTCTATTGCTGTTACGAGTTTTGCTTCCACAAATCAGGGCAACCTCAGTAAGATAAAACCACGCTTTACAGCAGAGAGCTTTTGGGGTACTAATACCTCTCCCTTAGTGGTATACCCAGGCGCTTCTTATATGCCACTAACTACAGAGCTGGTCTATTTAGGCCCGGCTAATATTTATAATGTAAGCATTTACTTTAATTCTTCCTATCCGCTAGTATTAAGCAAGGGCCAGAAGCAAATATCTTTATTCTTACCTGAGGTATCTCCAGGCAATAGGATTAGGCTGTTTGGTTACTTTAATGTGAGCGACTCTTCACATCCTGGCATATACAACGAGACCTTAACTATTGTTTATTATATGATGGAAACAGGAAAGGGTATGCCGATTATGGTTCGTGGAAATGAAACAATAAATACATCGGTTCCTATTTTAGGCTACTCCAATATCAAGCTAATGACGTTTAGAACAAATCCGCCAGTTCTATACGCTGGTATGAAAGCCGCGTCAATAACGTTTTATCTTATAAATAAGGGCAACTCCCCTGCAGTTAATGTGAGCGTAGAGCTCGAAACAAATCAATTGATCTCGCCACTTTATAATTCATCCAATAAGATATTTATAGCATACCTACCTCCAGGTACTCCACTTAACATAACAGTTCCTATAAGGTTAGCTAATTTAACGAAAACCAAATATCTTAGCTATAACGGAGTTTTAATGAAGTTTAGCCCTCCTAAGGGCTATAATACTACCTTGACTTTGAGGATCAACTATACTAGTGGTTACGAGAGCATACCAGTTAGCTTACAGGTGTATTCAACTGCCCATTTTGCGGTAGTTGGCGTGCAGCATAGCAGGCTCTTTCCCGGCGCTAGTAAGAAATATATAACGATAACACTAGTAAATATAGGATATGCAAACGCTAGCTTTGTTACTATAACCCTCCTACCAAACCCAGTGTTTTCTCCTCACACTACATCAAGCGAGAATCCATTAATAGCAATTGAAAGGTTAAACTTCACATTAGGTGATGTAGTAAGTAATGGAAAGGCAAACGTAACTTATGTTTTAGATGTAAGCTCCGGTATAAAACAGGGAACATATTACCTACCTTTGCTAGTTTCTTGGTATCAAGGGCCTACAATGCAGCAGATGCGCCAGATAATAGAGGTTCCAGTTAAAATAGGCCCTATGTTTAGCCTAAGCTCTTTAGGCCTGTCCAACTCTAGCGTCAACTCTCCCATGTTTATCCTAACTTTTATAGCTGTTATTGTAGTGATAATTCTAGTAGTCATGGCAGCCATTGGCTCAAGGAGAAAGTAGCTGAGGGAATTTATTTATGCCAAAAAGAAATCCCTATGTAATACTGTCAGTTCTAACGCTAGCAACCATGATTACTTCCTTTGTAGAAGCAATGGTTATACCCGCCCTACCAGACATACAAACCGCTTTATCCACAACTAGGGAACAAGCTGCATGGATAGTCTCTTCATACCTTGTTGTAGGAGCTGCCATTGCACCCCTATTTGGAAAAATGGGGGATGTGTTCGGCAAAAGAAAGCTTTACCTTCTATCCCTTTTGTTTTATACACTAGCAGTTCTCATAGCTAGTTTTTCTAGTAGCATAAACATGCTTATTGCAGCGAGGGCTATACAAGGTTTGGGTTTTTCGATCTTCCCCCTTGCAATAGCAATAATTACTGATATCTTTCCTAAAGAAAAGGTCGCTACTGCTCAAGGAATAATAAGTTCAATGATAATGATAGGTACAACGGTCGGTCTAATAGCAGGCGCCTACATAGACCAATATTTCGGGTGGCCTGCAATGTTCCGTATTGCTTTCGTCGCATCATTTATAGTATTACTTCTATCGCTCGCTACAATAGAACCACTACCTGCATATTCTAAAGAAAAAATAGACTACTTTAGCACGATAATTTTGGCATCGGGTACCGCCCTGATTTTAATCTACTTAACGGAGGCACCTTATAAAGGCTGGACATCAATACAACAGATCCTTACACTAATTTTTGGTGGTACGTTCTTTGCAGGCTTCTATTTCTATGAAACAAAGTCTCCTAACCCGCTAATCAAGCTAAGTACGCTAAAGATTAGGAATGTTATGGTATCGAACCTAGCAGGCTTGGTCACCGGTATAGTGATGTTCATGATGTATCTAGGCGTCATATATTTCGCAGAAGAGCCCCCTCCTTATGGATTGGGTGTTTCTGTTATTTCCGCAGCGCTATCACTGCTTCCTACAATGCTTGCTATGATCTTTATAGCACCACTGGTAGGTTCTTTAACGAGCAGGCTTGGGCCTAAGCCATTATTGATATACGGCTCGTTAGTTACTGTGATAGGCTTTACAACGTTTTTATTTTATAGAAATGGGCTGTTAGAATTAATGATGGACTCTTTTATAACAGGGATAGGTATGGTATCCATGATGATACCTATAATAAACATGGTTGCCCTATCAGTCCCGCAGAGCGAAGTCTCTGTGGGCCTTGGCTTCAATACCATGATAAGGTTTTTAGGTTCTTCTATAGGACCTGTACTAACAGCGACCCTAATGACAAACTATAAGGGCTATGCCATCTACATGATTCAATTAGCTAAGTTTTCGTTCTTCACAGAACCTAGCTCTATAGCCTATGATTATATATTTATAATAGGGATAATATTATCTCTAGTAAGGCTGATAATAGTCCTCTACACAAAGAATTATAGATTGAAGAGGTAATTTATGCTAATTAAAGCACAACCCATCACTAAGTTCACTTTTCTTCTTCAGATACCTTCATATATTCGAGGGGGATAGTAACCAATATTTTTGAATCCCCTTCTAGCAACGTGATGTCGGCCTCGCTTCTGCTTGAATATATTTCAACAACCCTTCCCTTCATGCCTTTAAACGGGCCTCCTATGACTTCGATTAACTGTCCCTTTTCTAAAGTGGGTATAGAAATTGGTGGTTTCAATAACCTCACCACATCTTGTACATTTATTTGTATTGGCTTCCTCCTTTTCACGTTTTTAACGCCCCTAATTAGATAGTAAAGATCCTTTGGGTCACCTAGCTCAACTATAACTGTCCCCTTTAGGTCTTCAGAGTAAACTATACTTTTGATGTCAAGGTTAAGGGTATGTGCCCTTTCAGCAAATATCATTGCTACCTTTTCTTCATATCCTCCAACTACAGAGATCGCATATATTTTGCTACCCTTATTAGGCAACACTCTCACCTCAAGATACTAGCAAAACGTAGACTAGGTGGATTATATAACCAATGGCACCTACTATAACAAAACCTAAAAAGTTGAGCTTCGTTAGCAGGTTAAACTTTTCCTCGTCTGGCCTTTTAGATAGTAGTATTATTCTCTTCCAAGCAGATATGTATTCTTTTATTTTCTCATTTATTGGCATTCTCATCCTCCTTTTCTAATTTTAATACCAGATCTTATATTCTATTTATGTTTTATTAATCTTTATCAACTCTTCATATTCTTTTGATAGATCCCTTCTTATTACGTCGCCTTTTGGTTTATATTCCTTCCACGCCATAGCCCTAAATCTGTATATTTTTGTTTTGTTATCAAGCCAGCAATCAGGCCATAGCCCGGCCTTCAGACAAGTTTCTGATAGGAACGTCTCTTTGTCCCATAGGTTTTCTACCGGCACCTGCGGCAACAGAAGTCCCCTGTTAAAACCCCTTTCTGCAACTAAACCATCCCTACCAATTACGATAAACTCAAGCCTTCCATTTTTGTCTCTAGGGGCCTCTTCTAATTTTGATAATACAGAGACCTCAAATGTCACAGAGTTAAGCTCTTTTTCCCTTAGCGGATAAAATCTAGGGTCGTTGAATGCTGCCTCTAGGGAAACATCGATAATAGTTTTTATAAGTGGCTTTATAGGTTCTATATAGCCGATGCAACCCCTCAGCTCGCTTTTCCCATCTGGATAATAGCTTTCTATGGTGACAAACGCTGCTCCAGGTCTATAGACCATGCTAGGGAGGCCGTTTGGCACAGGCATCCTTGATTTATTTTTGAAATAATGTTCCACGCTTTGCCTTGCAACTTTTACTAGTAGAGAACCTATATCATCGGTAATTTCTTCTGGATCAACAGGTTGCTCATATTGCATGTTTATACCTAGTTTATGTTGTTTTCTCCAGAACCTAAAAGTTTATAACAATTTTTTATATATTGAAAATAAATTGAAGAAATAATAGCATAAGCCTATAAAGGCTCAGCTTAATATAGAAGTGGAGAAAGGTGCAGGGCAATGGTATTCTCATACGAGCAGGGTACTGCAGTTGGGCTCAGAACCAATAAAGGGGTTGTATTAGCTACTGATAAGAGAATGTCATACGGAAGCTTCGTTATGAGCAGAAATGCAAAAAAAGCATATCTATTGAGCGATAGGGCAGGAATAGCTTTAAGTGGCCTGTATGCTGACGTAGGGGGACTAGTACGTATCATAAATGCTGAAATAAGCTTCTATGAGCTAAGTAATGAAACCAAGATGAGCCTGTATGCAGTATCAAAGCTCTTTTCAAACATACTGTATTCTTACAAGATGATGCCTTTCTTAATCGAGGCTATAATAGGTGGGTTAGATAAAGATGGTATGCCTAGGCTCTACACTTTAGATATGTTGGGATCTATAACCGAAGATAAATACATGTCAGTAGGTAGTGGTGGTACAACTGCCCTTGGTGTGCTAGAATCAATGTATAATGATGAACTGGATATAGATGAGGCCGAAAAGATAGCAATTCAAGCACTGAAAACAACAATGGAAAGAGATACTTCTTCTGGAGACGGAATAGACATAGTTACAATTCCCATAGAAGGCAAACCCATCGAGAAGTCATATAAGCTAAAAGTTGTCGAAGAAGGCTATTAATAAGGGGGCGGAAATATTTCAATATTCTAGATTATATCTTTTTATGAAGCGGTAGGGGAAAATGGTTGATCTATACTTGAATGTTTTATTAGTATTGCTAGTTAAGGAATCTATGCAATGAAAATTGCTTAGTGACCTCCTAGAAGGATTGCATATGGATAAAGTTCACTTATTTTTAATTTTTTATGACTTCAAAAAGTGACTCCCAAAACGGCTGCATTTTATTAAATTTTATTAAGAGGTGATTAATGATACTACATCCTTTATTTCACCTTTTCTTACTAATAAATACTGGAGGTGCTTTGCTTCCATGACTTTTATAAGAGGATTCAATAGTTTTAGAATAAGAAAATATTTTCAGGGAATGCGACAAACCTTAGGCGGATACTATAAAAAGCTATAACTGTTCGTCTGAGCCGTATTCTCATGTATAGTCCTAAAGGCAAGAAGCCTACAGAGACCTTAAAAGACCTACAAACCAGGAACTGCTACAACCCTAAAGAAACAACAAATTCTAAAGAGCATGGTATAATCACGAAGAAGCATGGTTTGGATAGACACACAGCATCGGCATACATAATAGCCTTAAGAGGACTCAAAAAGCCATGATTTGACACAATTTTACGAAATAGTTTCCGTACCCTAACTTAGGTGTTCTGCTAGCCTAACTGAGCGCTTACAACGTTTAATATGACTTGTGCCAAGTGCTCAGGTTTTGTGTAATATTTGTCGTATTGATACCTTTGTCCTTGAAATGAGATTTCTACCTGATCGCTTGTATCTCTAATTATCATAAAGTCTGTGCCCTCTTTCTTTAAAACAAAGGAGTTTTTTCCTCTAGGCTCTATCTTTAAGCCACTCTTAATTACATTGGCCCTAATCTGATCCTTTACCTGGTCAAGGTATTCACTCATGCTTCCACCAATTTTAACTTCTAATAGATGCTTTTAAATAATTTTTGTTTCTTGCATATTCTCTAGTTTAATACAATTTTATGGATAAATAAAGATAAAATAAATAGAGCCTACCTGAAGCCTGCAGTTATTAACCTTTTCAACCCAGTTTATAATATTATACTTTTATAAATTTTGCGTGCAACTACTAAAGAGGAAGAAGGCAAGGAAGAACGGAAAGAACTGGTGGAAAAGAATGGCAAATAATGGATACACAACTATACTCTGCCCTAGATGCAAAGTTCCAATGGATTATCTCTCTGAAACCGAGAAGAGCATTAGTGGGAATAGGAGGGTTACGAAGATAACTAGGTATTACAAATGTCCGGTATGCGGAAGAAGGATACTGGATGAGGTCTTAACAATAAAAAATAATGGGGATGGTATTATCATAGAATCCCATACAAACGGCGCTAGAAAGATACTTAAAAGGCAAGTAATGGTGTGAAAAACTAATTATATTTTTTCCAGAAGGTCTTTTTTACACTCCTCTATTAAAATATCATCGAGTTTCACGATTGAGTACTTTTTTCTCATATTTTTAGAGATCCTATCTGCTATGCTGTTCGGTACTATATGCTTCCCTTTTACTGTTCGTTTTACAATTTCTACACTTTCATCTAAGGTTATATTACTTCCAACGCTTATGTAGAACTTCTTGTTGTTTAAGGGAAGTATTTTCCCTACGATTCTATCTTTATAGGCCAGAATATATTCACTTCCACGTTGCACCTCCTGTCCTACAAGCCTTTTCTTGGCAATCCCAATTGTTGGTATGTTAAAGACAACGCCTATGTGCGTTGCCAATCCAGCAAATCTTGGGTGGGCATACCCATGGCCATCAACAAAAACCACGTCTGGCTTGACGTTTTTCCATAGGTTAATTAAAGAAGGGGTTAGTAAATACATTTCCCTAAATGCTAAGAGACCAGGTATATATGGGACGCACACTTTTCTTATTGTCACAAAGCAATCAACCATTTCTAGCTCTGGATAGCTGAGCGCTACAGCAACTCCCACGCCTTTTTCGGTGCTATTTTTCCAATATGATGCGTCTAAAGACACAATCATTTTTATGTCAGAAGGTCGAATTCTGTCCTCAAATTTTATCTTGTTAGCTATTATTTTCTGTGCTGTTATAGCAGTATTTATATCAAAGCTTTCTCTGATTTCTTGGCAACCCAATGTAATCTCCATATTTATAGGAGCTGTAGGGCTATTTGTTTTCTTTCTAGAGTGCATTTATGTTATGGCATTTCCTGCTCAATCAGTTTATGTTATTAGCAAAAAAGGGAGCTTTGCAGGTATGGTAAAAAAATCTTTTCAAGGGCCAGAAAGCTACGGATAGTTTTCAGGTACCCTTGCCCTGAAGAACTTTCCCGATTCAGGGCTCTTGAAAAGGCCTATTTTAACTCCTTTTCTTGATTTAGGAGCTAAAGTCCATACCTTTATGGGCTGTAGCTCTACCTCCTTACCAGTAGAGGGATCTTTTACCTTTACAGGCGGTAGTTTTTCAGGCATCTCATATCACCCTTTACCTCTTAGTGTTTATATCGGAACAAGGTATTAAACATTATTGGTAGAAATAAAAAAATTTCATTATTTATGATTAAGCACCTTTAAAAGTAATATTAAAGATTACCTTTAGACTTGGTGGGAACAGTTATCGACATTCTCTTATTCTTTACTTTTGGGCAGACGCTGTACGCAAATAGCTTTGCTATGTCTAGGGATTCTTTAAAGTCTATGTTTGATCTAGGCCTAATGTGCTTGTTAAATTTTAAGTAATTATGAACCTTTTTTATCCAATAAGGTTAATAGAAGGAGCCCTTTTTCATCATGTAGCGGGCCCGCCGGGATTTGAACCCGGGACTTCCGCCTACGGCAGGCTAGGCTACTGCCTGTTGTCTACGGGTTAAGAGCCCGCCGCTCTACCAGGCTGAGCTACGGGCCCACCTGCACTTTAATCTATTCTGGGTATAGGTTTAATAGTTTTATGTTTTGGCAGCATTTCTTTCAATAGAACTTGGGGCAGAAACTTTAGATTATAACTTTCTATACTAGTTCGTGTCTTTTTATATCATGCAGAGCTATCAGGTATGCTGAGGCAGTATGTCTATATAATCGCTGAAAAAAGGCTATGGATGAAGTGGAAGTCCCTAGAGGATAATTAAAACATCCTCTAGAGGGGCAAATGGTTTAAAATATGTATGCCATATTTTTTGCTTTCTATCAAAGAGGCTTGATAGGCAATTGTCGATTAACATATAGTCATATGACGAAACGCTTTTATATGGTAGCGTTCAAAATTAACGCGAGAAGGTGTTGATGTTTGCACGGTCCAAAGGCAGGTATACATGGTTGGGGAGCTTATATACCAATTTATAGGCTTCCCCTGTCTGAAATAGCGAAGGTGTGGGGCTGGTCTCCTGAGCAATACGAAAGTCTTGATGTTGTTGAAAAGGCTGTAGCCTCCTCCGACGAGGACTCAGTTACAATGGCCTATGAAGCGGCATCAAATGCTATAAAAAGGGCAGGGATAGATCCTAAGAAGATTGGCGCCATATTTTTTGGTACTGAATCGAAGCCATATGCAGTAAAACCTAGCGCTACGATAATAGGAGAGGCGTTAGGAATAACACCCTATACTATGGCTAGTGATATGGAGTTTGCCTGTAGGGCAGGTAGTGAAGGATTAAGGTCGTTGATAGGTATGGTGGATTCCGGACTCGTTGAATTCGGCCTTGCAATAGGTAGCGATACTGCTCAGGCCAATCCTGGTGATGTACTAGAATTTACAGCAGCAAGCGGTGCTGCTGCCTTTGTAATAGGCCCAAGTGAAAACGCTTCGGCTATAGTTGAAGACTCTGTTACTTTCGTTACTGATACACCAGACTTCTGGAGAAGGGCAACGCAACCTTATCCGCTGCATGGAGAAGGTTTCACTGGCGAGCCTGCCTATTTCTATCATATAGAGAACGCAGTTCGTGCATTATTGGAAAAAACAGGTTTAAAACCAGGGGATTTTGACTATGCAATATTTCATCAGCCTAATGGAAAGTTTCCGGTTAAAGTTGGAAAGGGACTTGGATTTACTATCGACCAAATGAAAGATGGGCTTGTAACTCCAATGATAGGAAACACATATAATGCAAGTGCTTTGATGGGTCTGGCAAAGGTGCTTGATAAGGCTAGACCTGGAGAAAAAATACTGTTAGCACCCTTCGGCAGCGGAGCTGGAAGTGATGCATACTACATAAGGGTTACGGACTCTATAGAAGAGAGGAAAGCATTAGCACCAAGCGTAGGGGATTACTTAGATAGAAAGGTATTAATAGATTATGGTATGTACTCAAAGGCTAGGTCCATTATGCATGTCATTAAGTAAGGTGGTACTATGGCAGTATATATAGAAGGTGTAGGTCTAACGAAGGTTGGTCGTCATTATAGTTTGAGCATTAAGGACTTGGCTGCACAGACGGCTTTCAACGCTATTGAACAGGTGGGAGGACCGGAGGGTATAGACTACCTTATCTTTTCTAGTGCTTTAGCACCTTTACAAGACAATCAATTAGACATAGCAGGATATGTTTCATCATATATAGGCCTAAGGGGTATAAGAGCACTAAATGTAGAAGCAGGGGAGGCAAGTGGATTGGCTGCTATTGCCATTGCAAAATCTCTCTTAGAATCACACCAAGCAGACAAGGTATTAGTCATAGGGGCAGAAAAACTAACAGAATATGTCAGCTCAAAGGCGTACAAGCAGTTACAGATGCTCTACGATTCAGATCTTAGGTCTTTTTATAATATAGGGTTTGCCGGTGATGCAGCCCTCTTAATGAGGCTCTACATGAATACCTATAATGTAGATAGGGAGACGTTGTCATATTGGCCTGCATTAATGCATTCAAATGCCAAAGAAAATCCATATGCAATGCTGAGGTTTGCAATTAAGCCAGATAAAGTATCGAAGTCGCAAATATTGGCAGATCCTATAACCTTACTTGACGCCTATCCTATAGGAGACGGGGCTGCTGCAGTTGTTGTTTCAAGTAAGGATGTGGTAAAGACCCCGTTAGTTAAAGTAACTGCTATAGAGTCATCTACAGGACTTGGTGGAATAGAGCTTTTAGATGATCCGCTTATCTTTGATTCCCTATTAAGTGCCTATAGGAAGCTTTCTTCCATTGCAGACATTTCTCAGATAGACTTTATGGAGATCCATGATTCCTTTACAATAGTTGCACCGATAATATTAGAATCAATCGGGCTTGCCGAGCGTGGCAAAGCTCCAGAGCTTATAGCAGAGGGGCATTTCTCTTTGAATGGTGACAAACCGTTAATAAATCCGAGTGGTGGCTTAAAGGCGAGGGGCCACCCAATAGGTGCAACAGGTGTATATCAGGTTGCTGAGTCTGCTCTTCAAATCTCTGGGGAATTCCCAGGGATTAAGGTTGATAACGCTAAGAGAGGATTAGTTATTTCTTTGAATGGCCTTGGATCTAATTCATATGTGGCATTGTTAGAGGGGGTGTGAGGATATGGCAATGGATCTCTCTATATCGAGGTTTTGGAGGAAAAAGGTTTCCGTATACAGGCTTTATGGTTCTAGGTGTAAGGCCTGTGGTAAGGTGCATTACCCGCCCAAAAAGGCATGCCCTTATTGCGGGAGTAGAGACCTTGAATTAATAGAGCTTCCGAAGAGAGGTAAGTTATTGTCTTATACTACAATATATGCTGTGCCCGAGGGAGCAAGACCAAAATCGCCTGTTTATTTCGGGCTGATCGATTTGGGAATAACAAAAGTTGTCGCAGAATTAACAGATGTGGCTGATAAAAATTCGTTAAAAGAGGGCATCGAAGTGGAGGCAGTATTAAGGAGGACACGGGAAGACAGGGATTCAGGCCTAATTTATTATCTTTTAAAGTTCAGACCAGTGATGGTGCATAGGTAAATGGATGAGGACATCAATAAGGTAATCGATAAGCTAGAAAACGGAGAATTAAGCATAAGCAAAATAGGTTCCATCATTAAAAATTCGAACTTAGCCGCTCTTATAAGAAGGCTTTTTTTGGAGAGAAGGTATGGAGTAAAACTTTCTGCTATATCTTCAACCCTATTAGATTTTGAAGATATCGTTGGGCATAATATCGAAAATCCTATAGGTGCTGTACAGATCCCCTTAGGTGTTGCAGGTCCACTCAAAATTAATGGAGGATATGTCAAGGGAGAATATTATATTCCCATGGCAACAACGGAAGGAGCCCTTGTTGCTGGGGTCAATAGGGGAGCAAAGCTATTAACGCTTGCCGGAGGAGTTAGGACAAAGGTAATCTATGATGGTATGTCTAGGGCTCCTTTAGTGTGGACCCCTGGTGTTAATGATGCAGTAAAACTATCGAAATGGATAAGGACTCACGTCGACGATATAAAAGAAATAGTCAATAAGGATTCTAGGCATACGTCTTTAAGCGACATTCAAGTATTTATAGTCGGAAACTTGGTTTGGTTTAGGTTCGTTTTTAAAACAGGAGATGCAATGGGCATGAATATGGCTACAATAGCTAGCGATAGGATCTGCAGTTATATCAACAAAAATTATTCAGGTGAGCATAGATGTATAAGTGTTAGCGGCAATCTGTGCGTTGATAAAAAGCCCAGCTATTTGAACAAGATCTTGGGTAGAGGAAAATACGTTATATCAGAGGCATTGATAAAAGATGAGCTATTGAAGAAGATAATGAGAACTAGTGCTAATGAAATGGACTATATAAACAAAACAAAGAACTTGCTTGGCAATGCAGTTTCTGGTAGCCTAAGTTATAATGCACATTTTGCAAACATAGTTGCGGCCATATTTGCTGCTACAGGCCAAGACCTAGCGCAGGTAGTAGAGAGCAGCATGGGATATGTATGGACCGAGGTTAGGAGTGAAGCATTGTATATTTCCGTTACGCTGACCAGCCTAGAGATAGGCACAGTAGGAGGGGGTACATGGCTCCCTACTCAAAGAGAGGCCTTAAGTCTCTTAGGTATCTATGGGGGCGGTGATCCAGCGGGTATCAACTCTTTAAAATTTGCGGAAATAATAGCATCTGCCGTTTTGGCCGGCGAACTAAACCTGCTTGCTGTGCAATCTTCAGGAGAGCTGGCGAAGGCACACGAAAAGTTGGGAAGGAGTCATAAGAGCGGGGGTAAGCAGGATGGAGGTATTTAATTTTAAAAATAGGCTAATAGTTGAGGTTAAGGATAAGCAATTGCCAAACAATAAAAGGCTGAAGATGTTTAAAATAAACTTCCTATCCCACACCGTCTGCATTTTACCGGTTTTTACTCGATCAAAAGAAGTAGTGCTATTAAGACAATATAGGCCGGTGATCGACAAGTATATTATTGAGGCGCCAGCCGGCACGGCTGAACATAACGAGAAACCAGAGGAAACTGCTAAAAGGGAACTTGAAGAAGAGACAGGCTTAATCTCAACCAAGCTAGTAAACGTTGTAAATGGGTACGTGTCTCCTGGATATACTACGGAGTATATGCATTATTACCTGTCCATAGACCCACTAATGGGTAAATCTTCTCCAGAAGCAACAGAAATAATAGAACCGATTAGAGTCGATATAAAACAGGCTATGGATTTTATCAATAAGGGCATCATAGAAGATGCCAAGACGGCATTGGTAGTTTTATTTGCAAATATTTATTTAACATCTCAACCCTAATGACTTTGCACACTCAGTTAGGCCTATAAGTGCATTTCTTAGGTTGGCATCTATTTTATTTGTAACGCTTGCTATAAGGTAGCTGTTTTCTGCAATTTCCTTCGCATTTGCTGGTATTTCAAGAATATTCCCATTAATGCCTACTAAGATTTTATCTGGATATACCTCTATCTTTAAATCTTTAATTCCTATTTTTATTTTGTCTCCAGAAAAATTCGAACCGAAAGCATTACCACCTATTCTCCATATCTTTTCTTCGCTGTCCAGCTCTAATATAAAAGCATTGCTGCACTCACTTCTACATAGGTTTCCTTTGCCCATATCTATACATGATTTCTTGCTTGCACTTATGCACCTTGTAAATTTCTCTATTTTTTCTACCTTTCTTATTACCCCTAATATAGATAGAAGGGTAGCGGAGGCACTTGCATTTATACCACCTTTTTTCGACAAGGACCTTCTCAGGTCCTCAATCTTCCTTGCGATCTGTGTTGGTTGCATCAATCACATCACTCTCTTTTTATTATATTTATGGTTGGGTTTTTAAGCATAGTTTATGCACTACTTTATAGGCTTTGAAAGACTTTTGTTAGTATGTGGGAGGAATGCCTTGCAAATGTGAAGGTATCAATGGTGTAGGGTTGGTATTGTGCTTGGCGCCTCCAGCAGGCGACTATGAAGTTTCCATAGATATTGGAAGCAACAAAAAGTTGATAGTAAACTCTGAAGGGATCTTTCTTAGATCCTCAGCTGTTGATGATTTTTTACCTTTCTTAAAAACATCGCAAATTAAGATTAATGAAAAAGTCTTAGATATGTATAGGATATCTTTTGATAGGCTAATATGCGATGTTACAGATTCACTTATTAATGCTTCAAATCACGGTTCAGTTTATGCTAAGCGGAAGGTGGAGAGTTGCAAGTCTCTTATAAATAACCTAAGAGAAAAATATTGTAGATGCGATAAGTATAGCAAGTAACTATGCCTTAACATACTCCCTGCCAATTAACTCCCTGGCAACTATGTACCTCATTATGTTTTGCGAACCTTCGGCTCCGACGTAATATGAAAGCACTCCAAGCATGTTTCTGAAGAGGTCTGCTTCTTCCGTATAAGAATAGGCTCCATAAGTCTTCATGGCAACTTCTGCAGAATTAAATGCTGTTTCGACGGCCATTATCTTTGCGATCGATGCCCAGTAGTTCAAATCATGAGGCCTGTAACCAGCTTCTTTTTTAATATAGATCTTGTCCGCCAGTTGTGCAGCTTTGTAAACAAGGAGCCTTGCCGACTCCAACTTTGCTGCTACCTCTGCTATGGGGAAGCTCACGCCTTGATACGAAGCTATTGGTCTGTCATCAAACATTCTTCTTTCCCTGGAAAATCGAACAGCCTGTTCAAGTGCCCACTTAGCGGCTCCAATGTTTGCTGCGCTAACCAGTATCCTAGCTAGGGAAAAGCCCTGCATCGCCAAATAAAATCCTTTGTTTTCTTCTCCAATGACATACTTCTGCTCTATTGGTGTGTTGTTAAATCTCAGTAACCCAGTAGAGATCGCATGCCTGCCTATAGTGTTTAAAATGGAATATTCAAAGTTCTCAGCCTTCCTTCCGTTTTTATTACCTATAAATGCAAAGCCTGTTAGGCCTCTGTGTTTATCCTCCGGTTTACTGGTTCTTGCTATGAGGTACCAAGAACCTAAATCTAGTTGTTCAAGGGATTCCCTAACTCCACTAATATAGATTTTCTCTCCATTTATTATGTAGAGGTTTCCTTCCTTTCTTGCGCTTGTCCTTTCTCCTGCGACATCACTTCCGCCTATCGACTCCGTAGATGCAATCCCAAAAAATCCCCTTCCTTTTCCTACTAGAGGTAGAATCTCCTGCTTTGTTTCTTCATTTCCATAGAGATATAGTATAAAGGGCCAGCTGTTGTTCAAAAGAGTAAAGACCGCGGTTGCTACTGCGGGATCGTTGTATGCTACCTCTTCAACTGCTATTGAAGCCAGCAGGAAGTTTCCGCCTTGTCCTCCGTACTCCTCTGGGACAGGTATAGCAAATAACCCTTGCTCACCCATTTTGTTGATTATTTCCGTAGGGATCCTTTTTTCGCTGTCTATGTTTGTCCAGACAGGGTTTAGGGTCTTTGACAGGAATTCATTAACTGAGTCTTTAAACAATTTTTCATCTGATGACAACTCAAAGTCCAAATTTCTCACCGCGCTTTATGGATGGAAAGATGCTTTATAACTCTATACTCAATTTAAACTTAACTACTAACTTGCATTCCTTAAGTTGGTAAGCTTTTTATTTTTATAATATCTGTAGTGCAGGTCTTGTAAGAGTCTCTAGCCTAAAAATGTCTTTATGATTGGCTTTTGATCACATTGATATAGGAAACAATCTTTGACTCTAGCCTGCTTTTATCTGTTTGACCAACAATAGAGTCTATTACATCGCCATTAATTAATATCATTATCGATGGTATATGCCTTACCTTATATTTATCTGCAATCGTGTAGCTAGAATCTACGTTAACCTTTCCATAGAAAACATTAGGTAAGATGTGCAAAGAGGCTACCTCTCTAAAGGTTTGTAGGTAACTTACGCATGGTCCACACCAATCTGCTGTGAAGAATAGAAAAACTAGCTTGTTATTCTTTATGATATAGTTGATGTTTTCTGTGTTCACATCTACTATAAAGTCACTAACAAGTTTGTATAGGGCTTCTGACTTGGATTCTAGCATTTTTGAAAGCTCTTTCCATAACTTTTTAATAGGCTCTGACACACCTAATCCTAGGTAGATTGATATCCATAGGGTTTTAAATTCATTTGCTTTTCAAAGGTGCCATTCTTGGTATAAAAACACGATTAGGCGAACCAGATATCTATAAATTCTTAGGGCCATATTTTCATCTACGGGGGATTTAACGTTGAAAAGGGTACCAAGGATTTACTTGGCTAATGTTGATGAAATACTTAATGGCGAAGCTACAGACATCTATTTTCTTAGAACAAAGAATGTTATTGACGCAGCAGGGCTTTCTAATGTTAAGGTTAGAATGGAGGTTCACCTATATAGCAACATACCTGGTGGAGCTGAATGGGCAGTTTATGCAGGTCTTGAAGAGGCATTAGCATTACTTAAAGACAAGCCAGTAACTGTATATTCAATACCTGAAGGTACTCTCTTTACAAGGAAGATGCCGCTAATGATCGTTGAGGGTAAATATAGTGACTTTGCAACATTTGAAGCCCCTCTCCTAGGTCTGCTGAGATTCTCCTCTAGTATAGCAACTAAAGCGGCTGCATTGAAGTATATTATTGGAAATAAAACGCTTTTGTTTTTTGGGATACGATCCCTGCACCCGGCAGTTTATCCGGCTGCTGATAGGGCAGCATTTATAGGTGGGGCCGATAGCATAAGTGGTGCGCTGTCCGAAAAGTATCTAGGTATAAAACCGCAGGGCACAATGCCTCATGCGCTAATATTGGTATTTGGTAACCAGAAAGAAGCTTGGGAATGGTTTGAAAAAATCTATGGGAAGGAAACAAAGTTTATTGCGCTTGTTGATACGCTCAACGATGAAAAGGTTGAAGCATTGATGGCAGCCCAGATCTTCGGTAAGAAGCTTTGGGGAATCAGACTAGATACACCATCAAGCAGAAGGGGTAGCATGAGGGATATAGTGGAAGAGATAAAGTGGACCCTAGATATAAATGGGTTTAGAGATGTTAAAATAGTTGTGAGTGGCGGCCTAGACGAAAATGCTATTCTTTCTTTAAGGGATATTGTTGACGGGTTTGGTGTTGGCACTTCTATAGCTATGGCACCCAGCATTGATCTTAGCATGGATATAGTAGAAATTAATAGAGGAGATGGTTGGATACCTTTCACTAAGAGGGGGAAGTTGGCAGGAGCGAAGAAGGTATATTCGTGTAGGCCTTTAGAATATTATATAAAATATTGGAACTCCAAGGAGTTACCTGTTTGCAGAAATAAGGAAGACAAGCCAATAGATATAATGAAAAAATACATAGAGAACGGAAGGCTCGTAGAAGACTTACCTAGTGTAGAGGAAATAAGGAGCTATGTTTTAAGTCAACTCAGGTATATTGATACAAAATGAGGGAGTAAATATTTGGAAAATTATCCAAATGTAAGTACCTCAAAGGAACAAAAAATAGAGGCTGTAAGGATATCTATAGGAAGGATGGTGCTTTATCTTCTTGCACTGCTGGTAAATATAATAGCTGTTATAGTCTTAGCTAGGAAGTTACTGCCCCAAGACTATGCAATATTTCAACTTGCAACAAAAAGAATTATCTCATATGCTACAATACCATTAAGCATATTTTCGATATGGATTTATAGGTATACGGTTGAAAATCATGAAAGTTCCTACTATGCATCAATATTGTTTTCCTTTTTCCAAGCTTCCATTAGCTTTATCATAGGATTAATCCTGCTCTTCTTATACACACGCGCTGACCTCCTCTTAATAGCTGTAGCGTCCCTTTCATTGGGCCTACAAGCATTTTTTCGTAGCACAAGGGTCGTTGTT
Source organism: Candidatus Hestiella sp. (assembly GCA_015522625.1). GTDB lineage: Archaea > Thermoproteota > Thermoprotei_A > Sulfolobales > Acidilobaceae > Caldisphaera. The sequence continues at coordinate 20,116 of WALX01000086.1, forward strand.
GATGCTGCTAGACCGCTGAAGATGGCATTGCTCGAGTTGTTTTATAGAAGTTCTTATGCTTTTTTTGTTTTTGTTTTTGTGTATGTAATATCTTCTTCACTCCTCTATGCATTTATAGCGACGATTGTTTCTTACTTTTTGAGTTCATCTCTTGCTCTTTTTTGGCTGAAGGATAAGATAGGCCAAGATAGGCCAAGAAATGTGGGTAGAATTATTAAGGAGTGGGTCTATGGATCGCAAGCAACAATAATTGGTGTAATAATTGGGTTAATACCTACACTAGATGCTATGGTTGCTTATCCCTTAATTGGAAGCTTAATAGTGGCCGCGTTTTTCATAACTTCATCATCTTCTACCTTGCTTAAAGAGTCAACAAATGTGGGGCTCAGGTACCTGCACTCATATGTATTGAGGACTGGAGATGTTAGAACTGCTTATAAAAACGTTGAAGTGTCGCTAATAATAGTGCTCCCCTTTATAGCCTATGGAGTAATGTACCCTAAGTATGTCATTTATATTTATAACCCAATATATGCCTGGGCCACTAGAGCGCTATCCATCTTTTTAATTTCTGCAATGGTGGAGATACTCAATAATGGTATCTCCCAGATTGCTGTGGGTTGGGTAAGAGAGAGAGGAGTTGAAGCTACTAAGAAGTTTGCAAAGATGAATATTTTTTCTATAGTATCGCCACTATTCTACATTTCTCTTCTCTTTTTGTTTTTCTCTTTTTTTAAGTCCTTTTCACTTTCTACTTTGCTTCTCATTTGGTCAATAATTTACCTCTTTAGGTTTGTCATATCTTCTATAATTAATACAGTATACTTCTTACCTAAAGATGCCAGAAAATACATTATTAAGGAGTTGGTTCCAAAGATAATTGCATATTTTTTATTATCAGTGGTCATTTCTTACTTTTTAAGGCCTATAGGCCCACCTTCCACTAGATTATTAATAGACGCAAAGGTACTGGTTTTACCAGGCTTGGCAGAGGCTGCTATATTTTATGGTGTGATGTTAGCTATTAATAAGAGTATAAGGAACAATTTGATAGACTTGATTAAAAAGAGATCCTTATATTAGCATGAGGTTCTATGGTTTATATTCTCCATCAATCTTTATGTTATTCCTCATATGTTCCTTTACTTTCTCCGGTAGTGCTATATCTTCTTTTCTTAGGTTTGTACCCTCGGTTATTTTCATTCCAATGCCATGCTGAATCTCAATGAAGTGTATTCTTAGGTCATGAGGTGTTTGTCTCATTTTCTCTACCAAAACATACCTTTTTAACTCACCATCAGATATCCTTCTACCAAACCTTATGATTCCATCAGCAACATGTTCTACCCCCCACCCGAAAGCACTAGATGTAGTTATTGCATATTGGCTTACTAAAAGAGCTGTAAAGTTCCATTTGTATAGTATTCTTTTAACGGAATAGCTGTATTTCCTAGCCATGGCAGGTTTATCAAGCCAAAAAGTTGACATGCTATCTATGACTAGCCTAGCCCTCCCATATCCAAGCTTCTTCTTTGCGTCTATTATTTTCCTAATAAGTTCATCAATATCTGTTTCGTTTAACGTCCATTCATCATTAACAGACTTCATCAACGCATCTATGATTACCATTTTGTTGTTATCCACAGCTTCATCTAAGCTCATGTCAAACATTTTCCCTTGTCTAATTATGCTTTCCCTGCTCTCCTCCGTTGTAACATATATCACCTTGTCATTTTCTTTTACTCCTTGCCATGAATAATGGAGGGAAAAGATCGTTTTTCCTGTACCCGGCTCGCCAACGACTGCAACGAAAAACCCTCTTGGTATCCCGCCAGAAATCAGCTTATCAAATCCCTTTATTCCAGTAGAGAGGCGTTCTATGTTTGTTGTGCCCATTAAAATCCCCTATAACTTGGGTATTATAGTTGTAAAAAGAAGCTAATATGTGTTTAAAACATTTACCTTGCAAAGCATATGTAAGGGAGTTTGAAATGCAAAGATATTTAAAATGGTTGCGGAGCGTAAAGGATGTTTTGCAAGTACGCTGAAATTCTAAAGTCTATTTATAGAATTTTAAGCCTTTCTGTTAACCTTTTTTCTGAGATGGTAGTATGTTCAGGCCTTATACAATAATCTTTTCGACTCAAACCTTGGATGGGAAAATATCAAGTAGCCTTGGATCTTCTAGGCTTAGTTGTGAGGATGATTTCAGGTTGCAACACCTACTAAGGTCATATTCGGATGGAGTAATGGTTGGTGCCAATACAATACTAAATGATGATCCAAGGCTTACTACTAGGTTAGTTTATGGTAAAAATCCTTTCAGAATAGTGGTTGATTCAAAGCTGAAGGTTAATCCTGGTGCCAGAGTCTTCAAAAATCCAGCAAAAAGCGTTCTTGTGACCTCAGCGTCGATCTCCGAGGAAAGGCTCACGGGTTTTAGAAAAAGGGGGATAAACATTTTGAAGGTCAAGGAAAAAGAAGGCCTAGATATATTGGAGATGATGGAGCGGTTATTTAATATTGGTGTAAAGAAACTAATGGTTGAGGGTGGTGGTCATTTAAACTTTTCTTTGTTGAGATCAGGTGTTGTTGATGAGATATGGGTAACTATTTCCCCCTATGTTTTTGGTAGTGGGATTGCTATATTTGAAAAAGGAATCTATGATGAAATCAACGCCCAACTCTACGTAAAGAGTGTAAGTCGCCTCTGCTCGGATTGGATAAACATAAGGTATGGAGTTTTATACCCAAAAATACCACTTGTCTAGATAAGCCCCTTGTATGCTTCATGATACAAGGGATCCTTCAAGATTTTAGGTAAGTATTTTGATCTATCGTACTTTTCCCCAGGATTGAATCCTTTTAGGCTACTTATATTTATATCAGCCTTTTTGTATTTCTTTTGTACATAGTCCCTATATATTGACTCCATTACATTAAAGGCACAGAAAGGCACAACCCTTCCATCTGGCATAAGGTAGCTTATGTTACACCTCCTGACCCTTTCGACGTCATAGTTATACATGTCCATAAAGTGCATCATCCCTATGAACAGCATGTTATAATGCAATTGTCCAAGTGCTTCGTAGCTTCTCTTTAATATTATGCTGGTTAGCAGCTTGCTGAACTTCAATCCCTTTGGCATTTTCTCTTTATAGATAAATTTCCTCAGATCTATTATGCCTTTGAGTAGGTGCAGTTTCTTGGCCCTACTGTCCATTATATTTATTCTCTCCCTGTCCAGATATTCTGCAAATCCTTTTATATCAAAGAACGAGCCTATTGGAATAAATCTGATTGGCGTTCCATCAGGCGCCTTTTCCACGTATACATAGTTCGCTGCCCCACACATCGGATGGTTTGACATGCAGAATTGCTCAGTGCCCGTCACCGCTTCAATAAACTTTGCAAATTTTGCGGCATATGGTATTGGTGCCCACGTTTCTCTTGGTATTTGGCCATCAGTTTGCTCTTCAATCGCCTTTATTGCATCAGCTATGGTTACTCTCATCTGCTCCCTTTCAGATTTCTTTAACTGCCCAGTCAGGCTAACTGGCTGGAAGTTAACTCCCCTAACTATATCTAGGTTTTTGGCGGCAAACTTGAGTATTTTTCCGACTTCATGAAGGTTCATATTTTTTATCAATACTGGCACTAAAACGACGCTTGTCATACCGGACTTCCTGAAAACTTCAAAAATATATGGTATTTCCCAATGGTTCTTTATATTTGCCTTTGGGGAGACTCCATCAAAGCTCATGTATACTGTATTTACACCAGCCTCCCTTAAGGTCTTAGAATAGCTTATGGCTTCTTCTGGATCTTTAAAGTAAAGCTCCGCGAACTTTACACCAGCTGTGTTTAGTTGTATATGCTTGACCCCTTCCTCTCTCAGCATCTTGATAATGTCTGGGAGGTCATCTCTTAGTGTTGGCTCCCCTCCAGTTATTTGTATAGCCATCGTGACACCTTGCTTTTTTAGCTGTCTTATTTGATACCTAAGCAACTCAATGCTTGGTTCATAAACATAACCTGCCCTTTCCGCATAGAAAAAGCAATAGTAGCAACTTAGGTTGCACCTGTTGGTTACTACTAGGTTTGCGAGTGCTGTGTGATTTTCATGCATGGGGCAAAATCCACAATTGAAAGGGCACGGCGCATTCAAGCCAACATAAGCCTTTATTTTCCCCGGGCCTTTACCTGTTTCTTCAAAGCTCATCATATGTGTATAAAGCTTTGAATCACCATAGTAGAGCTCTTCAAATTCACCATGTTCTGGACATATTTTTCTTATATAAACCTTTCCGTCCCTTTCAAAGACCCTTGCTGGAAGGAGCCTCATACAAACTGGACACAAACTTGTCGTATAATGGAGGTGTGATTCTCCTTTCTTTAGTTTAGGCATAATACCTCCGATTGGTATTTTTCTTTCGGCAATTTCTACATATGCATTGCCCCCCTCTATGTAAAACCTAGAAGGGGGTGGTAATGTCTTGTATATGCTTTCAACTCGTTTTCTATCCCTTTCAACTTTCGTTACTGCCAATATTTTTATAC
>WALX01000087.1 GCA_015522625.1 Candidatus Hestiella sp.
CTGTAATACTTGCCGAGGTAGTCCAAATAGCTAATCAACCTGTCGAGAAAAAGCGTAGATGCCGGTATGCTCTCAAATACTGCAACCTGCCAGAGCTTGCTTTTAAATAGGTAATCCAATACAAACGGTATAACTTCAGCCTCTTTCTTTTTCTTTACGATAAATCCTAGGTAATCAGAGCTTACGAAGGTGTCCGCTATAAGCCCTAACTGTTTAATACTCATTTTACCTAAGAATTTTGTATTTTTTATATACAGAGGTGCGATCCCCACCACTTTACTATCCTCATACACAATTAAAACAAATAAATTACTATTTCGGTCTTCCTCGGTAAGAAATGTCTCAATCCAATTTGAGACCCATTCCCAGGTTAGGAATAAGTTGTCCAATTCGCTTTCGGAAAGCAATTCTCTCCAGGTAGAAGACATTGCCTTCAATGCGTTATAATTATTTATTTCTTTTATGCTTAGCATGTTTCATATAGTTTTTAAGGCTGATTACAAATGGAGCTTTATTCCTGATAAATGGTTTAAGGCTGTTCTCGTAAAGTTTCTTGGATACTGATAGTGGACTTCTAGAGTACAGATACACATCTACATGCTTTCTGAGCCCGGATGCGAGCTCGTTCTTCCAACGGGATTCTACTCCAAGGAAATCGAATTCACTGATTTTAGCCTCAAAAACATCCTGTAAAACTAGTTGAAATAAAACTACCCCTGGAGATAAATTTCTGTAATTTAGGTCATAGGATGTCTTGAGTGCATAATACTTATTCTGATATGCAATTCCAAACAAGTGCGCTATCGGATTTGAGTTGAGATAAAGGATGTATGATCTGTACCAGCCTTTTTGTGCTGTATACCTTGCAATATCGCTGTAAAATAAGGCTAGCTTGGGATCTGCTGTGAACGAAGTGCCTTGTTTTTCTTTCCAGCTATTCCTTTCTATTTTCAATATATCAACGATTGCCTTCTCTATCTGGCTAGGGCTAGAAATTCTCTCTAACCGTACATTACCTTCCTTTTTGATTTTGTTTAACTTCCTAAGTTGCTCACGTTGAAAATGTTTGGACTTGCTTTTAAAGAAACTTTCATAATCACCATTTATAGTCAAGAAAGGTGCGTTACTGCTTTCCTTTATAACTGGTACCAACTTGGCACTTTCTGAAATACTTTCGATTGAATTGATAAAAGGAGAATCTACGCTAACTTCATGAAGGTAAAACGAATACTTATGCCTTGCAACTTTGATGGTATTCAGAACCGTAGTTATAGCCTCTTTATAGTCAGATTTAATTATAAAGTCAGGCCGATGCGAATAATCATTTACTGGAAACCTATAACACTTTTCCTGTTCATCTACTAGAAACGGGGCTAACCCAACGGGTTCGGGGCCATTTGATATAATGGCAAACGAAATTGGTTTATTATTCCAGAAATGTTTTAGCCATATAGAGATCCATTCGTAGGTAAGAAAGAGATTGTTCTGTTTGCTGGATTTAAGCAGGGATTCCCACGCGGCTTTGATCTTTTCCAGATCTTGTATTAGTGTAATTTCTTCTACTACCAATATTAGTTATTAGTCTCCGAGTTCATATGTTAGAGATAACTTCTTATGTATTGAGGGATACCCTTTATAGTTAAATTGTTTATAGATTTCCGTCAGATATTTCTTGATAAAGATTAGCGGTTTTCTCTCCAATAGCATCCCATGAGTATTCCTCCAGTGCAATCTTACGGAGTGTTGAACCAATGCTTTTTCTCAAAATGCTGTCTTTCGATACCTTAAGCATTGTTAGGGCTAAGTCATCAGGGTCGTTTTCTTTTATGTATAACCCATATTCTCTAAGATATTCAGGTAGACCGGAGTTCCTGGTTGCAATTACGGGAGTGGCATTTGCCATCGCAGCTGTTACTACAGCTCCCACTTCGCTTGTTGTGTAAGGAATCACCGCAAACATGGACTTCTGAAATTCGTAGAAAAGGGCCTCATCATCTTTATAGTCAAACCACTTTACTTGCTCCCATAGGCCGGCATCCTTAACCATTCTCATCCCCTTTTCTTGTCCATATTCTGAATTTAGCCCGTATATTAGAATACTAGGAGTAAACCCGCGAGCCCGCAAGATCGTCAGGGCTTTTACAAACGCATCAAAACCCTTGCCGCTTGTTAAATGGTGGCCTCCGCAAAATATAACCTGGTCACGCTTAAAATCCTCGATTGCAGGTATTTCTGTACCATACGGTATAACGTTGATTTTTTCTTCGCGAACTCCAAATTTCACCATTAGATCAGCCATCTTTCTAGTCATGACCACTATGGCATCAGCCTTATTGTATACCCTGTTAAGCCATGTAGTGGTCACATTTAATGACCTTACCTTTAAGCCGGTCTGAATTTTATCAATTTCATGAACCGTTACAATGCGTTTTGCTTTTGATGGATAAGTCAAAAACGACAAGAGGGGTAGAAACCCATAAGAGCCTTGTACTTGGTGGTAGTGGATGATAGGGTAAGGTAAGTTCTTGAGATATTTCACACCCTTCCAGGGTTCAGTAACAATCTCTGCGACTGCACGGGCATACTGTACGGGCTTAGGTCCTTCTACCCAATAAAAATCTTTAAATTTTATCTGCTTACATGGGGAAAATAAGAGCTCAGGGTCGAATGGATTGTCTCTATAACACAAACAATTGGCTGATAATATACTGCACTCAACACCTAGCTTATCTAAAGACTTGGAGAGATGGTAAGCATACTTCCCGCTGCTTTTATCTTTATACCAGCATGTAATTATGCCAATCTTGGGGTATGACATGATGTACCAATCTCCTTATTAAATATTTTATTGTTTTACTACCTTGAGCCCTGTTTTTTTCAGATATAATAATACTGTAGATTTCTTTTGCTATATCATCTGGCCTAGCCTTGTTGGCCTTACTAATTATTTCACGGGGAAAGACGTCCAGAAATTTTGTTTCGACATAACCTGGGCATAAATAGGAGATCTTAATTCCAAGGGAAGCCACTTCTTTATTCACTGCCTGTGAGAACCCTATAACTCCAAACTTAGAAGCACAATACACAGATAGTTTGGGCAGGCCGTATTCCCCAGCTTTTGACGCTATGCTAATAATGTGACCATTGCGTTGTTTTGTCATATAAGACAACGCCTCTCTTGTGCATAGAAATACACCCTTTAGATTCGTATTAATGACCTGGTCCCATTCTTCCACAGATGCTTCTACAGTAGAACCATATATTCCAATACCTGCACTATTAACTAAAATGTCCACGCGACCATGAAGCTCAATAACCCTGCGGAATAATGATTTTACACTCTCTTCGTCTCGAACATCGGTGGGAACAATCTCGCACATGCCCCCTCTTTCTTTAATAGTTTGAGCCACCTTCTCCAAGGCTACATTATCTCTGGAGGCCAGGACGACCTGACAACCTTTGGTAGCAAGAAGTAATGCTGTAGCCCTTCCGATACCGCTGCTTGCGCCGGTAATTACTACGACCTTGTTTTCTAACGTATTAATCATGAACAAAAAATGAGAATTAAAAGTAAATACGCTTCAATTATGTACTAATACAGTAAGAATGACGATCTCTGCTAAGAACTTCCATGAAAGATTTGTATGTACTTTATGAAAAAAAAGAGGCATGTATCATATCAACTGACGTGGAAAGAATTGTACATGAAATCTTTATTAGGCAAATTCAGAATACACATACTTTTATTGAGTTCTCCGTGTGTAGCCTAAGATATTTTCATATACGCTAAGATAGGCTTTTACCATGGAATCTAAGGAAAAGTCCTTTTCAATTTTTTCTCTAGAGATCCTTGCCACGGTTCTTAGGTTCTCTTTATGCTGGATCAGCTCATTAATGAAGTCTGCTATGGCGTCTGGATCTCTGGTTGTCATAAGGTAGCCTGTCTTCCCGTGAGATATTATTTCTGGAATACCACCTACATTAGGTGCTATGACTGGAATGGCGTGAGCCATGGCTTCAAGGATTGTAACAGGTATACCTTCGTGAATAGATGTGTTTAAGTATATATCAATAGTGGTATAGAACTCTTCCATATTATCAACATGTCCAAGTAGTTCAAATTTACCATCAAGTCCATAATCTTTTATCCTAGATATAATATTATCTTTCTCAGGCCCCTCTCCAGCGAGTATGAATTTGACCCTAGAATCTTTTTTGCAGATCTTATTGGCTATAGAAACCATAAGCTTGTAGTCTTTCACTGGCACTAACCTTCCTGCAGAACCAATAATGATTTCCTTTTTATTATCTTTAAATTGATTCCTTAGACTTGGGATCTCAATCCCATTATGAATTGTTACAAGTTTATGTGTAGGAAAGCTTCTCTCCCGAACAAGACGGTAAGTTATATCGTTTGAAACTGCAACAATTTTATCAAAACAAAATCTCAGTATTGCATTATTTGCAATTGAGGTTATCCTTGTTTTTAATTTCTTATGCCCTTCTGAAAAACCGTGAACAGTGCAAACAAGTTTTGGGGCATGCCTAAAGTGTCTTCCCAAGGTAGTCAGTAGATTTTCTTTGTATCTATGCGAATGTATAATGTGCGGCCTGAAACCTTTTATTAGGGTTGCAAATCTCCATGCTATCTGTGGAAAGCTATATCTGGTTTCATCGATTACTCGGGTATCTATACCCTCTAACAGGCAGAGTTCTGCAAGTTTTCCCTTGTTTAGCAATACGACCATTAAATTGATTGAAGGTTCTTTCTGAAGGCCTTTTGCAAGGTGATACACAACTGCTTCAGCACCTGCCCAGAGATCACCTGAGGCCAGGAGGATTATGCGTTTCGGTTTATCAGGATTCATTGATGAAAGTTATTTAATCCTCACAGTAGAGACGTTGAGATCGCAAAGAGGGTGTCATTATTGATTTACCGGGAGATATCGGCAAATCAATCCCATCAGGTGCTTCGAACAATAAGATAAGAGGCGATATTTCCGTTCTTGAACTGTAAACATAGCCTTTAGCCGTGGTTACTAGTTATGTATTCTGTATAGGTGTATTGAGGGACC
>WALX01000088.1 GCA_015522625.1 Candidatus Hestiella sp.
TATCATTACCACAGAGCCGGCAAAAGATATTATTGCTGAGGCCACTCCAATAGCGATGGCTATCATACTACCCTCCTTCTTAAGTAAAAAAGGAATTGGCAATTTTAAGCTATTAAGCCTATCTAGACAAGATTATTTCCTTCAAGAAATCTTTTATCTCATTTATGTTTATTACCCCCTTGTTCCCTTTCTCTATTGTACCTTCAGGATCATATACTGAAAACACCCCGTACCAGTCATGTATGGAATCATCTGGCCCCTTATCGTTCTTTTCTTGATAAAGAGAATTATATCCTACAGAACCTATAGGCCTCCAATTCAAGTTGTCTAAATATACCATTAAGTCTGGTGGGTCCCCCTTCACTTCTGGATAAATTTCTTCTGGTTTGAAAGCGAAGTTCTCCCAAGCCTCTCCAGAAGGTCCTTTGATCTTTTCTACTTCCTTCTTCAGGTCTTTCAGTAAGCCCTCAACGTCTTCCTTTCTTACAATCCCCCTCTTTTCCCTTCCCTGCAAATTAATAAAAACCCTTGAATAGTATCCCCCCCATGCCCACGCCTGCGTTTCTTCCCAGTCTATTAGTTCTTCATTTAAATCAATAACGTCTCCGCACCATCCCTTTCCTTCGGTAGCATTCCTTTTTGCCTTGTTGCATCTTTTTAACTTAAGAAAGCCCTTCTCTTGAAGCCATTGGTTGATTACAAATGATCCTTTCACGCTTTTCATTCCGTGGTCAGATACTATAACGTAGACAGTGTCTTTGGGTAGCCTCTCATTTACCTTTGAAAACCAAGAATCCACCTTTCTATATACCTCAGGAATGGCATTGCTGTACTTTTCATGATACTCATATTTGGGATGCGACTTATCGAAATAGCTCCAAAACATGTGGTGTGCCCTATCTATCCCTATCTCCACATAGATAAAAAGATCCCACCTCTTCTTTACTAGGTAGTCCATTATTTTCAGGTGGTTATCTACCATGTTCATCAAGTCTCTATAGCCACTTTCTTTGTCTTCTGTTCTGTAGACTATATCAAATATCGGGTCTAGACCCATAGAGCTTATCTCTTTTTTTAACCAAGGCGGAAAAGTATATGATTTTTCCTTCGACGGTGTGTTGAAATCGGTTACCATAAACCCATTTATAGGCTTTGGAGGATAGGTTGGTGGAACCCCAAAGAGTCCAGTTCTGACATTTGGCAGCTCATCCCATATAGCCTTCTCCTTTATGTAGCTAGAATTTATCACGTATGACTCAAAGCTACCAGGCCTTCTGTGTCTAAAGCCGTATATTCCCAGCTCCCCGGGAGTTTTTCCAGTAAACATAGACATCCATGCGGGTATTGTTATTGGCGGGTAACAAGACCTCATCAAGTAGTTCGCTGACTCCTTTGTCATTTCCCTAATAAAGTCAAGACCCTCGCCATAGCCTTCATAAAGGACCTTAGGTGGCAGCGAATCAAGACCTAAAACAAACACCTTCCTCATCTAGACCACCAAAGGAGTAAGAAAATGAAGAGGAAAAAAGGTTTTAGCAACAATTTATGGTTACGGTATTGTTGAAACTGCTTAAAAAGCAACCAGACAACTAAACCATTAATGAATTTTCAGATGCAGGGCCGTTTCAACTTTTGTTCATTTTCCTTGATTTCTATTTACTTTTAATCCCCTGTAGGCTATCATGTATGCTGATATCATGCGTTTACCAAGCCCTTTCTCTCCCTCATCACCTATCCATGGATGATACTCTTGTTTGTTCCCCTTGGATTAACTAGTATTGCTATGAACCCTTGTCTTAATGCTCTAATAGCATCATGCACAAGTACTTACTTTATTAGCAAAAAAGGTTGCTACCAATATCTTATAGTAAGGTCTAGGTAAATAAGCTGATGAGGAGACGGAGGTAAGGATGAGACCTAGCTCTATGAAGCTTACTTTCGATCAAGAGAGCCTAGTGGAGCAATAGGAGAGTCTAAGATGATGAGACTAGGATTCCAAAGGACTGGAGCAAGGTCACATAAACAAGTTTTACTCCGATAAGTTATGTAAAAAAATAATTATGTTAAAAAATAATTTAGATTTAAAATGACTTATATTATGACTTGGCAAAGGCCATGTATGCGACTATTATCAACACTATTATTGCGACTATCAACGCTCCTATAGCAAAGTATTCTGCTCTAGAAGCGTTTGTAGAGGCGGTAGATGAGCTTGACTTTATCGAAGAGACCGTGCTAGGCAAGGAGCTTAGGGATGAGACTGAAGACTGTAGGCTAGCTACCTTTGAGTTTAGGGATGAGACTGTGGAACTTAGGGATGAGACTGAAGATTGAACTGATGATAGGGTTGAGCTCATGCTAGCTACCTTTGAACTTAGGGATGAGACTGTGGAACTTAGGGATGAGGATGTGGAACTTAGGCTCATGACTGTGGAACTTAGGGATGAGACTGTGGAACTTAGGGACTTTACTAACTTGCCTACTGATGCTATGGTCTTATTAACATTAGACATGCCACTGCTTATACTTGCTACCTTAGTATTTAGTGTGGCCAAGTTAGTATTTATGGAAGATATCATGGACTTCATGTTGCTATAGTCCGTAGATACTGTATGCGATAGGCTTCCGATTGAAGATGCAATACCGTTTAATGTGGCTTGCATTGTCGATAGCGATGATGATATGGAAGCATCCATGCTGTTCAACTTTGAGCTAAGGGAAGACAGGGTTGAGTTGATGTTCTTTGCCATCATTTCCATCTCTCCGTAGTAGTTGTTGAGGGTGTTGTTTACGCTCGTGACTTCGGACTTAACGTTAGCTATCTGGGAAGACAGGGTTGAGTTGATGTTAGCTATCTGGGAAGACAGGGTTGAGTTGACATCTAAGAGCTCACTCTTTAACGAATTTATCTGAACTGTTAAGTTATTCTTCAATTCATTCAGCTCTTGAGAGAAGTAGGCCTGCGCCAGCAGAGTGTAATTGGCGATTATTCCGGCCTCTCCTACACCATATGCGTTAGCCGAAACGTATGGCCATGGCAGGAATATCAAGCTTTGATTGTAGCAGAATATCA
>WALX01000089.1 GCA_015522625.1 Candidatus Hestiella sp.
CCTTCTCCCCCATTTTTGCCCCTTCATATATGAACTTCGCTGCCATTGTTGTCTTCCCTGTTCCTGGGTTGCCTGCCAGGAGGATTATTGAACCCTTGTATATTCCTTTGAAAAGTTCGTCGAGGCCCTTTATTCCCAGCATTATTCTTTTTGTCTGCCCTTTCATTGTAAAGCACCTGGCAAAATAGTCTAACAATTTATCTTTTGTGCGTTCGGAATAAAAATTTTACCGCAGCTCAGACCTGCGCGGGCTCTTCATCTTTTTTCAACCCTTTCGAGCCTCTTCATCGCCTTTATAATAAGGGAAGAGAAGTTTTTTATCTTTTCTAGAAGAACTCCAGGGGATATATGGGACTCTTAAATGGGTTGTTCGTGGTCTTTGGCAGGCACCCTAAAAAGCTTATCCTTATGTGGTTGCCTGAACTTTTCAGTTTAAATTTATTTATCCCGCCGATCCTTGTTATGATACTCCCAGCAGAAAGCCATATCCTATCCCAATACTTTCTTCCAGTCTTTTTTGGGTTATGCTTGAACTTCGGGCACCTAACCCTTACATAATTGATATCCATGATGTCTGGAGTATGGCCATATTTTGCAAAGAGTATCTTTACTTCGTCCCTTTCGCTTAAATCATACTCGCATAGGTCGTAATGGACCCTTGCATATGCGGTAAGCAGCTCGTATTTGTTATTTGTTTTACGAAAGAGGAAAGTTATTGGCTCTAGCTCGCTCTTTCCATCTCCAGGCTTGAATGAGAAGGAAAACCAGTTATAGAAAGTTAATGAATAATAAGAGGCCTTCCTATTCATTAGTATCGATGGCCATACGTAGACCTTAATGTCCTTTATAGGGTTTACATTTCTTGGTAGCAGCAGCTCTACGTTGTATCTGCTTGTGAACTCGTTGAAGAGATTTATTGATAGCTTTTTCATGCTTATCAAGAAGTTTGCTATGCTTTCCTTATTCACATTCCTTTTAACGAGGTCTTTCAGAAGCTTCAGGCACGATGGAATGTAGTGCAATGATGCGTAGTTTCCATTAGCGCCATAGCTTTTCATGCACTCGTCTATTAGCGACTTTGCCCACCTTCTCTCCTTTTCATCCCCAATGTTTAGCATACCTTAACCCTTTACAGTATAGTATATCCTCTTCTTGTTCTTCCCTCTGTTTTCTAGGTTTATTATATTTATTTCACCTATTTCACAGGTGTTTTTAACGTGAGGACCTCCATCTGCTTGTATGTCTATGCCCACTATTTCCACGATCCTAAACTTGTTCACGTTCGGCGGAAATTTCTCTGCAAGCTTTACTATCCCAGGTATCTTTATCGCTTCTTCCCTTGGCAAGTAATAAATCTTAACTTCGGCACAGCTACTTATCAGCTTGTTAGATTCATTGACGCCATCCTTAAGGGCTGATCTCCAGTCCTTTACTTTGGATAGGTCGAAATCATCTTTTGCCCCATCACTGTCTATGTGCCCTCCAGTAATCTTCGCACCATACTTGTTGTACATAACAGATGAGAGGACATGGCTTGCAGTGTGTAGTTTCATCATCATGTATCTCTTATTCCAATCAATATACCCCTTTATCTTTGTGCCAGGAGTAGCATTTGTCTCTTTTTCAAGCACATGTGCAATCTCGTCGTTGTCCTCGAGCCTGGCCTCCACTACCTTTACCTTTTCTCCGTTAACTTCTAAGTACCCTGTGTCAGAGGCCAGCCCACCAAAAGGTCCTGGATGGAATGCTGTTTGGTCGAGATAGGCCTTTAGCCCTTCTACCTTAACGAGTTTTGCCTCAAATCCTTTCATATATGAATCAAGCTGGAACAGCATCTTTGTTGCCATCATCTCTCCACCATAGCTTTGGTAATTAGCAAAAAACTATATATTCATATGGAGCCGCCGGCGGGATTCGAACCCGCAACCACTGGCTTACGAGGCCAGCGCTCTACCATTGAGCTACGGCGGCCCACTATTCTATATAAAAAATGGGTTTATAATAGTTGTGCCCTTTTCGCATATATTGGCCAAAAACTCGTCTTCCCATTGTATCCCACTATGTGTTCATTTGAATCTGTATTATATTAAAATCTGCTAAAACGTTAAAAGATTTAAATTTTTCAAAAACCATTAGCTATGGTGGAAAATATGGTTGATTACTATTCCAGGATATCTTCTAGGGCTAGGAGTTTAAAACCTTCTGAAATTAGGGAGATACTGTCCCTTACTGAAGGAAAGGACATAATAAGCCTTGCAGGGGGTCTGCCCGGCCCTGAGGTCTTTCCAAAAGAGAAGCTGGCGAGCATCTCAAAGAGGGTTATAGAGGAGTTTGGTGATAAGAGCCTGCAGTACTCGCCAACCTTAGGTGTTTCTCACTTCAGGGAAGAAGTATCTAAATTTGTTACGTCAAAGGGGGTTAAGGTAAATGAAGACGATGTCGTTACAATAACGACAGGAAGCCAAGAGGCACTCTTTCTCTTAGGCCTCTCATTGATAGATCCTGGCGACAGTATAATTATAGAGGCACCAACTTACCTTGCTGCATTGAACACATTCAAGTTCTTCGGGGCAGACTTCATTTCAATACCCATAGATGAAGGGGGAATGAAGGTAGAAACAATAGAAGATGAAATTAAGAAAGCTATAGATGCAGGGAAGAAGGTCAAGCTCATCTATACAGTTCCTACGGCACACAACCCTACTGGGGTAATAATGAACGATGAAAGGAGAAGGCAGCTGATAGATGTTGCAAACAAATATGATCTGCTCGTTGTTGAAGATGATCCATATAGTTACTTCGTTTTTGACACAGAGGAGAGGTTTGTTAGCCTGAAGACGCTTGATACTGAGGACAGGGTGATGTATCTAGGTACTTTCAGCAAGATATTGTCTCCAGGGCTTAGGCTCGGTTATCTCATAGCTCCAAGTAAGGTCGTAAGGTCTGTTGAGCTTGCAAAGCAGATAGTGGATCTACATACTTCAACGCTGGCCCAATATATAGCGATGTATGCGTTGAAGGAAGGTGTTGTTGGAGAAACTATAGAGAATGCTAGGAAGGTCTATAGGACCAAGAGAGACGTTTTAGTGGATGCCTTAGAAAGCTACTTGCCTGAGGGTTCGGAATACTATAAACCAAAAGGTGGCCTCTTTGCCTTCATCTACCTGCCCGGTAGTATAGATACGACTAGCATGCTGATGAAGGCTATAGAAAGGGGAGTTGCTTACGTCCCTGGTAGGAACTTCTTTGCTGATGGAAGTGGTTCAAACGCTTTAAGGATAAACTTCAGCTATCCTAGCATTGAAAAGCTAAGAGAAGGGGTAAGGAGGATATGTGAGCTGGTTAAAGAAGAGATTAATGTAGCATAGCCTGGGCCTTATGCTCCGAGAACTTGTTTTCTTAAAAAGCCTTGGCAGGTTGGCCTAGCGCCTTTTTAAGGCTTGCTATTATCCTATAAGAGACTCCCCAAACCACCAGCCCGCCGGGTAGGCACACACCTTTTACATATCCTCTAACTGGATGGTAGACGTTTTTTGGAGGACCTATTATGCTAAGCGGGATCCATATAGACTGGTCTATCTCTGGGTCCCTCGGCAGGGGGTCTATGGGTCCTTCCAGGAAACCTACTATTGGAAGTACTCTTATAACAGGTTTTGAGATCGTTTCGTGTATATCGAGGAAGCCCACCAGCCTCACGTATTTTGGGAACACCCAGACCTCCTCCCATGCTTCCCTTAAAGCCGTTTCAATGGGGTTTTCGTTTTTCTTTATTCTACCTCCTGGGAAGGCGAGATCGCACGAGAACCTTCCTGATATAGAACAGTTCTTCCTTACCATAAGCATCCTTAATGGGTCTCCGTATAGGAGGATCAGTATTGATGCGTTCGCCTCTCTTCTTTTGCTCCCTATCTTGCTAATGTCATTTATCATCAAATCCCACATTTGTTGTATTTCCTGAAGAAAAATTTATGCTTACTGCTATTATGTGCAGGGCTAAGGCCTGCAAGTTAGGCTTCTTTGCCTATTGCCTCCACGGCCTTCATTGCATTGCTCCAGGCCATATCATTTATCGAGATGCCGTTCTTCTCTAGTCCTTCTCTAATTTTCCTTAGAAATTCTGAATAGCTCAAGGATTCCCTGTAGGCGTTAAGGTCTATGTTAATTACCTTCATTGTAGAAGGATCCATTATCCTAACGATCTCACTCGGTTTGCCATCTTCCTTACTTATCCTATAAACGTCTAGCTGCCTGAGGTTTACCATTTCTATTAATGCCTTATATTTCGTGTAAATTTTGCTCCTGCCAGACATTTTGTTTCCCCATATTCCTTTTACATGTTGTCAGGTGTTATTTAAAAGTCTTATATTATCGGTGTAGGTATGCGCGACTCCATGAAGGTTGTGATGAAAATCGATAGGATAGTTACATTGCTTTATAGCCTAAATAAAAGGTACATTACATTAAGGGAGTTCAGTAATGCTTTATGTATATCTACAAGATCTGCAGGTAGGGTACTTAAGAGGCTTGAAAGAAGGGGGTATTTGAGGAGGTATTCATCTGGTGCCTACTTCATTCTTCCCCCTAGCAACTATGATACTTACTATGGTAAGGGCAATCCAGACAAACGACATGATTAAATAGAACGTATATTTAAACCTTAAAAATGCCACCAGGCTCAAAGCGGACGCGATTAATGTGAGTAGCATGGAAAAGAGCCCAACTATTCTTATTCCTCTGTCATTCTTCCCCATTAATTAGCCCCTTTTTCTAAACGTCATCCTTTTTCTTTCATAATCAGGAATCCTTTCTACTAGGCCTTCTCTGATTAGGCATGAAAGAGCCTTTCTTAGCGGCCTTAAATCGCCTTCCCAGCCTACCTTCGCTTTAATCTCTTCAAACGTAAGGGATCCATGATCTGGTAAAAGAAATAAGATGTTTTTTTCGATTTCTTTTTCCTCCAAGGCAATTCACTTTTTTATTTCTTTGTTCTCCTCCTTTAGTATCTCCCCAATTATCTCTATAGCTTTTGCTAGAAGGTCTTCTTCAATTACTAGCGGTGGAGCTATCCTTATCGAGGAAACACCTGCCCCTATAACTAGCACGCCACGTTTAAAAGATTTGTTTAATATCCTCCCAATTTCTTTGACCGCAGGCTCCTTCGTCTTCTTATCCCTTACAAGCTCAACTCCTATCATTAGGCCTTTTCCTCTAACATCTCCTATTATCTCTAGCTCTTCCTTCAACTCATTAAAATATTTCATTACCATTTCTCCAAGCTTTGTTGCCCTGGCCAAGATATTTTCACTTTCTATGGTTTCTATAACAGCCTTCATCGCCGCTAGTGCTATTGGATTTCCTCCAAAGGTGTTGGCATGACTACCTTTTTTCATGGGGTTCATGACCTCACTTTTGCCAACTATTGCCCCTAATGGTAACCCGCCCCCTACGGCCTTCGCCATTGCTATCATGTCTGGCACCACTCCCCAATGCTCTATGGCATACCATTTTCCAGTCCTTGCAGTCCCTGATTGAACTTCATCATCGACAAGGAGTATACCATTCTTATCTGCGATCCTTCTCAACCCTGGTATGAAGTTGTCTGGAGGTACGATATAACCTCCTTCACCTTGAATCGGTTCGAAGAAGATAGAAGACACTTCGCTGGGCTCCACTAGCTTTTGAAATATCCAGTCCTCTATAAACCCTAATACTGCCTCTCCACATTCTTTTGGTTCTTCTGCCTTAAATGGGCACCTATATGGATAAGGATAGGGTATGTGTATTACCCCTGGGATTAAAGGAGAATAATGTTCCCTGTAGTGGGATTTGCTCGCAGTAAGTGAAAGAGATCCCATGGTTCTTCCATGGAACGCTCCAAGAAAGGCCATAATGTATTGTCTCTTCCCTTCATAATAATACCTTGAAATTTTTAGTGCTCCTTCTATGCTCTCTGCACCGCTGTTGGTGTAGAATACCCTACCGTCTTTTATCGGAGATATAGAGAGGAGCTTCTCTGCAGCAGTTACTGCTTCTTCATAGTAAAAGTCTGTGAGCGAATAGTGCTGTAACTTTTCTGCCTGCTTTTTAATAGCTTCTACTACGTTTGGGTGGTTGTGACCTAGGGCCATAACGGCTAGTCCAGCATTCATATCAATATACTTGTTCCCATCAACGTCTTCTACAACTGCCCCCTTGCCAGTCTTAATTACAAGGGGGTACCACCTTACGTAGGACTGCATAAGAAACTTTTGGTCTTTTTCTATAATGCTTCTCGCTATAGGTCCAGGTGGTTCAACCTTTATATATGGCACGCTTTCCATTCATCAACACCCCAATAGACCATATATTTTTCCTAAATTATATATATACATGATGATTGGACATGGGGGAATTCGAGCTCGAGATAATAGAGGAATATTATTTGAATGGCGAGCATAGGTACCGAGTCAAAGACAAGGAAAGTGGTATCGTTGTAAATGTTTCCGCAGAAAACAAGGAAGAGGCTGCAGAGAAAGCTTTATCTATATTGGTTAAGGTTAAAAAAGGCTAATCATTAGTACCTTGCTTCATTATCAACCAAATAGTAGAAGCACTTAAGCAATGCACCTCTGTAAGTTGAGCGATGCATATTAATTCCTAAAGGCTGTTTCTGGTTTCTTGATATTTTAAGGCAATTTTAATCGCTTTTTAAATAACTCTTTGATGCTATGAGGTATGCGCTTGCTGTATGCTTATCGAGTCCATATTTAAGACTAGGCGGGGATTATTCAAACGATGCAACATAAATCCTAAGCAAAAATAGGTGGCTAAAAATAAAAAGCTTCGCCCAATACAACTTTATAGTGGAAGAGTAGGAGGTCGTGATGTCCGGACTGCTTTAGCTGAGGCTACAATGAAGAAAGTCTGGAGCAGGGAATATTTTATTGACCTAAACTTATAGGATAGCTTATATTTTCTCGCTGATTATCACACTATGAATGATGAGGGGTAGGAGTGTTTGTCAAAATTTAAAGAAGGCAAAAAAAGGTCTATTGTGGCATCAGTAACATACCTCTTACTCTCGGTGTCAAAGATAATCTTAGGCTTGCTGTTTTTCAGCCTTGTTGTATATGCAGACGGTATTCACTCGATTACTGATTTTCTAACAGGGATCGTCGTCTTTGTTGGCCTTTCTCTGGCAGAAAGGCCGGTAAGCGAAGAGTTCCCCTTCGGAATGTATAAAGCAGAAAACCTAGCCTCGTTAGTAGTTGCAATAGTAATGGCCTACGCAGGGATAGATATAATAAGAAGCTCGTTGTTTTCAGGCTTCGGCACAATTAGGTACCCCCTCATGCTAATATTGCTAGAAGTTGTATCATGCATTGTAACATATTGGTTAAGCAGATACCTATCAAAAACTCCAGGCCTGAAGCTTTATTCCGTAAAGGCTGAGGGGATACATGCATATCAAGACACCCTCATCAGTTTAGGCGTAATTGTGGGGGTGCTGGGCGAGTGGCTCAATTATCATTATTTGGGCAAGGCAGTAGCCGTGGGCGTCGCGGTCTATATATTATATCAGTCATACTTTATAGGAAAGGATTCCTTGCTAATATTGCTGGATATAAGTGACAAGGGTGCTGTAGAGGGCATAAAGAAGGTAGTGTATACAATTTCTGAAGTTGTTGGCGTGCATGAAATTAAGGTAAGAAGGGCAGGCCCTTTCTTAATAGCATCCATGCACCTAGAAGTTCCTCCATCCCTTAGCGTTAAAGAAGCAGATGAACTAGCGGATGCTGTAGAGGAGAAACTAAAAGAGTCTATCGACTCTTTGGTATACGTATCAATACACATAGAACCTGGCTCATTTTCTGGCAAATGGAGAATCGCTTTGCTGGTTGATAAGGATGGAAACCTGGTGGAGAACATTAAAGATGCAAAAAGAGTTATCATAGTTGATACATGGAATAAAATACTAGAGGAATTTAGTCTTGATAAAGGAGATGTAAGAGCTATGGCTGAGCATTTAAAGAAAAGGAAAGTAGGAGCAGTAATAACTAACGGTAAGGATGACTTATTGATTATGAAGGCATATGGAATCGGGGTTTATTATTCTCCTGTCAAGAATGTAAAGGAATCTCTTGAGCTCTTTAGGCAGGGTGCCTTGGATCCTGATGTGAAGTCAAGATGAAAAAGGAGAAGCTTCCTCTATAATAGGCAGGCAACCCACCTGAACCTTATCTAAGTTATTAAGCATATGCTTTATGAATTTTCACCGTAAGTTATTTTAGATATAGAGAAGGCTTCATAACATTTATGTTGCCTACAACTTTTGTTTTCTTTTAACTGTTTCTAGAATGTTGCAAAGGCTTTCTATTCTAATAGCCCCATATTTTTTCAATATATGTTCATCTACTGTTACTGCGATGTCGCTCTTCGTTAGATAAATCCTTTTTATTCTGCTTTCTCCGAAGGCCTGTACGTCATAAATGGTGTCACCCACTGCAAACATTACTTCATCTTTATCTATATTAGCTTTCTTAAGCCCTAGGATGACTGGGTCTGGGTCTGGCTTTCCTTTTTCGAGTTCATCACCTGCAACTAATACATCAGGCTCTATGCCTATGGTTTCTAGTGTCTTGATTGCAGTAACCTTTAATGAAGAGGTTATAATTATTATTTTTAGTTTTTTCTTTTTAAGCACGTTTACTAGGTCAAGGGCACATGGCATGGGTTTAGCATACAGCCTTATGTAAGGCTCAAATATTTTCATTTTTGTCTGTAAGAGCTTTTTTGCAAACTCATATTTGTTATCTGTTTTTCCTTTATCTGATTTTTCAATAAGCAGAATAGCTATGTCAAGGGCCCTTTTGCCTAGCAGTGTGGCAGTATCTATATTATTAACGTTTATACCTACTATTTTTAGTGATTCCAACCAAGCTTTTTTATGGGCGTTAGCAGTGCTTGCGAGCGTACCATCCAAGTCAAAAACGGCACCTTTGAACTCTGGCATTTTCTTTCCCTTTTACCCTAAAACTTAAAAGGTGCTATATATTTTTATTTAAGTCTGTCTGCACTTTTTTGTACCTTTAATATAGCTTAATCTAAAGCCTTTCCAGTAATGGTATTCCAATAATCGTTAGTCCATCCTCGAGTACCTGTTTGACTAGAC
>WALX01000090.1 GCA_015522625.1 Candidatus Hestiella sp.
CGTCTAGTACCCCCCTAAAAACCCCAGGGAATACCAAGCTGTTGTTTATTTGGTTTGGGAAGTCACCCCTTCCAGTAGCAATTATCTTTGCACCAGCTTCCTTGGCCTCCCACGGCCATATCTCTGGCACTGGGTTTGCTAAGGCAAAAACAATTGCACCTTTGTTCATCTTAGAAATCCAAGACTTCTTTATTGTTCCTGGACCTGGGACACTTGCAGCTATTACAGCATCAGCACCCTTAAATGCATCTTCAACGCTTGCCCCTGCTGGCAGGTCTCCCCCCTTCGTCTCTATTGCCATCTCATATTGGTACTTGTTCTTTACCATTAGCCTATCTATCCCTTCCATCTCAGGGTGCAAAATACCCTGCTTCTCGAGAACAACAACGTTTTCTATATCGTCCTTGATTTCCCTCAGCAAGCGGTAAAATGCTGTGTTCGCAGCCCCAGCACCCATTATTATTATCCTTGAGCCCCTTATCGCCTTTCCAACAATCTTCAATGCATTTATTAAACCAGCCAATATAACTGTGGCAGTGCCCTGCTGGTCGTCATGCCACACGGGTATATTGAGCCTCTTCCTGGCCTCATCAAGTATATAAAAGCACTTAGGGCTTTCTATGTCTTCTAAATTTATCCCGCCATAGGTAGGCTCGATGTCTTCCAGCAACTGTAGGAACCTTTCTACATCCCTCGCCCTGTGGACTAGGGGAAAGGCATCTACCCCTCCAAGGTACTTGAAGATTAGGGCCTTCCCCTCCATTACTGGATAAGCTCCTTCAGGCCCTATGTTGCCAAGGCCCAATACCCTTGTGCCATCGCTAACGATTGCTATAGTGTTCCACCTAGAGGTTAGATCAAAGCTCATCTCAGGGTTTTTTGATAATACCCTTGAAGGCTCTGCAACCCCTGGGGTATACCATATGGAGAAGTCCTTTAGCCTCCTAACTGGTACCTTTGGTATCGTCTCTATCTTTCCACTATAATACTTGTGGAGCTCGAGGCTCAGCTTGTACCATTCCGCAGTCGCGGACTCTCCTTCAGACAATCCAAAACACCCTTTGCTATTTTACAAGCGATAGTTAAATGCTTGATGATCGCAAAAGAAGGAAAAAGACCCTCATTCCCTTAGGTTCGCCGATAAAGCTAGGGCGATGATGCTTAAAACCACCAGCAGGGGTAGTACATAACCATAACCATAGTAGTGGTAGAACCAGCTAAGGAGGAATATGAAAAAGAATGCACCTACTTGGGAGAACTCCCATAAAATGGAGTTAGCAGTTCCCTCATAGATCCTCAGGGTTTTCGTCGATAAGTCCAGCGAAGGAGGGAGGACTGAAATGAACGTAAACCCTATTGCAAACATCAAGGCAGCATTTACTATAAAGCCGGAGGCCTTTGAAGCGAAGTACCAGAGGAAGACAGATGCCATTAGGCCTGCGACTATCAGCTTCTTGCTAGTCTTATAGAAATCTGAAAGGAATGAAATAAGCACGGACCCTATTATCCCGCCTATCACCATGATGCTTATCAAAGCATCTGCCTGCCTTATAGAAAAGCCCCTTGAAAGGAATATGGGCCCTATCCAGGTCTCTAGAGCAATGTATACCCCGAAGACTATGAAGAATATCAATGAGAGGAAGAGCATGTTCCTGCACCTCAGAACGCTCACTATTCCGCTAGGCTTCACTAGCTTCTTCTCTATCGCCTTCCCTATTGACCTTGCCCACTCGGGCTCCTTACCCAAGGCGATGAAGACAAGCATTGCAAAGATGAAGTATGCACCGTATATAAAAAGCATTTCCTTGTAGCCGTAGAGGTCTACTAGGTATGGGGTCAGCACAAATGCTAGGAGGAACCCTATGAATATTGAGATGAATCCAAGCCCAGTTGCAAGGCCTTCTTCTTCCTTTGGAAACCAAGTCTTCGATATTTTTGATATGCTGTTATCAACAAAAGGGGTGCTAATTGAGGCCAGCGTTTGGAATATTACAAGCGTCGCGAAGGAATCTGCGTAATACCTCAGGAAGCCAAAGGAGGCGAGGAAGGCGGAGCCAAGGACAACTGCTTTCCTAAAGCCCTTAGAGTCTATGAAGTAGCCAGCTGGGAGAGAAATTGCTATATAGATAATTGGGGGTATGGCGGAAAGCAGGCCAACGTAGTCCCTGGGTATTTTGTAAATCCTGGCAACGAAGGGAAGTATAGGGGCATATGTCATCCACGCTAGCTCCGTCCCTATGCCAACAATTATGTATGCTACTAGCACAGCCCACCTGTAAGGTCTGCTCTCCGTTTATATCCCTCATTTCAATAGGTTTAAATCAAATTAAAAAACGCTATCGTGCTAGAGTTTAAAAGCCTTGCCTCTCAGGGTTTTGTTAACTTATTGTTGGTATTAACATATTGCAGATAAACGAAGGTTTGCGAAGCAAACTTTGGACGAGCGTAAGCGAGTCGTTTATCTGCTTGTTAAGTGACCCAAAGGGCAAGGTGTGAAGCACCGTGTTAAAGAAGTAGAGAAATTGCTGAAAAAAGTAAAGAATACCCTTAAAATAAATGTGAAGAAGCTTGTTATTGACGAGAAAGGAGAAAAAGATTTGAAATCAAAAATTCTTTGGGGTTTATCTGTTGCTAAGAGAATAAGGATAAAACAAGCGAGAAAGTCAAAATCTCTTTATCCGCAACTTGTTGTTTTTGGAAATGATAAACCAATAATATTTTATCCGCAAGCAAAGGGCTGAACAAGAAATAATGATTAAAGAG
>WALX01000091.1 GCA_015522625.1 Candidatus Hestiella sp.
CAGGCAACTTGATGATAAAGAACTTATGAAATCTTGGGCGCTTATCGTTAGTGGTAAGGAAGAGGAGGGGTTGAGCATGATATCTGGTGGTTTTGTGTATCCAGAAGGTTATACATGGAGCGTTGGTGGCAGATACAAGGTTGCCGTGAGAGGTATAAAATACAGGGTTTGACTTTATAGTGCGTAAAGTTCTACATGCCTCTGTAGGTCTAGGCTTATTCCCAGCAATCCTCAGGATGCTATACTTTAACACTATTGCATAAAATTCCAACATTTTTTGAACCACTCAAAAAGCTTAGTTCAGACATGAGTTCTAGGGATCCCAAGGAAGGATACGTAGCAGTTTCTAGGGTAATGGTTTTTTAAACCTATGCATAACGCCTTTATTATCATAAGGAACTTCATTATTAAAGGATTCGCTTTTTGACACTGTATACACCATTAGCCTTAGATCTCGTTTTTAGTTAAATACTTAGCGTAACCTCTTAAATAAAGTGGTTCCGTTCTTGCACTTGGAATCGCTGTTTGTGCAGTTTTAGCAGGGATCTCAATTAAATTAGCTTATAATCTCAATAAAGCTAGAGCCAACAGCGCTACGCACAAAAGAACCCCTTATTTTATAATAAAGCTTGTAATGAAAAGCTATTTGAATGGCACTATCAAATAACGCTATAACGTTTGAACCATAAAATTTTCTTTTTTGAATTAATAACACATTTTTAGAAGTTCTGCCCCCTATTAAAAATATGGCCTCATGGAATAGTTTATGGATTCGAAGGTTAAGGGATGGGGCAGGGCGCTCCACGCAAGGTTTTTGGCAGTCAAATTGTTTTCTATTGCAACAGTAAATACGGCCATGAGCTCGGCCGCGTCATGCGCGTAGGCCTGGGCACCCAATATCCTTAGGCTTTCCCTCTCTAACAGTATCTTCATGTGGCCAACGGTATGTGTGTTCGTTATTTGGGATTGCGCATCCCTATCTAGTTTATAATCGATAACATCATAGGGGATGCCCAATGCTTTAAGTTCCTCTTCGCTATAGCCTACCATGCCTATTTCTGGGTAGGTAAAAACGGTAAACGGGATAGAGTGGTAGTTTATATGGTATGCATCCCTACCAGTTAAGATATTCTTTGCTGCCACAATACTTTCTTTTACAGCCGCATGGAATAGCATTGCTTTTCCTGTAACGTCTCCTGCAGCGTAAACGTTATCTATGCTTGTCTTTAAGGCATTATTCACAACTATGGCCTTCTCTACCTTTAGTCCTTCATTTTCCAAAGACTCCAATCCATATCCCTTTAATCTTGGTCTCCTTCCAACTGCCATTAGCACTTCCTCCGCTTCAACCTCTACATTTTTAGCCTTCACTATTTTCTTCTCGCCATTCTTTTCTATGGAGCGAACTGGGCTGTTTAAATATAGGTTGACCCTAGCTTC
Source organism: Candidatus Hestiella sp. (assembly GCA_015522625.1). Lineage (GTDB taxonomy): Archaea > Thermoproteota > Thermoprotei_A > Sulfolobales > Acidilobaceae > Caldisphaera. Next base: position 1,441 of record WALX01000091.1, read on the forward strand.
CCTAAATTTCTCCTCAACGTATTTAGAGAGGTCTTTCGGCATATTTGGTAATAGCCTGTCCATCATCTCTATTATTGAAACCTCTAGGCCAAGCCTTGACAGCATGTCCGCCACCTCAACACCTATATACCCACCCCCTATAATAGCAAGCGACCTAGGTAGCCTTTTAATCATCTTTCTATATGCGAAGAGATCATCACTTGTTATAGTGAGCTCCTTCCCAGGTATGTTTAATGAAACGCTGTCGGCACCTACCCCTATGACCAGGTATTTTCCAATTGCATCAAAGACTTCATCACCTTCTACCATTACCCTATGCTTTGATAGTATAGTTGCCCAGCCCCTGACAAAGGTTAGGTTGAGTTCATGCTCCTTTATTTCCTCCAGATGGTGTTTATACCTTATCCTCTGCACACGCTCCTTTGTTTCAATTGCTTCATTCCATACTTCATCAGGGTCCACTTTACTGTTTGTTGAGCTATACTCCAGTATTTTCATCCTTACAGCCTTAGAGGGAATGCACCCAGCATAAAGGCAATCGCCTCCTAGATTACCCTTTCTATCTACCATCAAAACGCTCTTTCCTGCCCTTGCCAGCTCAAAAGCTCCTGGGTATGAGGCCCCGCCTCCTCCTATAAAAATAACATCAAACCTCTTTTCCTGCAATTCTATCACCAGAGTTGTAATAACATAATAATTACGAGATACAGTAGCTTTATATAAGCGTTGATATATACTACCGTTTGTCAAGAGCAAGCCTTGCATCTAGGTTATCTCTACGAAACTTGAGGCATTACTTTCATCGCTTTGCAAGATGCCTGATGCTTGTTCTAACTATAAGGCTCCAAACGATCATAATAAAAGTTTCCACTCAATGATTGTTAAAGTTTTACTCCGTCTAGAAGCAACTATTGATTTTAACAAGAACCTTAACAGGACTCCAGCGCCTTATCATTGCTTATGTCTTTCAATATGCCTTCTATATAATCCTTTACCCATCCATCCGACTCCTTATATGCTTCAAGAAGCATCTCTTTCCCTTCACACTCCCTCCTCTTATATGGCTTTTCCTTTATCGCCTTTCTATAGTTCTCCATTGCCTCTTTGGCCCTTTCTTCCCTGTTACACTTCCTAGAAGCCATCGATAGGGAAAGCCAAGAATAGGCATAGCTTGGGTCTTCTTTTACGGCCTCTTCAAAAAGCTTGCAAGCTAGCTCATACTCTCCAAGCTTAAATGCAGCCCAGCCACCCCACAAATATGACTCCCTTCCCCTAAGGTTTCCCAAATGAAGCTCTAAGGCAATCCTGTAAGCCTCTCTGCTCTCCTCCCTTTTTCCAAGCTCTTCCAAACATATTGCGTATCCATGCCAAACTCCAGCTTCCTCTACGTTGCCCTTCATATCTATTATCATCCTATAAGTTTTTTCACAGTGCCTCCATTTCATCATGCAAACGGTTGCTTCAGCAACCTTATAGAGGATTTCTATGATATCCATGAAACCACCTATTATCCATTTAAAATGAATTGGAATAAAAGTTATGCTTATTTAAAAATCAACGGCACTAGATTCGCGTCTAAGTAACCCATGTTGATAATAAGGTAATGCTCAATCTCTTTTAAAGCCCTTTGATTTCATTTGTTCCATATTAAGAGTAAAACCCTCTAAAACAATATTTTAGCCTTATCTGTTTATGAAAAGCAATTGTAGCACAATAAAATTAGGCTCTCCTTAAAAACTTTTCCCCGCCCAATTAACCTTGATACTTTATGGGAATGTTATAGGTATTTACAAGTATACTATAAGTGGGAAATAAGATGTTTGCAGATAATGTTTACGGTTGTGCTTTCACGATGAATGATCGTAATGTAAGGGAGAAAGTGGATGCGATTAAAAATAATGCACTAAAATCTTTCTCAGGCCTTTATTTGTTACTAGAAAGTGAGTCTGAAAAAAGGTTTACAATGGGCTTTCCAGAATTCCTGCTTAACTCTCCAGAAAGTGCTTGCAACTTGCTAAGAGAACTTCTTGGGAACAGCTTCATGTTTGCATTGAAGGTAATGCTTAAGGGAGAAGAGCTGAAGGAAGCTAAGGAATTCATAATAAATGTTTGCAGGTCTACCTTTAGCTCATATTAGCTTTTTATATTGCTTAAAGCCTATAGGCTTTTAGCTTTATGGTGGCTAAGAGGGCTAAGGCCCCCTTCCGTTAGGGATTGATAAACCCCCTTATAGAAACCTTTTTACAGCTAATTGCCAATGAATCCCTAGACATTAGTTGTAAGAGCTTGTTGTACCCTCGGGACTTGAGGAAAACTTAAGCTTGTAGAGGGAGACCCTCCGCAACTCTACATAGAAAACAAAACGGTCCCGCTTAATGAAACCTTCGCTATAAGTGGAGGAAAATCGGGGTTTTTCTGAGAAGCAGAAAATCCCCATAGCTAAGTGGAGGATGCTCTGCTTGTAATGATAGAGCAAATTCACTAAGCATAAAATGCTTGTTTCAATGATGCACTGCGATAAAAATAAGGATTTTAAATAAGGAGGCCTATTAACTAGCATTTGGCTTCTGCTTTTATTGGATACAATATCTTTATTGGCTTTTCCTTTCCTGACCAGTGTATTCTGCTTGTGTTTGGCAGCACCTTCCTTATCTTCTCGATGCAGAAGTCTACCTCCTCTAAAAGATCCTTTCTCCTCTGGACTAATGGATCTATCCTAAACCTTACGTTCTTGTTAACCGATGATATGAATTCAGCTATGCTTTTTACTTCATCACAATTTACATATTTTCCATCGTAGACCGTCTCTGCCACTACCTTTTCAGGGTATAAGGCCGCAATCCTCTCAAAGTTTTTTAAAACGCTTTCATTCCCTACTCCCGTAATTTTCTTATGTATATCATTATCAATTGCCTTTATGCTGAATGTGATGCCATCCACTTTTGAGGCTATATTTTCTCTTAGTTTAGAACCGTTTGTTAAGAGCCAAGCAGAGATATTATTGCCCTTTAACTCCTCAACAAGCAATTCAAGCTCAGGGTCCATAGTGGGTTCATAGCCTCCAAGCACTACCTTATGTACTTTGTTTTCCATAAGTATTTTTAATGCCTCTCCAATGCTGAGG
>WALX01000092.1 GCA_015522625.1 Candidatus Hestiella sp.
ATCCGCTGATATGAAATCTGGGGGATATGAGTGGGGAGTGGTATGAGAAGTTAGATCTAAGTAAAATAGGTGATGAGGATAGGTACAAGTTAGCAACGAAAAATCCTTTGTAGAATACAACCTCAAACCCTCAGACTCTCTCCATCTAGGGGCTATGTTCAGTAGTGGTATCAATCTAATAATTAGCGAGGATAAAGGGTTCGACAGGGTAAAGGAAGTAAAAAGGTTATGGATGTGAGCTACTCTACTCTGAAAGGTGAAGCTTCTCCTGTTTTACCCGCCTTTACGATTAGTAGCTTCATTTGAGGGTTCAGGACTAGCTTATACAGCAACCCAATCTCATGCCTTAATGAGAGGCATGGGCTAATGTTGTCTTCTTATCTCTTCCTCAATTGAGGCATCATCGGAACAATCTTTGCTAAGGATTCAAAGGATTTAAACTTAACTACCCGCCTGCCCCCCTTGTGTATCCCCGCTTTTGAAAAGCGAGGTTTTGCAAGCAACACTTATAAGCCTAAACATAACGATGCCATCAAGTCCACTACTTCACTATGAATATTATCTAAGGTTTTCCGTTTCTAGTCTTAGACCATCATAGGTCTCACTAAGATGGGTTGTATCTCTATATATTTACACCTTGGATATGGCTATTGATTTGCCCACTCTGTAACCGTTAAAAATTTTCCCTAACAGATAATAGTGGTGAGAATCTTGGGGCTTAGAAATGTAAAAGGGTATTTGTCCAGCCTGAAGGACAAGAGGGAGGTTTACTATAGAGGAGAAATGGTAGATAATGTAACGGAGCACCCAGTTTTAAGCATCGCCGTTAGGCATGCCTCTGATATCTATAGGCTCCAACATGATCCGAAATATAAAGGCCTTTTAGTTTATGATGATCCTAAATATGGAGCTATAAGTGGGTTTTATAGAATTCCTCGAAGTGCAGATGACCTATTAAATAGGTTTGAGTTGATATATGAAACCACAAGGCTTGGAAGGGGCATGTTTAATATAATTAAAGCCATAGGTTCCGATGCGCTTTTCGCATTAATGATTATAACCAAACAAATGGATCTCATGCTGGGTACAAACTATTATGGAAAGGTTTTAGATTATTACAAAAACGTTGTAGAAAATGACCTGGCTTTAGCGGTAGCGCAAACGGACGTGAAGGGGGATAGGTCCAAGAGGCCTCACGAGCAGGAAGACCCAGACATGTACCTCCACATAGTCGAGAAGACCAAAGAAGGTATTTACGTTCAAGGAGCTAAGGTTCACACCACGCAATCCATTGCCGCGAATGAGCTGATAGTGCTTCCGACTAGGGCCATGACAGAAAAGGACAAAGACTATGCTGTTGCGTTTGCAATACCAGCGAATACGAAAGGCGTTAAGATGGTTTCTAGGCCGATGAAAGGGGTTGAAGCTGCCCTAAAAGATCCTAGCTTCATAATGGGTAGGATGAATGTGGAGAGCGAAACTGTAACCATATTTGATAATGTCTTCGTGCCATGGGAAAGGGTTTTTATGAGTGGCGAATGGAATTTCGCAGGTCCACTAGCGATAACCTTCCCGGTATATCATAGGTTTACTGCAATCTCCTACAGGGCAGCGATGGCTGACCTTCTGCTAGGCCTTGCGAAGCTATTAGCGGAATATAATGGAGTGGATGACAAGTCTCACATACGTAGGGATATAGTTTATATAATACGCTACAAGGAAATGTTGCGCGCCACTGCCATAGCAGCGGCACATGAATGCCAGGTTGATAAAAACACCGGTATAGTAGTTCCAAACATTATTATGACCAACATAGGAAAACTCTTGGCAAACGAGGAATACACTTCTACAATAAAGCATTTGGTTGATGTTGCCGGAGGTCTAGCAGCTACTATACCTAGCATTCAAGATTTCGAGAATCCAAACGAAGGCAAACACCTAGAAAAATACTTGGTTGGTGCTAGGGGCTCTGCTATAGAAAGGGCCAGGCTCTTCATACTCCTTAAAGAATGGATATCTTCTTTCGGGTCACTATTTACGACGGCGATGATGCATGCAGAGGGCTCAATAGAGGCTAGCGTTATAGAGCTCTACAGGTCTTATCGCTATGAAAAAAGCAAGGAGTTGGCATTGTATGCCTCTGGTCTTAAAGAAGAGTTGTAGTTGCCTTAGCTAATTTCCTTTTTGTTTCAGGAGCAACTTGAAGGCCTTTACCTAAAAAAGCTTTATATGTCCTTTTTGTGGGACATACTTTTAGTTATGCAAAAAATATATCTTAAAGCAATAGTACAAAGGTTTCATTAAAAAATATATTTTAGAGTATAAACACGAATAGGCGAAAGAGCTTGAGGAGGGATTTTCTTTGGAAAAGTATGATGTGGTTATCGTAGGTGGTGGTATAGCGGGGCTTTCCGTTGCTAGAGAACTCTCGAAATACAAGGTATCAACCCTCGTTATAGAAAAAAATGAGGGTTTTGGCAAAGAAATGACGGCAAGTAACATGACGTTAGTTTGCCAAGGTGCAGACTCCCTCACTTTTAGACATGGGACGCTTCATGCAGAACTAAACATAAAAAGCATACCATTATGGCCAAAGTATGCCGAAGAGCTTGGAATTCCATTTAAAAAAATAGGTGGCCTTGGCTTGATAAGGGATAGGATCGACTTCTTTAGGTTTATGAAGATGTATTCAAGGGCATTTAAATCTTCACTAAAGGGTGAAGAATCATACTATATTCCTAAAGGTAGCTTTGAACCACTACAGTTTTTAGATAAGAAGACTCTAAAAGACTTAGAGCCATACTCGAATCCAAAAATCCAAGGAGCCCTATATGATCCAAACCTAGCTGTGACGGATCCTGTAAAGCTGGCTGTAGCACTAGCTGAAAATGCTAAGGCTAACGGCGTTGAGTTTCTTTTGAAAAATGAGGTGAAGAAAATTATGAGAGAAGACGAGTATTTTACGATTATGACTAACGAAACTTCTGTCAAAGGCTCATTTGTTGTGAACGCTTCTGGAATAAATGCGGATAGATTAGCTGAAATGGTAAAGGCAAGGGATTTTAGCTATATTCCAGTTAAAGGGGTTTTGACGGATTTTGATGAAGATACAAGCGAGGTCTTTAAACACCAAGCATTTTATCTTCCAAGTCTAGGAGAACCCCATATCAAGGCTGTGGTCCCTCTAATATATGGGGGTCTCAGGGTCGGTATCCATCTAAGCTTTACGTTGCGTAGCGATAAGGAGATTCCTCTAGGGGCAGTAGACCATAACTTAGGGGTTATCAAGAGCATCGCCCCCGGCTATCCTTTCGAAAAACACATTAAGAAAACGTTCTTTGGTATAATGCCTCTAACAAACGCCGAAACCGGTTGGCATGACTTTGTTGTGGACATACCCCCTCATGTGCCTAGGTGGATCAACATAGTTTTAGGACCGGCCGGGGTTTCTTCTTCGCCGATGCTCGGAAAGAAGGTGGTTGAGTTGCTTTCGACTTCAGGCTTAGAGATGGAACCTAATCCTAGGTTTAGTTCCTCGGCTAAAGGAGGTGTGAAGGGATGAGCACACTATCTAGAAAGGTGGACTTGAATATGGCTATTAAAATTATAAATGCCATGATTATATATGCAAATGATAATGAGCTGTTACCTGGTAGCTATGCAGTTGTTGATGAAGGAGGGCACGTAGTTGCGTTCGAGAGGAGGGACGAAGCACCAGCTGCAACTGCTGACATAGCCATAGACAAGGCTTGGACAGCTGCTACTATGAAAGCTTCAGGAAGGATACTCGAGATCATATCTAAGGGCCAGGGTTGGAGGCTTAATGTGAAACATAAAGGTAGGCTAACCATTATTCCAGGAGCAGTTCCAATAATAGCCAATGCAAGGGTTATTGGAGGTGTTGGCCACAGTGGTGGCTCTGCAGAAGATGATTTAAAGATAGCACAAGCCGGTTGGACTGCAATCTTTAGGGAGGAGGGCTTTAATGCTGAGGTAGAGGAAAGGCTTTCCCTTGCAAGAAAAATTGCCAAGGAAGCAATAGAGGAAGTGAATAATAGAAAGCTTAAGCCAGTAACCGTAGCTGTGGTAGATGAGTGGGGTCATCCAACCTTAATTTATAGGGTAGATGGAGCTCCTTTTGGGACTTTAGAGCTAGCAAGGGATAAGGCTTGGACAGCTGCTGCTTTCAAGACCCTATCAGAAAACGTATCATCGCTTTATTCGAATATGATAAATGCAACAAACTGGAATGAAAGGCTCACTCCTATTCCTGGGGGTGTCCCATTCATGTATAATAATAAATTTGCTGGGGCAATTGGAATTGCAGGCAATATGCCTGAAGAAGACAAGAACCTTGCTATGGATGTAATAAAAAAGGTTGGGCTTGAGTTACTCGGCTAGTAGATGTGCTCAAGTGTCGATACCATAAACCTTCTTTTTATTTAATGTTGCCTGCAAAGGCTCTATGCTTATGCAAGGGGGTAGTCGGGTTTAAATAACTTCAGGAGCCAAAGACCTTAAGGTTTATGAAGAAAGAGGCTCGGGTAGCCTGCATAAGGCTTTTTGGTAGCCTTAATCTTGATACTACAGTTAAGCTACAGTCAACAAAGCTCTCAAAGCAAGGTTGGAATTAGCAAAAATTCCCAGAGCCTCAAAATGAAGCTCTGATGCAAGGTTGGGTGGGTTTAAAAGAGGTTCCTTGCATAAAGGCTGGGCAGTTCATTAGGGCTATTAATGGGCTGAGAGGTGCGGGGCTTTTCATTTAGTCTCAAATGTTACTCATGATAGGGAATAATAAATCCCTTTGGACAAGATGAAAGTCCCTAAAGGCAACACCAAACAACTCTCTAGGGTCAAACGGTTTATTGGGATTTAGATGTATAATTAATTGCATGTCTTGAGCAATAATCTCTAGGTAAGTACCCATTTATCTCTCTTTTAAATTAACAAGGTTCTAATTTCTATTTGGCTAACAAACAAAAGAGCAATTCGCAACGGTGGCAGTGATTGGTCGAGATCAAAGAGTTCATGGGGCTTCTAGTTCTTTTAATAATAATAGGTGGTTTTATACTCAGGGCAAAGAAACCGAAGATCCCGGCATGGTCTATAATGTCTTTTGCTGGGTCGATAAGCGTTCTCTTTGGCCTAATACCAATAGATAAGCTAAACTACATTATAAATTGGAATTTGATATTGCTTTTAATCGGTATGTTCAGCATAGTTGGGATAATAGAAGAATCAGGCCTTATCGACTACTTTATTATAAAGCTTTCTAGACTAACAAAAAGCAAGACGTTGCTCCTTTACATCTTCTCGCTATTTTTTGCTATAGCTGCATCTTTCATGGTTAATGATGCTGTTGCAATTTTTGGCGTGGGTTTCTTACCTATGATATCAAGGATCCTCGATATGCCCTTAGAACCCCTCGCCTTTTTGTTGGTCTTCTCTATAACTATTGGGTCTGCTATGACCCCTATAGGTAACCCGCAGAACATGCTTATTGCGACGGAGGCAAGCATAAGCGCCCCTTTTGTTACTTTTTTTAAGTACCTTGCAGTACCAACGTTTATAAATTTATGTTTGACCACCTATATATTGGCAAAAATTTATAGGGTTAAAAGAGGCAATAGATATCTCAATCCAGGTTTGCTAATTCAGAAAAATTATTTGAGGAATAAGAGGGATGCATATGTCGGTTTAATAGGTTTAGCCTTAACAATTTTTCTCATGCTTTTGAACGACTTCTTGGAGATGTTTAGGCTACCTCACGTGACCCAGATAGGCCTAATACCTTTTGTTATAGCCTCATTTTCCTACATCTTTGTTTCAAGCCCAAGGGAGGTATTATCAAAGGTTAACTGGAGTGCCATAATATTCTTCATAGCAATGTTTATAGCTTCCCAAGGGATTTGGAATTCAACCCTTCTTAGTTATCCGTTACACTACCTCCTACCAAGGCTTATGAACAATACTAGCGGTTTCTTGAGAATAACCTTGATATCCCTTTTATTTAGCCAACTTTTGAGTAATGTACCATTTACGAATATCTTCATATTATATTTGCATAACCTAGGTTATAGCTCAAGGGATGTGCTCTCCTGGATTACATTTTCCATGAGCTCTACAATTGCGGGAAACTTCACAATACTAGGTGCAATATCAAACGTTATAATACTTGATTCCCTAGAGACGAGGTTCAATACTTCCATTAGCTATGCAAGGTTTATAAAGCTCGGGGTGATGATAACGCTTGTGAACGTTTCCATTTATTTGTTATACATAATTGCTTTGTCTTATCTATAAGGAAAGGCTATGGATTCCATACTTTCTTTGATGATAGCAAGTAGTTTACAATGAAGCCAAATATTATTCCTATAAACTGTCCTATCAGAGGGTAGATGTTCAAAATTTTTGCTAGCATTTCCATAACAAAAAATATAGTTAAGCCACTTGGTGCTACCATAACGTGGTACCTGAAAATCCTGGAGGCTAGGGACCTCTTCCTTCTATCCTTAAAGGTCCATGCATTATTGAAGGTGAAGTTGCTCAATATGCTGCTCTCTATTCCTATGGCGCTTGCATAGTCATAAAACAAACCCAATCTTAAAAAGAGATACATCATACCAAGGTTTACAAATGTACCACTAGCTCCTACGGTTGCAAACTTTATTGGCCTAGAATCCCTTATAACATGTATTAAAAAGGTGACCATCTCTTTGAAACCTAGCTTGCTGCTACCGGCGTGACGCTCCCCAAAGATATAGGCAATATCTGACACCTTCGCTTTTGGGTTTGAGTAGAGGAGTTCCAACAATATTTTATATCCTATGGGTTTAACGTTTCCTATGTTTATTGACTCCTTCCTGAATGCAAAGAAGCCTGACATGGGGTCGCTTGTCCTATTTGCCTCTGGTACGAGAAGCTTTGCTATCAGGGAAGCGCCCCTGCTCATAGCTTTTCTTATAGTGCTCCACCTCTCTACTCCACCCCCTTTCTTGTACCTAGAAGCGACTACAATATCAGCCCTATCTTCTACCAGTTTCCTAACAAACTTTGGAATGACCTCTGGTGGATGTTGAAGGTCAGCATCCATTACGACTACATATTCCCCATTTGATATCTTTATACCGTCTATAACGGCAGAGGAAAGTCCCTTCTTTCCTTCCCTTATTAGCAGCCTGATGTTTCCATTAACCTTAGACATCTCCTTAACGATCTCCGAGGTACCATCGGGGCTGTTGTCATCAACAACAATAATTTCATAGATGCAACATTCTTTTAGCGAATTCTCTATTCTCTCTATTAGGTGGGCTATGTTTTTTGACTCGTTATACGTTGGAATTACTATTGAGATCTTTCCAACCTTAGCGTCCATATAGGTTTCACTTCATTAGAATAATTAAGGTGATTAAGCTAAAAAATTATTTGATTTTTGTCTCCAATTTATCACGAGGTTTCTTGCATTTTATAAGGAAAAGTGACAAAGGCTTTCCTTGACCTTGAACTTATAGAAAAGTTCTTTTACCTTTCCGATTTACCTGTCCAATAAAGATTTTTGGTATCGTTTAATCATCTGCAATGCAACAGGGGTCTTGAGGGCTAGAAGAAACCTTTTTCTCGTATAGGTATAGATATAAATGCTAGGTCTAGATTAGAAGAAGTGATTAGAGGAAATGATAAGCGACATCGATAGTCTAAAAATACTTAAAAACCTACCAGTCCTTGTTCATGAAAAAAGCCATACGGCGATCATAAGCGATATACACCTGGGCTATGAAGGTGCTATGGCTTCACAAGGCATCTATTTGCCAAGGCTCCAGCTAAAGAGGGCAAGAAATATTGTTAACGAAATTGCAAACGAGGGCATCAAAAAGATAGTAGTTGCTGGCGATTTAAAGCATGTGTTTGAAAAATTGACTAGGCAAGAAAGGGCAGAGGTACTCGAGCTTTTGGGTTATGCCATAAAAAAGGGGATAAAGGAGGTAGTGCTAATAAGGGGTAATCATGACACTTTTATTGGCCCACTCTTAAGAAGCTTGGGTATAGAGATGGTGGAAGATAGGCTTGATTTGGGTAGCGGTGTTACGGTAATTCATGGGCATAAAAGCGTAGACCTAAAAGGTTCCGACTATGTAGTTATGGGGCATGAACATCCAAGCATTGAAATAGACTTGTCAGGAAGCAGGATAAGGCTCCAAGTGCTGTTTAAATTACCCCTTAAAAATGGCAGAGTAGCATTAGTCTTACCTGCTATAGGTTTATATCAAACAGGAACTGTGGTGACGCTTGATAGATCCTCTTACCTTTCACCAATAACGAGGAAATCAGGTATAATAGAGGAGGGCGTGCCAATAATTGTAGATAGAGAAATAGGAGTGATTGAACTGGCAAAGTTAAAGATTATTTTAGGGTTAAAAAAATAAGCGGTCATTCTTCCCTTATGCATTGGTTTTTACTCAATATATTGTATATGCCAAACACCGCATCTTCAACTTCAGATTCCCTTTTAGCTCCAGTTATGACCATTTTCCCACTGCTGAATATCAGCAGCACGACCCTAGGTTTTTCCATCCTGTATATTAGCCCTGGGAACTGTTCCGGCTCATACATACTTTTTGCTAGCGTATAGGCCGCCTTTTCCAAGTCTACTATTACGTTAAGATTTGCTGACGCAACTATATTTTGTATTTGTATTTGAGGTTTGCCTTGCATTGGAACGCCCTTCACTAGGAGTTTTTTGAGTATTGTCTTAACGGCCCATACTAATTGCTTTACGCTTTTCGCTCCAGTAACTACCATCTTACCTGACTTAAATATTAGTGCCGTTATCTTTGGGCTTTGTAGCCTGTAAACGAGTCCTGGGAACTGGTCTGGGTTGTAATCTACATCAGGTATCCTAGTCTCTATTAGGTTTAAGTCGAGTTGTGTGTCTAATATGACGGTTGCTACTATGTTTTCTATTTTCACAGTTGGTTTGTTGCCTTTTTTTTCTATTTCCTCTTTTCCAGAAAAATCTTCACCCAGTCTACCTCCTCTGTTCAAAAATCTTCACCTGCTTTTAAACCCACTAATATACTCCTGTATAGAAATATTTAAATCTTTTTAAGTAATATTTAGGTAGAATACAACCAAGTTATCAGCCCATGGCCTACCGCCGGGGGAGGGACTCGAACCCTCGACCGCCCGGTTAACAGCCGGGCGCTCTACCAGCTGAGCTACCCCGGCTTGCCAAAGAATTATTATCTACACGGGTTTTAAAGCATTTTCTAAAGGAAGCCATGAAACAGCGATGAAGGAAGGGTTTACTATTGTATTATAAGGTGTATTATAAGGGCATAGAAACATCATATTAGCTTAGGATTTTCTCTACCTTGCCCAAGATCTCTGCTTTTCCACCGGTTGGTTTTACAAGCTGAGAGCCGCAAGACAGGCACCTTACTGGGAAGGTGGCGTGGCTATAGATAACTTGTTTGTGGCCACAGTTCGGGCACTCGACAACTAAAAAACGGCTCCTGGGCTGTGGCAAAAGCATTCTCATCCTTGAACCCCTAGCCATTTTGTGCTCACCTTAAGGTCTGCGATAGCTCCAGCTTCTTTAACCTTATGCTCAGTATTTGCCTCTTATAGCCACATTTCTTGCAGGTTATTACTAATGTAACCTTCTTGGTTGTCTTTGCAAACCTTTTCTGCTCAGGTTTTCTCTTACTACCATATCCTTTGTTTTTCCTTATATACCTCCTCTGCCCTTCTGAAAGATTTCTCCTCTTACCCCCTTTGTAGAGGGCCACACTATGCTCGGTGTGCTCATTGCATCTGGGGCAGTACGTTCTTATTTGTTTTGGAAACCTCATTCCTTAACCCCCTCTATAGTACTCCTAGGAATAGGTTCCTTATTAGCTTTTAACTTTTTCCAAAAGGGGCTGGTTTGAGGAAAGCGTTTTTACGACCTCTACATAGCCTAGGGCAGAGAGGAGTATTGCCTCTTCTAGCTGGACTAGCGTTACCTCCCCCCTTTCATATTCTTTGCTATCAGATAGCATTAAATCTTTGTTAAACTTCACTAAGACGAACTCACCAAATGATATGGCCTCTCCTGATAAATAGGTTGAGTACCTATCTATTATTTTTTTGATTGTTATAAAGAAATCTCTATCTAAGCCTTTATACTCCTTTAGGTCTATGTCCTCTATCCTGACAAGGGATATTTGGCTCGATATTTCCCTGACTATAGCGCTAAACCTTCTACAAAGCTCCACATCTTCAGAGCAATATATCCCCCAAAGCTTTCTCGCTTCTTTTATTGTTTCAGCATTCAGCTGCTCATGTAGTCCAATCACAGCCCTGAATGGGCCACCAGCCGGTATTCTTTCTGACAACTACTTCTCCCTCCAAAACATCTACATAACCTTTAGTGGCCAGATATATGGCCAATTGGGAGGGCAGGCTCAACTCTTCTCCCCTTCTCATGGAAAGGTTTATACCTAATATCTTTATATCATCTACATCTTTTTTTGAGGCCACTTCAAGCGAACCGGAAAAAGGAGAAAGCCACCTACCCACCTTAAAGTCCCTGCATATAGGGACTACTAGTAGTGAGGCCTTTCCATTTATAGTGCCTGGAATCCTTGTAAGCCTAGTTGGGTCTTGTGTAACCATGGCATCTATGTCTACTTTCATTTTGCTTACCGCATCTGTGATCGACTCTTCTTTAACTTCGTCGCCAATTCCGGCCCTGGCTATTAGACCCCTCCAGCCAGGATCATTAGGTGTAGGCTTGGCTATTTTCCGCCCTTTCTTGGCTATAGGAAATATTAGCCTTATATCAAGGTCTTTCGCAGCAATAAAGTTGGCTATTTCCGCCCTTTCTTCCCTACCTAGATATATGCACTGCTCGCACATACCTCTGACATGGTAGCCTCTGTTGCCAGTAAAGTATATTTGATAGGTACCTCCAAGGTAGTTTTTAATGATGTATGCTATTCTATTCGCATATTCAAGCCCTTTCATGATGCAGTCATCATCAATTATTTCTTTACTGGATTCACAGCCTGATAAATGATCTAGGTCGATGTCGAACAATAGATCAGAGCCTCTCCACCCTTTTTCCTCCATCCTATTCGCCTCTGGTAGGTCATATCTAGCTATTGAATAGTAGGCTTGCCTTGGCGTGTTTTCAATTATATATTTATAGAAGGCTTCTTTGTTTTCAAAAGAGATGTGCCTTACATAGCTGTTAAACTCAAATGGTTGGAATGCAAACTCTCTCTTGCTCATATCTTTTGGAAGTAAAAGCGGTGGAATTAAGGAATAGTACTCGCTATAGAGGGCTTTAAGGTATATTCCCCTCCGTCTTTTTATTTTTATCTCCTTGCTTTCATTCGATTCTTGGTGAAACATAGAACGTCATCCTACCTCCGCCTTGGTATTCCATAACTACCTTTGCTGGGGTGTCTTGCGAATACAACAAAGAAACTAGCTCGGCCTCCCTAGCTGCTAGTAACATGTCAGAGAAATACTCTACGCTATAGGTAGAAGTATCGGGTGAATCGATGCTCAAGTCTATTAGGTTCTTCTTTTCAATAGAAAGCTCTATTTCTGCCACTTCTATGTCACCCTTACCTGTTATGATAAGTTTGTTTTCTTCTTCATCACCACTTATAGTTATGGAATCTGATATGGACTCTATGTCCTTTATGGAATCAATAAATATATTGTTTGTAAGCTTTGCTTTCACGTTAAAGTTTATTTTTGGTTCAGGTAACCTCTCTTGGGTTATATTTATTAGGGGTATCTTGAATAGCCTTTCCCCCCTTCCGATGTATTTCAGGGATAATGAATTCCCATTTGAACTCAGCTCGAGTTCATCGTTTTTTTCAGCCCTCTTAAGCACGTTGCTCAATACTGAGAACGAGAGGCCTAGGTCTTCTTCTTTATTGTTAAGCTCATAGTCTTCAAACGCATCTCTTGGGTAATAAAAGTCTACCATGACAACCCTACTGGTATCGATCGCTCGCAGAGACAATCCGTCTTCATTTGCAGTAATTACTCCTTCATCGATTATCTTTTCTATAGAACCTATGATATACCTCCACGTCCTTGGATCCTTAAACCTTAGCTTCATAACTTACCCCTTTTTATCATATTTCTGGTTAGATTTATATTTTCTTTTTAAGTTTTCTCATTTTTCCTCTTTATCTCATATTTTATCATATACCTATACTTGATATATTTGTCATTAGGAGAAAACCTGGCCGGATGCGGTATTACAAGTTCTCCATTACAATATGGACATCTATCCTGCCTTAAAGTATATTTTCCACACCTTTTACACTTCCTTAAGAGCCACCTCAAAAAATTTACCTCCTTAACCTTTCTATAGAAAATTGCAGGTTAAGTTCCTTTGCATATTTGCTGACTTTGTTTGTTATCCTGCTTAGAATATTTTCCAATGTTTTATAGTCAGGTCCGATAAGGTCTAGCCTATATTTAGGGGCTCCTACGGTGTAGACCTTCACCTTTACGTTTTCAACCTTTTTTGCTTCGTCCCTGAGATCCGTTAGAATCTTTTTTATCCTTTCCACTCCATTGGGGTCGTCAGACCTTAGGGTTAGCATACTGCTTATTCCTACCTTCTTTACCTCAATGTATTTTTTTGCAATCTCTTCCAAAATGTCAATCCATTCATCTGATATTCCGGCTTTCTTCAACAGGTTTTTCTCTCCGGTTAGAGAGGCCTCCAATCCGCTCATTATATCTCCAAAATAGTCTTCAAACTTCCATATAACTTCTTTATAGGCATCTTCTTCCCCTTTTTTGAGCTGGTTTGCAGCTATTAGGATAAGGTTTATTGCTTTAAGCTTTCTTTTCCAATACATCGTTTTCTTCTTCCTTTCATGTTCACCTACCCTTTTTAGGCTAACGTCTACCTGTCCTTTGCTCCTGTATACTCTTATGACCTTAACAACAAGTTTTTGATTCTCTTTTATGACGGCATTTATGTTTTTAACGGCCCTGCTTGCCACCTCGCTCCATGGAAGAAACGCCCTCAAGTTGTTATATTCGTCTATTACCATGTATGCTCCAAAATCATGAACTTCTTTTACGGTGCCAATGACGAATTCCCCAACGTCTGGTATCGCTTTCCTATTCTTTACTATCAACTTTGACCCCCGTCTAAACAGGTATCTATTGGTATTATATTAGCTTTTTAAATATTAATTTTTAAAGGCCTTAAATATTTATTTTTTGGAGAAAACAAGGTATATTGTATACAAGGGGGTTGATTTGGAAGAAAATATATTTAAGATTAGGGGTAACAGGCTTACCCTTTATAGTATTGGCAACCCTAAGACCGTGACGCTTCCAGAGGATGTTGCAGATTGGATAAAGAACAGCAAATTAGCAAAAAGGATTATAAAGCTGTTGTGTACCCATGCAAGGTTTAGGATTAGACTTTCAAATCCAGGAGCTATCAGGAGCATGGTTTTGTATCTATATGCCAGAAGGATAGATACAGCGCCGTATGTTCTGGCGAAGAGATATGGGGTAGCACCAGAGCAGCTTTACAGGATAGAGAGAGGGCTGAAGAAGGACAGGCTTTATAAGGATGTGATAATAATGCTTGACATGGATGCCGATGTGGAATGATCTCCTTTGATTTAGAAACTAAAGACAATAGCTAGAGGTGTAGCCATTTTGGGGAGAGGACTCTGAAGAACTGAGCTTACCAGCCTTAATAGTTACACTTATTTTCACCATTTCTTTGCCTTTTCTTATATATGCACCGGAATAGAATCTTCCAGAGTTCGAGCATCGGTATCCAAAAGGTAAGAAGGATCAACTTTGGTTCATCGAGGGCTATGTGTTTAATTATGCTCTCATTTGGGTTGGCTCTGTCCCTGTGGACTATGTATATATTCTTAAACTCTAGGACGTGTAGACAGCTTCCGTCAGGAAGCGTTTTTCTCCAATTTTTTATCTGCCCTCTAGGCTTTCCAACAGATGGTTCTAGGCAAAAGCTTGACGGATCTGGTAGCTGTTTTTTATAGTATAGATAGTCTTGGTGGAACTTCGACTTCAATATCTTTGATTCTACTTCTTCCCATCTCATCGTATCACCAAAAATTTTTTTATTGTAAAATCTTAAAACATTTAATACGTGAGGTTAATGAGTAATGATTGTAGCTATGTGGAAAGGGTAATATCTAGCCTTATCTCACAGGGTTTGACTAAAGATATGATAAAAGGGGTCCTGTACTATGAATACAATATTAAGATTGATGATAATGAGCTAGAACTCCACTATAGGAACGCTTTGGAGTGCATCAAAAACATGAAAGAGGAGAGATGGGGGTCAATATTCAAGCCTTGGGATTGCGAGGATGAAGTAATAAAATACATAATATCATTAGTAAAGGAGAAGAAAGGTTATGAAGATGTTATATATGCTGCTTACTTAAGGTATTACATATATAAGAGAGGTGGCAACTATATAATGCTAACTCAGAGGGATATTAAGTATGCCTATGAAATAGCCTTATATTGCATGGAAAAGGAGGTTAAGTAACATCACCCTCCAAGGTAAAGTAAGTCGCCCTCTATACATGAGCACCTATTTTCCAACATAGAAGATATGCTCGGCGTTGTCCTTGTTCCACTAACAAGCTCCTTCACATAGAGCTTTTCTGGTATAAGAACCAAGCACTCGGCTATGTTCCCGTTAATCCTTCTACATTTTATTTCCTTTATTATTGATATTCTATGCTTTTTATTGAAGTATTGCTCTACGGCTCTATTCCTAAGTGCGTTTACTGCTTCGATGGCTTCCCTGCTTATTTCATTTTCACAGAAAATAAAGCACCTGTATAGCCTTGTTAGTGGTTTTTCCCTTATCTCCTCGGGCCCCTTCTTCTCGATCTTTTCTATCTCTATTATTGTGTCATTTCCTCTTATGAGCTTCTTACCTATGTTTCTCCTTTTTGCACCTTTGATATCGGCAATAAATAACATGCCGTCCCCAATTGCCCTTACGTTTTTCTCATCCCTTTTAATAGTGTGCAGCACAATGTTATCAGCTTCGAATTCCTTTGCCAGCTTTTCAATTATATTAGCCCCACTTTTTGTTATCGATAATCCTCTCCTAGTCTTCTTATATTTTCCAAATATTCTCATAGACCTTATTTGATACCTTATTTCCCTTGATGGGAAAGAAACTTCAACAACGACATCTGGCATTGAAAAGTCTACCCTAAAGCCCCCAATTGATTGCACTTTTTTTCCGATTTCCCTTTTTATCTCATTTTTTATCGATTCGCCATATTTAATCATGAATTCAGATTTTATTCTTTCTTCCATCATGCAAATCTTTTTATCAACCCTAGCCCCTATCAAAAAGGTGTTTATTTCAAGTTCCTTTAGCCTGCTTGAGATTTGTGATGACAACCCTTCTATGAAGCCGTCGATCTCGCCTCCACAAACTGCACACTTCTTGAAAACCGGATTATCGTAGAAGTAGAGGCTGTATAGATCTTGTCCAATAGGCCCAATGTTTTCTATGAGGCCCCTTAGCTCTTTAATAGCATGCTCATCATTTTCCCTTATCCTTTTATGTATGTCCATCAATATAGCCCTCTTAATGGCTCTACCTCTTTCCTCATTGGACCACCCATAGCCTAACTTCCCGAAAAACCTACCCAGACACCTGTCACAGAGGGGATATTTTTTTAATAAATCCTTCGATACTTTAATTATATCGCTCATTTTACCCATCCTTTTTATTCCTCAAGTATCTCATACCCTTTGTTTCTCGGAGTGGAGATTCCAACTTCTCCCTTAACCTTTACCTCTTTAAGTATTGATTTTAATAGCTCCGCATCACCTTCTGCCTCCCCTTGTGTGCTAATAGTATAGAGCAGAGGGCCCCAACTGGATTGTGCTAATATAATCCTTGATTTCCAAGCTTCGTTTGCTATTCTTAGAACATCTCTCCTATAAACACCGCCTTGTATTTTTGAAAAGTACAATCCAGTTCCTTCCTGGATTGATCTAAGGCCTTCTAGCGTATCTTCCAAGTCGTGCCTTGCTATCCCGGAGGCTAATCTAAGTAGGCCATAGGACATCAGTTTTTTAACACCTTCACTCGAATTCCATAGGTTTTCCATCACCTTCTCCTCTGTCTCATTAAAGCCCCTAGGCAGGTATGGCTTTATATAGATGAACCTCCAATTTTCTGGTATTTCAAGCGATATAAGCTCTTTTATCAAGCATTTCTCCCCAATCCCTGCATCCGCCATAAAACCCCCTTTATTGAAGAGCAAAAAACCTACGCCGCTATATTTGCCAATGCCTAGGCTCCTGAGGATCTCACCTTCATTAAGTTTTACATTTAATAGCTCCTTGATGGCCGTTACTATGGCCATTATTGATTGGGTGCTGCTACCGAAACCTACATTATGTGGTATATAGGACTTCACGTTTACTCCGAGCCCTTTAATGCCAACGATTTTAGATATTGCTATCACATAGTTTTTTATATATTCGGGGGCTTCCACAGTTTCCTTATCCATGGAAAACTCTGCTACAAAAGAGGGTCTCTCTATATAAAAACCGGCTGAGCCCCACCTAACGTTCCACTCACTTCCAGCATAGTAAAAGCCTGCGTGTAGTCTACTTCCCGTTTTTATTATAACTTTGTGCATTTTATCTCGAATTAGTCTGCTAGGTTTGAGGTAATTATTTATTTTTATTTTTTTGTTTGTAAACCATCGGTTAATGGTCTTACATATTTTTCTTTACTAGAGCAGTTCCTTTATTGAATCAGGAAGCGGCAAAAAAGCTTTTAAATAGTTTCTTCCTTTTAATTTTCAGCCCTTATAAATTTTTCTGTGGTGATAAGGATGAAGTTAATAACCGTTAAGGTTCCAGATTTATACGTAAAGGGTATAGATGAGCTCGTTAAGGTTCAGAGGTATTCAAGCAGGAGCGAAGTCATAAGGATAGCTATTAGGGAGCTCTTGAAAAGGGAGCTGTGGAGTGAGGTGCCGGTAGAGGAAGGGTTTGTGATCAGGGCTACTCAAGGGGTGGGGCTAGAGGAAGGGTTGTAGAGTGACTTTACAGCCTTCCTAAACAGCCTTCCTAGGGTTATGTTTATTGTAGCAGAAGCCACTATGATTCCTAGCCCGAGAAGCAATATGTAGCTTTTTGACACAGTGACGTTCGCCGTCTCTATTGCTGATGCTATCAATATTAAAGGAACAGCATAGCTATAAAGCGACAGTATAAGCGATGCCATAGATAGGCTTAATACTGCTAGATTTATTAGCCATTGATATATGCTTATTGGAGAAAGCATTAAAATAAGCGATATCACGAGCAAGGAAATGGATAGCAAGAGGCGCGCTAGCAGAAAAATTTTGCTGATTAGATACGGCCTCGCACCTTTTTCTATAACCTTTTTAAAGTCCATTATTGCATCCATTGCGCTTGCAATCCTCCCTTCCTTAACGTAGTCATAAAATACCTTTGACATTTCAGAAACTTTATTGCTGTCTATAACTCCGCCTCTGCAATACTTTTCTAATTCTCTTACTATGTTTCTGGCCTCACCCTTGACGTCTTCCCATTCTCCCCCCTTTTCATCTAGTAGGTTAATTGAAAAGTAAAGGTACTGAAGCACATCAATGCATTCTTCCAATCCTTACCCCATAATAGTTTACCTTGTTAAGGTTAAATATGTTTAATACTAGAAACACCTCCTTTTCTGCTTTATTTCCATGTAACGTGCGGCATTCATCAGTAGCGTTCTCAAGGCTTCTTTATTTACAAAGTAGTGGGATATCGTAAGGTCTTCCCTAGAGCCATATTCATAGGCTGATGAGACCTTAACTTCATAGATCTCATTTGGGAGCATCTCCTCCAAACTCTTCCAAGATTCGATCAAGAACTTTGGTGTCAGTATATATTCTTTAGGCTTAGACTGTTGCGTAACCTTTATATAGACCCTCATTGGTTCCCTTAGCTTCTTCGGCATGAATGAATTCATGAACTCCTCCGACTTCGATATGTCTTCAAAGGAGCTTAGGAGGGTCCATCTGTATTCTTCATCATCAACATCTATAAACCTTACGACCCTTAGCTCATCATAGTCTGGCTTTCTCATTTCTTTCAGCTTGTTTTCTATTGTTTTCTCGGCAAGCTCTAGTATGTCAGCTATTTCAAATACTGTCAAACCATTGTTGTCAAGCAGCCTGCCTATCTTAACTGCTAGGTCTTGGATCCATGGCTTGACAGGAGGTACTTCCAAGATAGATTTTGCCAGTGGTGTGGCGCTGCCGCTGTTCATGTTTATTACAGTAATTTTTCCGCTTCTCAGCTTTTCAATAAATAACTTAGCGCCCTCCACATCAAAATAGTCCTTTAATATCTGCATCGAAATCTCTTCGATTAGGTAGGAGTCTTTGTTATCATTGATTGAACCTATTTTCCCTAAGTGTGGTTGTACTTCCCTTAATACTTGGTAAAGGTATGGACTCCTTATTACAGCCTCCCTAAGGTTTTCGTAGATGTTTTTCGGGTCGATGCTCATTAGTATTTCCAGTGGGTCGAGGTCTCCTACATAAACGCTAAATCCGTAGAATGAAGGCCTATAGTAAACGTTTAAGCCTATGATTTTTGATGCTGCATTAGTTATCAGGCTGGCTAAAGCCTCCAGCGCTCCAGTACCTAGCGGTACGATAAATACGTGCTCTTTATCGCATTTTTCATAAATAAGGGTCTCAGCACCAAACTGTAAATCCTTGTAACTCTCTCGAAGCCTTTCTAAAACCTCCATGCCCTTTCTATCTGCATTGTCTTCAATCACTATTTTACCTGAGATTATGTCAAGAAAAACCTTTGAAACTTCTATACTCCTCTTAGTTCCTTCCCCTTTCCACAGCGGTATCTCTGCATACCCAGAGCTCTTCGAAACTTCTATCTTTGAGTTTATTACGTCTATCCTTCTTATTTCCCAAGAGCTCCCAGCAAGCCTTATTGTATCTCCAACCCTTAGGTTCCTATAAACGTAGACAGAATCTATGTAACCTATCGTATAATCTCCATTCTTTACAACAAAGACGTCTTTCTCTGGTATTGTTGTAAAGAACTCTGGGAAGTTTCTAGACCACCAAGCTTTTTGTTGCCCTTTAAGCTTAAACCTCCATATCTTGTAAAAAGTATTCCCTGGAGATATTAGACCTCCTCTAAGCCTCACCAGCCCGTTTTGTTCCATGTATTTCAAAAGGCTTTGGAACCTTTCTTTGCTCATGGTAAACATGGGAGAGTTCTTTAGGATATTGTAAATCCTTTCTGGGTCTGAAGGGCCGTCTCCCAGGGTAATGCCTATTATTTCCTTCGCTATCACGTCTATTGGGGCATTGTCAACAATATCGTTCTCTATGTAGCCTTCCTTTGCTAGGTGTGCTTCGGACAGCGCTTCGGCAAAATCTATAGGGCCAATTGTCAGTATTTCCCCTTTTGATAGGCCTCCAACAACATGACCACTTCTTCCGACCCTTTGAATTAGGTTAGAGACCTTTCCTGGGGATCGTATTTGGATGACCTTTTTTACTGCACCGATATCAATTCCTAGCTCTAGGGTCTTTGTGCATACAATAGCGGAGATGCTACCTTCCTTCAGCTTGCTTTCTGCCTCTTCTCTCAGCTCCGCGGAAACGCTGGAATGGTGCACGAATATGTCCTTTACGCCGGCGGATTCAAGAGAGTGCTTCACCCTTTCAGCCACATACCTGCTGTTCACAAAGACCAGCGTTGGAGCCTCTATTCCATTTATTAATATATTGGCAACGTCCATCCATGGGTCTTCTTTATCATCTATGTACTTCACGTTAAAAATGTATTCCTTAGCTACATCTATGGATACAGCCTTCTTGGGCCTTTGACTTGATCCGCTCAGCAGCTCTATTGCCTTGTCAGGCCTACCTATCGTGGCTGATAGCCCTATCCTTTGGAAATCGTTATTGGTGAGCTCCCTTAACCTCTCTAATAGGAAGAGCAGTTGAACACCCCTTTTTGACGATAGGAGTTCATGAGCCTCGTCGACTACAACAAACCTGATGTTTTTGTAGTTCTTCCTAAACTTCGGTGCCCAATCGAGGTCTATTTCTAGGCTTTCCGGGGTCGTTATTAGTATGTTTGGAACCTGTAACGATCTTTTGCTCCTTTCCCTAGCCGGGGTATCGCCGTGTTTCTTCGATACCCTAATGCCAAGCTTTTCAGCCCACCAAGAAATGCGCCTGTGTATATCATTTATAAGTGCTTTCATAGGAGTTATGTAAAGCACGTCTATAGGCCTCATATATGATCCTAGCAAAATTGATATGATTGGGAGCATTGAAGCTTCAGTTTTCCCTTCGCCCGTCGGCGCCATGATCAGCGTGTTAAATCCCTTCATTATGTATGGTATAGACAATTCCTGTATCTCTGTTAGCCTGTTCCAGCCTCTGCTAACTATTAGCTTTCTTATCTCTGGGCTCAGTATCTCAGTAGCGGACTTCTTCTCCATCTCTTCCATTTTTACCTACCGGATTACTATATTTTTCAATTTATATACCCTAAATAAGGTGACAGGTAGTTCTTATTAACTCTCCGTTTCTGATTATTGGTGGAGATATAAAAATGGTTGACGAGGAATATACATGCATCGTCTGCGGAAAGAAGTTCTATCCGGGACAGGGCATAGTATTGCAGAGGGGTTCTTTGAGATTGTTCTTCCACAGTAGCAAGTGCGCGTCCAAGTTCTTTAAAATGCTTCTAGACAGGGTTGATTCTTCTTGCATAAACAATGCTGCGCTCGTTTTGATCAAAGACCTTGAAAAAAGCAGAGCTGAGAGGGGTAATAAAAAGGTGATAGCATGACTAAAATAAAGCTCTATTCGATATTAAGGGAAATTGCAGGAACAGGGGAGGTCCACTTAAAGATTGATTCGTGTTTGAGCGTAGAGGAGCTCATAAGGAAACTAGGCCTTCACAAGGTGAAGGATGTTATGGGCGACTTAAGATTTCTGCAGATAATAGCAGACGGTAGGCCCCTTTCGTTTAATGATGTAATAACGAAAGATGTAAAGGAGGTATTTGTATTGCCTCCATCTTCTGGAGGGTTGATTGATGTGAAGGTGCTGGTAGATAATAATATCGACCTCAACGAACTTGTAAGGAAAATATATAGTAGTCATAAAGATGGGGCAATAGCGATATTTGTAGGCATTGTAAGGGGGATTAACAAGAACGAGAAGGTAGAAAAGCTCTACTATGAACATTCCTCAGAACTTGTCGAAGGGGTTCTAAGGAAAATAGCAGAAGAGGGCATGTCTAACTATAAACTATCCTCGGTCATCATTTATCATTATGTGGGCTTTAGAAGGCCGGGCGATCTGAGTATGGTTGTTGCCGTCATGGGCGAGTCTAGAAAAAATGTCTTTCCTGCGCTTGAAAAAATTGTGGATGATATAAAGCATAGGGCACCAATCTGGAAGGAGGAATATAGGGAGAGCGGTAGGTATTTTCTATTGGGGGATAAGGAAATCAAGGCAAACTCATTGCCTTAGGCCATGCCAAAGACCTTTAATAGGGACAGAATACGTTTTGATGCTCATAGGGAAAGTTTAACAGATTAATGTTAAGGTAATATAGTAGATGGGGTGATGGGAGCCTCGTTTCGTTAGCCTCAAATGCCATTTATAATCCCATAGGGATTAGTAAATTCTTAGACAAGGCGGAATTCCCTAGGCGTTACCATGAACTTATATAATTGGAATGAATACCTAAGGAGAAACGGTTACCAAAATTTTTTATTCGCTTGCTATGTGTTCTAGATAGGGTGAAGAAGTAATGCCAGCAATAGAGATCGGTAGGGTATGCATTAAATCTACAGGCAGGGAATCAGGAAGGAAGTGCATAATCGTTGATATAATAGACCAGAACTTCGTTTTGATAACTGGTCCAAAGGAGATAAGTGGTGTGAAAAGGAGGAGGGTAAACATAAAGCATATCATCCCAACGGAACATAAGCTTGAAATAGAAAAAGGGGCTTCTGACGAGCACATTATAAAGGCTATAGAGGATAGCGGTTTACTGGATTACATGAGAAAGGTAGAAAGAACGCTCTTAGCATAACCTTTTTTGGGTGTCTGTTTTGTCAAGCTTGACCCAAAAGGGAATGGAATTTATTAAATCTATAAATGCGTTCTGCAAGAAAAGGGAGGAGCTCGTGGAAAAGATACCAGAGGAAACAAGCCCGGATTATGGATATATTCCATACGACAGGCCGCTTGATAAGTACATTAACTATGGAATAATAAACCTTGATAAACCCCCTGGACCTACCAGCCACCAAGTTGTTGCATGGATCAAGGAGATGATAGGGGTACAAAAAGCAGGCCATGCGGGAACCCTAGAGCGCTTGCCTTTGCGGTGGCGTGGGGTAATCCCAAGGTAACTGGTGTTTTGCCGGTAGCTTTAGGTAACATGACAAAGATAATTGCGACTATAACCCATTCGACGAAGGCTTACGTCTGCATTATGCAGCTCCACAAAGATGTTGAAGAAGGGCTACTAAATAAGGTAGTGAGGGAGTTTCAGGGTGAAATATACCAGAGGCCTCCTGTTAGGAGCCACGTGAAAAGGGTGCTAAGGAAAAAGAAGATATATAGTATTGAGGTAAATGAAGTGCTGGGAAGAAACGCCTTGTTAACGATTGTTTCGGAGCCAGGAACTTATATGAGGAAGCTTTGTTGGGACATCGGGCTAGTTTTGGGGGTCGGAGCTCATATGAGGGAATTAAGGAGGATAAAGACAGGTCCTTTTGAAGAAGGTACAGGATTGGTCACAATGTATGACTTGTCGGAGGCCGTTTACGAATTAAAGGAGAAAGGTAAAGAAAGCCTAATAAGAAAGGTTATAATGCCTGGTGAATATGGGGTATGCGAGCTTAAGAAGGTTGTGTTAAGAGATAGCGCAGTCGAGAGCGTAGTAAATGGTTCTCCTTTGGCTATGCCTGGTATATCATACTATAGCGAGCAGATAGAAAAAGGGGAGGTGGTAGCAATGTTTACGCTCAAAGGTGAACTGATAGGTTTATCTAAGAGCCTTGTAAGTTCTCTAGATATTAAGGGGATGGAGAAGGGTTTAGCCTTCCAACCATTCAGGATAGTGTTGGAAAGAGGCATCTATCCAAGGATGTGGAAATCAAGGAGATCCTAAGGGGACGGGTACGCCGGGGGTGGGATTCGAACCCACGCGTCCCTCCCGGGACAACGGGTCTCAAGCCCGTCCCCTTGGACCGCTCGGGCACCCCGGCACATTTTCTTTTGTGGATATAGAGGTTTTAATTCCTATTTGCCTTGCATAGAAACTACCTTGCCAATACAACTTTTAAGCATTGTCTTATACACTTTTTGTGCCTTAGTAAGTATGTAATGTCCTTCTTGGCTGTAGGGCAGATGGTTTTATCTTATGGGAGAGAAATTTTTCCATTTTATCTTTAGACGCTTCACTTACAGCCAACTCGCTTACAACATCTATTATCTTCTCTACATTGCTC
>WALX01000093.1 GCA_015522625.1 Candidatus Hestiella sp.
ATCGAGGGTTTTGAAGTTTGATTTTTGTACCTCATTTTCCTTCAGCAAAATGTTCCTACCGCCGTAGCAGTTTATCTGCAAGCTACCCCCCTTCAACGTTGTTTTATTCTGTATCCTAACAGGTTTTAGGCGAGATTCCTCGGCTGTGATCTCATGAAGTTTCAAATAATATGTCGGGTATGGAACTACCCTGTAGCGCTCACCCGTTTCTGGTATTTCGATCACGTCCATCGCCCCTATTGGATATTTGTAGTCCTTTACAGGCCTTCCATCGACCCTTATCTTCCCTTCATTCATTATCTTCCTTGCTTCCCTTCCAGTCTCGGCATATTTCAAGACATCCCTCAACACAATAAGCAGGGGCATGCTCCTTTCTATGGCGTGAGGGCCTGGAGAAGGCTTAACAACCCACTTCCTTCCTTTTCTTGGCACAGCCCAAAAAGGCGGTGCTACCTCTATTTTCAAAGACCTACTGTCCCCCATGTTCCCCAACAGTCTTCACCTCTTCGCTTACCTGAGGCTCTTCTGTACGCTCCTCTACTTCTTTGGACTTCCCAGCCTCTTTAGCTTCCTCTTCTTCTACTATAACTTCTGTCCTCCCTCCTTTTCTTGCTATTATATTCTTTCTTCTATCATCCTTTAAATTCAAATCAGTTATAACTAGGTTCCATGGCCTGAACTTAACTGGAATTTCTGTCCCATCCGCCTTTTTTCTGGTTATACCCTCAACCTTTACAAAAAGCCTCTTCAGGTCAACTTCTGATACCTTGCCTGTTTTGCCTTTGAACGACCCCTTCCTTACCATAACCTTATCTCCAGTCCTTAGGGGCATGCTCCTTATGCCAAACTTATCCCTCAGTTCCCTGCTAAGGGGGACAGAAATGAACTTGTGCCTTATGTGCATTGGGGCGTTATACAGGAACTTTCTTTGCTTCTTTGGAAGCGACGAGCCTATCATCTACGACCACCTCATATTATTGAGGTTGCCAGCTTTGCAACGCTCGGCCACCTCTCACCAACCTCCTTCGGAATAGTTCCCCTTATTTCACTAGCCTTAGGCGTACCATCTGGGTTTACCAGCACCACTGCATTATCGCTAAATGATATCCACGTGCCATCGAACCTTTTATAAGGCCTTTTTTGCCTAACCACTACCGCATAGCTTATCTGCTTCCTAACCTGAGGTGTTCCCTTTTTGATTGTGACAACGACCAAATCCGATATAGCGGCCCTAGCTAGACGCCTTATCCTGTTTTTAACCAAGGGCACATCTATTATCATCACCTCCTTTGCCCCACTATTGTCGGCAACAAGTGCAGTGCTACCTACCTGAAGGCCTGCACTCAAGCCACGCCTTGAAAGGACGTATCCGTATTTTTTCTTCTTTGGCACCTCTTCCCACCTTTACTCTAGCTTGCCTAAGACCACAAACCTAATAGTCTTTGACAAGGGCCTCGTCTCTCCTATCATTACACTATCACCTACCTTTAACTCAATACAATCGGGTACGTGCACGACCTTCCTATTCCTCCTCCACTCATACCTCTTATACTTTCTATCGTAGAACAAATAGCGGTGCTCCACTACGGCACTCCTTTTGCTTCCAAGTTTTTTTATGATACCCTCTAATAACACCCCCCTAACCTTTAAAGATCCATGCCATGGGCAATTGGGATCACTGCAAACGTTTTCAGGGGGTTTTACCCTTGGTATCTGCAAATTCTTTATAGTTTTATATGCAGGCATCCTTCTACACCCAGATCGCTTCGATATTACCGCACTTGGGAAAAGTAAAAAGTGTGGCTTATAAACTCTCTTATTCTACTACTGTTTCCCATCCTAGGTCATTATAGGTCTTGCTAGGATGGGTTGTGCCTTTTCTTTATGTCCCATTGCAACTATAAACCGCGTGGAGGTCATGGGCACCCTTCGGGAAGCAAGACTTCTCGCATCTAGGATGTAGGCTCTACAGGTCGCTTTTAGAATAAAAATCTATGCAGACCTATAAAAAACCTTTATCCAAGAAACTGTTGCTAGCCTTGTTGCGCTCTCCCTCAATGATGGCATTACCTTTATTTTGACGGACAATTACAAAGCAGAAAGGCTTTTTCAAATAAGGAAAATGGACCTACGCTAGATGTGTCCCCTTATATACTTTTTTGCCCTCTCCTCGGGTGCACCCACAATCTTTTCACCATCGACAATAGCCCCCCTACCATCTTGTAAATAGAAAAGAAACCTAGCACCGCTTTTCAAGATAGTCTTCTCCTTAGTGCCGTCCCACACCTTTATAGTGTATTTTGTTTCATAGAGAACTTTTCCCTTTACCCCCTCCAAGCTAGGGTCTAGGTGCCTTAGCACGACCAAGTTTAGCCCTATCAGCTCATGATAAAAAATGTTTTCAGGGGTTATCTTCATTTTTGTACTAACTTTACTTGCCCTTTTTCCTTTCATTCATTATAGTTAGTATCCTCGCAATGTTTTTTCTTACCTGCTTGATCCTCGCTGGGTTGTCTAAAGAACCTGTATATGCTTTATGCCTCAATACAGTCAAATCAGAAATTAGATCCTTCAAGTTCTTTTCAAGCTCGTCGTCACTCATTTTCCTAATATCGCTAGGCCTCAACCTATATTTTCCCATTAACTACACCCCACTTTCCTCTTCTCTTGAAATTTCTTCGATCATCTCTTCAACCTTTTCTGGGCCTTCTCCCCCTTCTTCTGCAACCTCTCCAGATTCGATCATTGACTCTATTGCATTCTTTACTTCCTTCTCTGGCTTTTCTTCTATATCAGGTGTTGACGCCTCCGGCTTCACTATTAGGATTTGAACTCCATATATTCCTTGGGGAAGCTTTGCATGTGCAACGGCTCTTTCTACATAGGAGTCTACAGCCTCGCCCGTTTTTATTATCTTTCCCACCTGCAGTTTCTCGAACTTAGCTCTTTCATTCGTAAGCTTTCCGCTTATTATTATCTCTGCCCCTAGGGCACCATTTTCCATTATCCTCCTGAGCGTTGCCATCGCTACCCTCCTAAAATGATAGCCCATCTCCAGCGACCTAACTACCCTGAAGGCCTGAACCCTTGCATTTAGCTCCATATCATCAGGCTGGCTTACTGTCACCTGAGGATTTTGAAGGCCGAACACCTTTTGAAACACCTTTTGAAGTCTCTTTATCGTAGAGCCACGCCTTCCAATTATGAGTGCAGGCCTCTCTGCATAGATATGAACTCTCGTCCCTAAACCGCTTTGGATCAACTGTATTCCTGCATAACCAGCTGTATAGAAGTTCTTGGCTAGATACTCATCTATCCTAGTCCTCTGCATAGCCTGATATAGGAAATACTTCTTTATCCTTGACATTCCTCTACCCCTCCATCCTAACCATAACTTCTACGTTAGACCTTACTTTCTTTATTAGGTCTGCCCTGCCAAATGCCCTTAAAAAGGGCCTCTTCAATGTTAACCCCCTCGTGATGTCGATGTGAAATATAACAAGCCTCTCAGTCTCTAGCCCCTTGTTCTCAGCGTTGTTCTCAACGTTTTCAAGCAGCCTAAGCATGTACCTAGCCGCTTTTACTGGGTACCTTCCGGAAGGCCACCTCCACCTTTCACTCAAACCTCTTTTATGGGAAACCTTTTTATTATACCTCCTGAAAGGAACAGCCTCCTTCATTGTAATGACATTATTAAGATAATTCTTTGCCTTCTGCAGCTGCATGCCTTTAATTGCCCTTGCAACTTCAGTCATTACCTTAGGGTGGACAGGAACCTCTTTTATAACTGCTTTTGCGACGTTGCTTTCATCATCGAGCTTTATTGCGTAATTCCATTCCGGCAATACTACCACCCACTTAAGCCTTAGCAGCTATATGCAAGCTGCTCTTGGATGCCTTCAAGCCCGGCTCTCCATGACGTACTGTCTTCGTTGTATGGCTGAACTCTCCCAGGCGGTGGCCTATCATTTCTGGAACCACCCTGACAGGAACGAATTCTTTTCCATTGTATACGGCTATTGTCAGCCCAATCATCTCTGGCAAGACTACTAAGTCCCTTATATGTGTCTTTATAACCCTGTTAGACTTGTTTTGGTCCTTCTTAATTTCCTTTCTCAGTAACCTTATCTTGGACAGCAAGATCTTTTGGGAAGGTGTGAAGCCCCTAATGAGGCTCCTCCTAGCCCTAGATGGAAAGAGGTTTGCCAGTTCGTCCAAGGGCATGTTAATAATTTCTTCTAGCGATCTCCCCCTATACTTAAATCGCTTCCATTCAGGCCTCAGCTCTATTGACACATCTTTCACCTGCTTTTTAGTACCCCGCATATTTCCAGCAATTTCTAACTTCTTTAGAGCCTTTAAAATTCTTCTTTTCGAGCTATGATTATTGCTAATTTTACCTTCTTAACACAAATATTGCTGCAATTAATGCTATGATCAATATGACGGTATTTCGAAACGCCTCAGCCTGACCTGGGTTACGATATCTACAGATTCTAGTTCTGACTTTAGCTTCTCAACGTCTACTGCGCTCTGACTCACATCAACTATAAAGGTACACTCCCCTTCTTCCTTCCTTGTAATAGACATACACTTATTCGTAATAATATCAACCTTATACTCGGCCATTTTCTCTATTAACTTGGCAAGAGCGCCAGGCTCATCCTTAAGGTCTATATTAAGCTCAATTACCTTTGCACCTTCCGTAAGTATCGGGCTTATTAATATTTCCTTCTTCTCGCTGTCAGCAAGCAACACCACGAGCATTCCAGGTTCTATTCCAAGATTTTCCCTCATCGTCTGTGGTATTGTTATCCTCCCCTTTGAATCCACCTTTACCAAACCCGAAATCCTTAAATTAGACACACCGTTGCACCTCTAATTTATATACTGTCCCTTTTATTTAAATTTATTTCGCATATTTTAAATGAAAGATGTTATGATTTTAAACTTGTTTAGATGCCTTTTTGTTTTAAAATTAGCAAAAATATCATGTAAAAATTACTAAAATGCGGTCAGAGTGAGACTAGGTTCTTCATTCCTGCATTCATTGGTTGCCCGCTTCGTCATTCCGCAATATATTAAATTTGACCACATACCTAATTAACTTTTCAACTGCGTTTTAGTCCTTTATTAGTCTAGGCCTCTCCTTCTCGGCCTCCTCCCTTGCCTTTTCTATTTCCTTGGTTATGTTCCTTAGGAAGTCCTTTTCCAGCTTCATAAATAGGGGCTCGAACTTCCCTATCTTAGTCCCTGGCTCAATCCTGTTATCGACGATTTTGTCCCACTTGGCCTCCTCTACCTTAGACTTATAGCCAAGTTGTGACCAAAGCCTCTCCGAGGTTTGTGGCATAAAGGGATATAGAAGCTGTGCTAGCACCCTTATAATGTCTGCGGAGGTATAGATTACCCCTTTTGCCAATGCCATGTTTCCCTTTACTAGATCCCAAGGCGCCCTATCGTTTAAGTATTTATTGCCTACCCTTGCAATCTCAAGTATATGATCTGTTGACTTCTTCAGCCTCACTTCATCAAGGAATGAAATTACCCTTCTCGTGCTTTTTATTATCTTGCTTGTGATCTCAGCCTCGGTATCACCAGTTTTTTCAGGAAAAGGTATAACTCCGTTAAACCTGCTTTTTATCAAAGAAAGCACCCTGTAAACAAAGTTTCCTATATCGTCGTTGAGCTCATTGTTTACTATCCTATGAAATTCTTTCCAGGTGAAGTTTGAGTCCCCTCCCTCTGGCCTCATCCTAATGAGTACCCAGCGCCAGTAGTCTGGAGACATTATTTTTATTGCTTCATCAAGCCATATGCCTATTTTCCTGCTCTTGCTGAATTTCTTATCTTCATACATAAGGTACTCGGTTGCGCTTATTCCCCAAGGCAATACATAGTTGCTTTCAGATGCTATCAACAAGCCTGGAAGCAGTATTGAATGAAAAGGTATGTTATCCTTCCCAATAAAATAGACTGACCTTGCGCTTTCATCCTTCCAATATTTCTCCCAATAGGTTTCTCCTTTTCCCTCCCTCATAAAATATTCTTTTGTTGCACTCAAGTAACCCAAAAGGGCATCAAACCAGACATAAATAGTCTTTCCCTTTGAAGAAGGGAATGGAGACTCGATGCCCCAAGGTATGTCTCTCGTTAGGCTCCTAGGCTTCAGCCCCTGTTTTATCCAAGAAATGCTGTACTTTTTCACGTTCTCAGTTATCTTTTGAATCCTTTGCAACCAATCATATATCTTGTCCTGTACCTTTGAAAGGTCTATATAGTAGTTTCTTGTCTTCCTCCACTCTGGGGTAGCACCACAAATTGCACACCTGGGGTTTATCAAATCCTTTGGCGTTAGCAACCTCCCACATCTATCACACTGGTCTCCCTTAGCATCCTCGTAGCCGCAATAAGGACATGTGCCTACAACATACCTATCTGGAAGAAAAATTTTATCATTAGGGCAATATGGCAATTCTTCCTCTACTGGATATATGTAGCCTAAGTTGTATAGGTGCATCAAAAATTTTTTTACAAAATCTTTGTGTACCTCACTCTCAGTTCTAGAGTAGAGGCTGAAGCTTAGGTTTAGTTTTCTAAAAAGCTCCAAGTTGTATTCATGCACCTGATCGGTAAGCTCCCTTGGATTTACCTTCCTTTTCCTCGCCTCTAGCTCAATAGGCGTTCCATGTTCATCGCTACCAGTGACAAAAACCACTTCATGTCCCATCAAGCGGAGGTACCTTGAGTAGACATCGGCGCTCAGCAAGTGTATTACAGTCCCTAAATGTGGTACATAATCTGAATATGGCCAGGCAGACGCAACTATATATTTCAATATCCCCACCTTTTCTCAAGACAATCTTTATATGTTACTATAATAAGCTTTCTATGCCACAACGCAAAGCCTAGCGAGAATCAAGCCGTGAATAATGTAAAAATTATGCATATTCCCTCCACGTATAGCCGCACTTCGTGCACCTGTAAAACCTAGTAGGGGGTTCGTCAGCGGCCCTTGTTTGCATCATCCAAACAATAACCTCATCATTACCGCACTTTGGGCAGACGGTTACCCCCTTTAGTACCTGTGCTGTTGGTGGCAGGGCTTCGCCATCCACTACTATTGTCTTGTCTTTAGGGGTATGTTGTATAGTTTCTTTCATTTTTAGCGAAGATGAAACCTTCTTAGGGTCGGCCTCAACCTTGTATCCACACTTTGGGCAGATCATGTACAGCCTTCCATTTATTCGCCTAGGCTTCATCAGGCTCCCGCACTTCGGGCAAAACATTATCTGGGACATTTCCTACACCTAGCATTTATATGATACGTTTATTCTTTATTAGCTTATGTGAGCTACCCGTCCTAAAGGCGAGGCTTCTCCCGTTCCACCCACCTTTATGATTAGTAGCTTCATTTGGGAGTTCGGGGGGCTCACAACAGCCCCATACCTCTCGTTAAGGTATGGGCTATGTTTATTGCCGCATTTAAATCCCTATTATAGGTTAAACCACACTTAGGGCACCTAAACTCCCTTCCATTAGCTTTTGTTATATACCCACACCTATGGCATCTCCTTGATGTTTTTTGGATTTGTATACACAACTTGAATCC
>WALX01000094.1 GCA_015522625.1 Candidatus Hestiella sp.
ATTTTTATTCCCTTGTTGGCAACAATTTATAATATAGTAAATGCTTAAAATATATTGTCCAACTTTTCTTAATTTATGCCTTTATTTTATTATATATATTTATTATAAAAACTTTAAAAACAATTAATTAGCAGTTAGCGCGGGTAGTGTAAATGGAGAAAAGCTCGCTGAAAAAGGAGCTCTCTCTTGTAAACCTTTTCATTATGGGAACGGTTGGTGCGATTGGGACAGGGGTGCTTTTTGCATCGACAGGAATGGCAGCACATGCAGGCCCAGCAATAGTAATTTCATGGATACTGGGGGGAGTTTTCTACTTCTTTGTAGGCCTTACCTACGTTCAGCTTGCAATAAACTACCCTGAGGCTGGAGGGCCTTCTAGGTATTCCCTCTATTCGCATGGAAGGATAACAAACATAATAAATGCCTTTGCCGATTTTGTTTGGTACCTTTTCATATCCCCTATAGAGGCTTTGGCTGTTGTGGAAGGGATAAACTACTTTTCGGCACCCCATCACTTCATTTTAATTGGAAGCACAGGCGTTCCTACAACAATTGGGGCTATATTAGCTGTAATAATAATGCTGATCTTCGTCCCCTTCAATTATTATTCAATTAAGTTCTTTGGTAGGTCTACGATGGGCTTAGGTATTATAAAGCTAGCATTTTACCTAGCGGTGATGTTTGGCTTTATCATATTCTTCTTCCATTACAAGAACTTCACTTCTTACGGGGGCTTTGCTCCTTTTGGGTTCGCAGGCATCTTCTCTGCCGTACCTTTGGCAATGTTCGCATTTGGTGGTATAAGGGTCATACCAGACTACGCTGAGGAAGCTAAAGACCCAAGAGACCTTGGTAAGGCAATAGTATATACAGTATTGGCGCAAACCCTCATTTACATAGGCTTTGCCATAGCGTTTGTATCATCTATAGACTGGAAAGGCCTAGGCCTTTCGATAGGAAACTGGGCCTCGCTCTCAAGCCTACCTGGAAATCCATTTATCGATATAGCTGGGACAAGGAATTTCATCCCCTTGCTTGTATTAACTGGGATAGTCGGTTTGATAGGCCCGTTTGTTACCGGTTACATCTACTTGGGCGCAGGCACAAGAGTTTTGTTTGCAATGGGTAGGTCTGGCTATGTTTCGAACAAAATAAAGACGCTGAGCAAGCACCATATACCGCTGTGGGCTTTGATAGTTGTCGTTGCTATAGGTTCTATAATTGCTTACCTTTCAGCTCCCTTGCCTACTATCTATGGCTTGATAGTAGATGCTGTAGTCGCAGGCTACATAGGCTTTATAACAAACCCTGTAGCAATGGAAGCCCTCATAGCCAAGGGTAAGATAAAGCCTATTGTACCTGGATACAAGATAATAGCACCCCTTGCCATAATATTTGCATTCCTTATAGTTTACTGGAGTGGATGGCCATGTGTGCCTTACTCAGTAATATTGCTTGCTATACTAAGCATAGTGTTCTCCGCCATTTATAGGGTAAAGGAGAACTTCAGAAACTCCCTTTGGTATATAGGGGGGATAGCCTTCCTGACGCTAATGTCATATATAGGTAGCGTTGGAGCGCTAAACATTGTAAGCTTTTACGAAGGATCGGCAATAACTGTAATAGGTGCATTAGTCTTCTATTACATCGGTCTAAAATCAGCAATAGACTAGTTTTTTGTTTCGATAAGGGTATCCAAGGCTATGGTACCCATTTCCAAGAACTTTTCATTTAATTCAATCCCTTCTTTTTTGTGTGCATAGTTAGACACTAAAAGCAGGCAAGAAGACCTGACCCCCCTCATTTGAGACAAGACTAGTATCGTTGAGCACTCCATCTCCACGGCTATGAAACCCGCCTTCCTTAGCCTATCAACGTATTTTTCTTCTGCATAGAAAGAGTCGCTTGAAAAAATAGTACCCCTAATAAAAGGGTATCCCTTTTCCTTTAGGTGCCTTTCAATATTCGCTGTAAGGTCTAGGTCTGGCAATGCAGGAAAGCAAAAATCCTTTACATACATACCTAGAGACGAGTTGTTAAAATAGCCAACACCGCTTGGCACAATTATCTCTCCCAGTCTTACATCTTCTCTGAGGCTTCCAGCGCTCCCAATCCTAATGAACCTCTTCCCACCAAGCCTTATGAGCTCTTCCAGGGTTATGGCAGCGCTTGGCCCGCCAATACCATGAGCTGATATACCGATCTCGAGGCCTTTGTAATATCCCTTGTATGCATAGAGCCCCCTTGCCTTGTTTATTAATTTCTTTCTATCTAAGAGGCCGGAGAGGAGCCTTACTCTCTCAGGGTCTCCTGTAAGGATCACAGATTCCGGTACCCTTTTAGCTGTTATATGGTATGCTTTTTTCATGCCAACCTCAGTAATTGAGGATGAAGCTAGCAATATAAAGCCTTTAGCTCAAGTTCGGAACCCCTTTCCTTAAAATGTAAATCCTTAAAGGGTGCGGTATGTTAAAGCAATTAAATCCCCTTTCTATGAGCCTTTTATCTAAGAGGGAGGAGACTACTTCCTCGGGTCTCTTTATTCCTTTCCTTAGAAGATCGGAAAAGGCCCTTATGTCACCAACGGAGATGCACTCCATGAAGTACTTGAATGCTACCTTCTCTTCCTTGCTCAAATTTCTTGTTCTTTCCATTATTTCAGAGGCTTCTAGCATCCATTCTTCCATTCCCAACTCCACCTACTCTGATCGCGCACAACCTAAAAATTATTTTCAGCTTTTATCCCTTCCCAACGCTTACTTACAAGAGGACATATGATAGGTGTAGATGAGGAAAGGATAAGGGAGGTTTCCTTAGTGCTTAGCAACTTGAAATATAGCGTAAATATCTTTGATGATGAAAATTACTACCCCCCTCAGAGCTCATCAAAAAGGGACATATTTATGTATTTCCTTGTTATGGTCTCCATGGATCACAGGTTGGTTCATAGGGGGAAGGAAATTGAAGGCATTATCGAAGGAAAGCATTTAAGGGGCTCTGAAGTGCTGTATAGGCTTGGTTCCATCAAGTTTAAGGACGATCCATCATTCTTTTACCCAGAAAATCTATCTTCTGTAAAGGAGGAAGATGTTAGGTTGTGGCTTTCAGTGGAAAATAAGAGGAGAAGGCTTTATCCAGATGACATTAGGATAAGGGCATCCTTGTTAAGGGATTTAGGAATGAAGCTCACTAAGTTCTACCCGGATCCTTTTGATATTGTAGTAGAATCGCAAGGCTTCCTCAGGAAAGGTACTAATGATGGTTTTATAGACTTGCTGAAGGTTTTTAAGGCATATCAAGACCCTGTTGAGAAGAAGGCTTTCCTGCTGGCCAAGTTCTTGGAAAGGAGATCGGTGTTAAAGATAAACGACCCATATAACAAGCAGCTTCCAATAGATAATCATTTAGTTAGGGTAGCCTTCAGGATAGGTATGCTAACTGCAGATGAAGTTACGCTTGAGAGGATGACATTGGGTTTGAACTTCTCTAAAGATGAAGACGTTTTAATAAGGTATGAAGCCAGAGAAGCCTATAGACTCCTCTCACAATTCTCCGGAATTGACCCCTTCATCTTAGATGACATATTTTGGAGCTTTGGCAGGAATTGTTGTACAGAGGAAAAACCGGGTTGCCTTTCATGCAAGGAAGGTTGCCCAAGATTCTTCTGCGAGCAGGGCTGTATATTTGCAAAGAAATGTAAGGCTAGTTCGAATAAGAGGTATATGGTGAAGGAGCTCAAGATAGCTGAAAATTGGTGGTACTAGGGGTAGAGGGCATGTATTTAACAAAGGAAGAAGAAAGGATTTTGGGCGGTGAAGATGGCTGGGCCAAGGCGAAGGCCTTAGAAGTCATAGTAAAGGTGGGCGAGTCACTTGGGGCAGAAAGGCTTGTAAATATAGAGCACGCGCACATATCCGGGGTCTCATATAGAAACATTGGTAAGCATGGAGAGGAGTTGATAAAAAGCTTTGCCGACTCAGGCGTAAGGTTTTCCGTTAAGGCCACAGTCAATCCAATAGGCTTTGACCTTGAAGATCCCTCATCAATACCTTACGCGACGATAGACGAAAGCTATGTAGGGCATCAGTACAATATATTAACGTCGCTCAAGGCGATGGGGGCAGACCTAACCCTTTCATGCACTCCATATTACTTCCCACAAGTTACTTCAATAAAGGAGGGTGCAAGCGTTGCTTGGGGGGAATCAAACGCCGTTCTCTACGCAAACACCGTCTTGGGTCTAAGGACTAACAGGGAAGGGGGGCCTATATCCCTTATGGCAGCCATTACTGGGAAAACTTACTACTATGGTTTGCATTTAGAGGAAAACAGGGTTCCTAGGGTGGAATATGTTTTAGACAACAAAAACAATATGGATGAAGCTGACTACGGCGTATTGGGAGAGGTAATCGCCAGTATACATGAAGGTATAAACCCGCCGTACCTTGATATCAGCCTTGATGAGATCTCATTAAGGGAGTTCTTGGCCGCGTTGGGAGCGGCCGGGAACCTGGCAATGGTCTACATAAATGGGGTAACTAGGGGTAGGGTGAAAAAGGGGGAATTGAAGAAGGAAATGATATATAGGAAAGAAATCGAGGACAGGAGGGAAGAGCTAGGCGTGAAGGAGAGGCCAGACTTAATATACTTCGGTTGCCCCCACGCTGGCGTTGAGGACTTAAGGGTGATAGCTTTGCAACTAAAGGCAACGAAAAAGAAATTTGATGGAAAGATAGTCGTGACTACCTCTAGAGGCACTATAGCTAGGCTAGGTAAGGAGACGATAGGGATCCTGAGGAGCCATGGGGTAAGGCTTATTGGAGATACTTGCTTGGTTGTGAGCCCCTTTGGCTACAAGGGCTTAAGGATAGCGACAAACAGCTACAAGTCCTTATATTACTTGAGCAAGAGGGGTATAAAGGTCTCCCTGCTTTCGATAAGGGAGTTGAGGGATGTGATAGAGGGATGGTAGCCTTCAAGGGTAGGGCGTTGGTTAAGGGTTTTGCGGAGGGAAAAGCTGTTGTTGTGGATGAGATAAGCTTCTATGGAGACGTTGATCCTGAAACAGGAATGCTCTTTGATGGAAGGAGCCTAAGGGACAGGATCTTGGTTTCTTACAAGCCCAGGGGGAGCACGGTAGGTTCATACATAATATATGCATTGAAGATGAATGGCGCCTCACCAAAAGCAATAATTATGTCATCTTCAGAGCCCATAATAGTTGCCGGTTGCGTGCTTTCAGGAATCCCCCTCGTTGATGGGATAAGCGTAGAGGATTTGAAGACAATAAAGGATGGTGATCTTATAGTTGTAAAAGAAGGCTTGGTGCTTGTCAACGAATAACCTTGTTTAATAAGGAAGAGTCTATTTTCTTATACCTCTCCAGGCTTCCAACATCTAGCCATTCACAGCTGTAGAGGAAGCTCTTTACTTTTTTGCCGCTTTCTATCATATGGGGTATGAGGTCGCCCATTAAGTCGAACCTAGTACCTAGTTTTCCCTCTATCCCGTCTAGAACTGAAGGCTTAAGGGTTAGAACGCCTATAGTAACCATTATGTTCAGCCAAGGCTTTTCTCTAAGCCTCTTTACATTTTTCTTATCATCAACTTCTGCAAGTCCTACTGGTATTTGGTACCTATCGGCGGTAACCAGCACGGCATCCGCCCCTTCTCTTTGATGAAAACCTATGAGTTCCATGGGATCTAGGTTTGCTATGATGTCTCCATACCATATAAGGATGACGTCGCCTTTTATTAAACCTTCCTTATATGCTTTAAGAAGGGAACCGCCAGTATTACTATAAGCATCATCATCAACGCTATAGTCTAGCCTAACGTTATATCTGCTTCCATCATTGAAATAGTTCTTTATGTACCTCCACTTGTAGTTTACGAGAAGCACTATCCTTTTTGAACCTTTCCCAGCTAAGTGTCTAACTATATAATCTAGTATTGGCCTTTCATCCTCTCCCAGCGGTATCATAGGCTTTGGTACGATGTCTGTGTAGGGCCTGAACCTAGAACCTTCTCCACCGGCTGGTATTACAACAGTGAACTCCAAAAGCACCACCGATTCATAATGAGGATGCCTATAATTTAAGCTTTTTTACCAAGAGGGCATCTGTGTTGAGGATGTGCTTTTCTGGGTATATGATGATCTTACCATCTTTCTTCAACATTATATAGCCTCCCCAAGAATTCATTATACTAAACTCCTCCCCCTCTACCCTTTCCTCCTTAAGCGGCATAGCACTTATGGGTTTCTTGACCCTGAACATTTGCATATCATTGCTTAACCCCAGCTCTTTCTTAATGGCTTCAAGGGATTTCCTGAACCTTATTATAGAGGTGTAAAGGTCGGCTGAGATCCACTTGTGCCTCCAGAGCTCACTGGCAAGCCCCCTTTTTGCAATGTTGATCTCCATGAGTCTTGCCCTATAGATGCTATCAGTAACGTAAATGCCAGCAGCGACTATATGGGGCTGCTCTGCTATCCTTTCCACAAGCCTAAACCTCCTAGTCGTACCTACCTTCGGTTTTTTCTCGCCGTGATCTAGGAGGTAAACTATGTATTCCCCCTTTACCCTCTTGTCTACCTCTCTACATGCCTCCAGCGCTTTCTCCCCTCTATAAGACAGGCAGAAGTCATAGAGTGCCCTATCGCTACTCTTATGCTTCCTGCAAAAACCATCTGCGGCCACAGGGCAGTAAAGCCTTTTCCTGGGATCATCAGCTTCCCCTATGGGGCCATTGTGCCACTTGCAATACTTGTTCCATGGCCTGTATGAAAAGGTAACTTCTCCGCTGTACTCGTAGGCTTCAGAATAGCCCATTTCTTGGAGGAGGAGGTACTCTACGCGGAGCTCATAGCTTTTTATAAAAAAAGTACCTTCATCCAACAAAGCCCCCTTTCCTGCCTCTACTTTTTCTACTTCTTCCTTTACGACGCCTTTTTTGATAAGCCTAAGTATGGTTCTTTCCACCATCCCATAGGCTTTGTACAACAGCGGGGGTAATATGATTTTTCAGAGAATAAATGTTAAATACATTTATGATACAAAATGGAGGAAGGTTTTTATATTGCGACCAATACATAAGATATAGTTGTAGGGATATATTTTTATTGCTTGGTGG
>WALX01000095.1 GCA_015522625.1 Candidatus Hestiella sp.
ACTTCGGCTTTTCCTTTGTTATAGGCAAAAGCCTCTTACCATATCCTCCTGCCAACACAACCCCTAACATCTCATACACCTACTCCACGGTTACTGTTTTCGCCAAGTTCCTTGGCTTGTCTGGATTATAACCCCTTTCAATTGCGATCCTATAAGATAATATTTGGAAAAACGGCGTAAGTATGAATGGCTCTAGCTCTATTAAGCCCCCGGAGGGGGGCATATCGAGCAACGATAGCCATTCCCTTCCGCCCCTTATTTCTAACGAAAGGTCTGCAGGCCTCAAAACCACGACCCTAGCATCCCTTGCTGACATCTCTACTGCGTTACCTGCAACTTCCGGAGAATCGCTCGTAGCAACTATATATACTGGGAATCCCCTTTCCACAAGCGCTATAGGGCCATGCTTGCTCTCCCCTGCCGGATATGACTCTGCATGTATATACGTTATTTCCTTGATCTTCAGCGCCCCTTCCATTGCTATAGCTGACCCAAGGCCCCTACCCAATACGTAGGCTGATGGCTTTCCACGGTGAATCCCTATTAGCGCTGGGATTAGCGTGTCTGAAGCCTCTATTGAAAGCTGCAAGAGATTTGAAGCCCCTTTAAGGCCATCCAATATGCTCTTTACCTCTTCCCTAGAAATTGAGCCCGCCTCATATGAGGAATACGCGCTTATCATCTCGAGCAACATAACCTGGGATAGAAAGGTCTTTGTTGCAGCTACCCCTATCTCAGGCCCAGCCCTTGTATAGAGGGAAAAATCGGCTTCCCTAACCAGGGCACTGCCTAGAGAATTTGTAATGCCAATAACCCTTGCTCCCCTAGACTTCGCTTCCCTAACAGCCTGGAGCGTATCATAGGTCTCACCGCTCTGAGACACAGCAATTATCAGGTCACCGTTTTGTATTGAATCCGAGATGTATTGAAACTCCGATGATATCATAGGATAGGAAAATATCTTTCCCCTCCTGGAAAGCACCTTAGAGAAAACCATCGATGCGTGATAGCTTGTACCGGCAGCTATTAAAAAAACCTTATTCGATGAAGATACGTATCCAGCTACCTTCCTTATTGCAGGGTCTTCAATGTTTCCTTCGTAGGTCTCCCTTATTGCCATCGGTTGCTCGTATATTTCCTTAATCATAAAGTGCCTGTAACCCCCCTTGCTAGCGGCCTCTGGCGTTAGCTCTATGAC
Source organism: Candidatus Hestiella sp. (assembly GCA_015522625.1). Classification (GTDB taxonomy): domain Archaea; phylum Thermoproteota; class Thermoprotei_A; order Sulfolobales; family Acidilobaceae; genus Caldisphaera. Next base: position 1,199 of record WALX01000095.1, read on the forward strand.
CTTTTCCTTCAATGATATCTCTTCTTGGCTAAGCCTCTCGTAAGCCCCATTTGGCATAAGCCTATATATCTCAACGCTTCTAGGGGATATGTAACCGAACTCGCCGTCTTCAAGCAATATTGCCCTCTCAGCTATTTCTAGCATCGCAGTCATATCGCTCGCGACTGCCCTGAACCTTTTCCCTATGCCTATTATAAGTGGAGAGCGCATCTTCGCGAAGTATATCCTATCGCCTTCCCCCTTATATAAAATCGCAAAGGAATAGGTTCCATCAATTTTCGACAACGCCTTGGAAAGCGCCTCTATAAAGCTAGAGGAGCTTTTTAAAGCGTCCTCAACCAAGTGGGCAAAGAGCTCGGTATCAGTCTCGCTTCTTATCCTGTGACCATTATTCTCAAGCTCCAGCCTTAACGATGCAAAGTTCCTTATAACGCCATTATGCACAACAGCTATTGAATTGCTACAGTCGGTGTGGGGGTGTGCATTAATATCGTTTACCCCTCCATGCGTGGCCCACCTAGTATGGGCAATGCCTACCTTGCCGTTCATCTCAGAAAAGCCAAGCTTCTTCTCGAGCCTCTGGAGGTCTCCAGCACCTTTCCTTATTGAAATTCCTTCTTCTGTTATTGTTGCGATACCAACGCTGTCATAACCTCTATACTCTAGCCTTTGGAGGCCGATTATGAGCTTTTTTACAATACCTTCTCCATTGCTTGTTATGCCTATTATACCACACAATGGGATTTCCCTCAAAATACACTTTATTTAATCTTAGCAGGGCATTATAAGCTTTAAAAATATTAAGGTACCTTCAGAAGAAACATAGAGGAATGAAGAAAGCACGGGACAGAGCGACGCAATGAAGAAACCTGTCTCAGCTGACTCATTTTACAAACAACAAGGGGATTATTACCCTTAGCTAGGATTGACTCGCTCTTAATAATTAAGTCACGCCACGTGATAATAGAGACTAATAAAATGCTCCAGAAACCCTTGCAACTGAAAGCCTCTCCTTTTAAGGTGGAGATAATAAAGTCTATAATGGTAAGGTACCTTTTTAAGCATATTATAGGCATAACGTTGAGGACTACTATTAAATAAATGGGGAAGTATGCTACTTTAAGCAAAGCATTTAATGCTGATATCGTAAAAAAGCAATGCTTAGCTAAGGGGAAACCATAACCTCAAGTCCCTCGAGATATGGGTAAAGGGCTGGAGGCCCGAGGCTGAACCCAAATTGAATGTAGCCTCAAACCTCCCGCTCTATCAACACCAAGAACCTTAGCTATCTAGGGTTGGAGAGGAAGTCAGAGGACATGTAGCAGAAAGGCCTAGCGTTGCAAAGCTGAGGCAAAAGGTCTGAATCCTTTCTAAGGGAAGTTGCCCAAGAGGGGTTGAGATGCATAGCCCCCAGCCGAGAACCTTGCATAGAACAATTATTTTCTTGCAGCTACACGCAAAACCTTGCATTATGAAAACGCGTCAGATAGGCTACAATAGCTTAAAAACCTGCTACCACCTGGTAAGGTATACCCTGCTGTAGGCCTCTTCAATACCCTTGACTAGATATGCGTTTGCGTTTCTTACAGAGGCCTCCCTCACGGGCATCCAGAGATCTCCAATCATTTTCACTGCGTTACTGCGCACAACTGGCCTATAGATGGGATCGTTGCGTCTATTAGCTTCATAATAAATCATTGAAAGTACCGCTCTCCTGAACCTCTTGTCTAAGCGTTTCTGATGTGCCCTAGGTATAGTATGATAAAGCATCCTGTAAGCC
>WALX01000096.1 GCA_015522625.1 Candidatus Hestiella sp.
ACTCATCACTAATCACAAGGTTGAGAATAGCTTCAATTCTACGCTTAACCTCTTTAGCATCTACACCCTCAGGTACCTTAATAACTACCTCAGACAACACTAGCACCCACACATCAAAAAGTATTGGTTGGGGCCTTATCAACATTTCCAATCTAAAGCACTTAGTGGCGGGCCCGCCGGGATTTGAGTCAAGACCTCCGGCGCTCCGGAGGCCGGTGCCCTATCCTGGCTATGCCACAGGCCCAGAAGCTGATTATAGTCTGGAACAGATAGGTAAAGTTTTCATGCCTATTTTCTAGGTATATGGGACAGTAATGTCGATATACCTTCCAGCAAAATAAATGTAGAGGAATATATAATTACGGTTGCTTCCACGTCTTCAGTTTTATTATTATTTCTCTCCCATATCTCTTAGAAGCCTGTCTATAAGGTCATTACTGAGATAGAATCCCTTCTTCCTAAGCTTCTCTATTACTGGCTTAATCTCTTCAATCAAGCCTTTCAACTTCATAGTCTTAAAAAGACCTAGCGTACCTATGATTTTTAAGCCAAGTCTTCTCGCCAGTTTCCTACCTTTAAGATCATCTATTATTAGTAAATTACCTCTCTCCAGAGCTAAGGCTAATTGCTTCAGCCTCACCTTCATCAACAATGGTCTTTAGCACAGCGACTATTCTCTTGTCACGAGGCTCCTCTATGGATAGAAAATCTAGGCTCTGGAAATGCTCCTTTTCTTTAACACTAAGCTCTCTCATAACACTTGGGGGGAACTATTATTCCCTAGAATAGCAGGCTTAAGCTTTTCTAGCAATCCCGCATGCTTAAGAGCTATGAGGGGAGACGTGTCTGAGATAGCGATATTAGTTTCTTGTTTCTTCTGCAGGTTCCTCTGCAATCCTCAGTTCCTCTTCTAACTCCTCTTCATCCAAGTTAATTATGCTAATCTTCCTTCTAGAGAGCTCTCTCATAAAATCCTCAACACACAACCCTGCAAGCTCAGCAGCTTGTTTAAGAGTAAGCCTACCCTCTCGGTAAAGCTCAATGGCCAGGAGAAGCCTAGCCTCATAATCATCTATACCAATACGCTCAGGTACGCTTATTTTCAAAATCCTTATATCACCCATTTCTTATAGTCCCATTAATAATACATGCTGACCCTAAATATTAAACCATTATGTAATAAGTTTTTATGCTTGTTAGCTTGGTTGGAGAGGTAAAATAAGCAGTTCCTTTATACGCTGTAGCTTTCCACAAGCTCAATAACTCCTTTTAGGAGATATAGCATAATTAATGTAAACCATAATATTAAAAACATTCTTTATTCTTATCATTCTCCTTTAAGGAGTTCTCTTATAGCCCTTGTTATACTCCACACCTTTATGATGTTAATTTTAGCTATCCTATTGAAGTCTTTATCATTTGTTATAAGTATAGCATTTGCTTTTAAACAGGTCACAGCATGGTATAGATCAGCGTATTCCTTTTCTGGAATAAAAGGTTTGCATTCCTCTATATGATTAGATCTGGTTCAACTAAAACAGCTTTACTTACACTCAACGAGTAAAGAATTTCTGCCTGTTCCCTTATGTGTGGAAGCTTACTTGTTTAACAAAGACTTATATTCTTCAAGAAGAACGCTATTAACCACTAACTCTATGTTAGGATCACTAAGAAGTTTTAGGATGAGCTGCGTGGTCTTCGTATAGCCTGAATTTAAAGGCTGCTATAAAGACGTTAGTGTCTAGTAGAAATCTTTTCCTTTGCAATCCTGTTGGCTTCTTCCTCAACTTCTCTAGTAAGCTCCTCTAAGTCTAGCCCGGCTTTAGCAATATCTTTAGCAATATCTTTTAGTATCTTCTCAGCATCGATCTTTTTGAGAACTAGGATATCATCCTTAATATCTAAAACAAGCAATCTATCCTCATCCTTCAGATTAAGCTTCTTCCTCACGCGACTAGGAATAACAATCCTACCCTTCTTATCAATAACCACTATTTCCACAAATCCTACTTCTCCTACTATTATTATAGCGAAGTTTAGCTATAAAACTTTATATATCTTTTTGTTGCAATAGAATAAATCCCCCAACGCACAATTAGCATCAGTCTTAGCTAGCTGTACTCCTCTACAGATACCTATGGTCAATAGCAAAGTTCTACAACGGAACTATACCAATAACACCTTAAATAAATCCTTACAAAATAAGAGGGGTATAATTGTATAGACCCAATGACATACATTACAAAAATAAATTCAAAGCAAAGCAGTAATGCTAGAGGAGCAAGAGCTATTCGAGGAGGCCGGGAGGCACTTGAGGAGAAAGGATAGACTCCTACTTAGAAATGGCATCTCAACAGGAACAACTAGCACAAATATGAGTAACCTGGTGCTTTTGATAAGGCCTTCTTATTGCTGAGCTATTGCTAGAGGTCAGGAGGCTCCTCCTCAACGCTATCTAAATCAGATATGTCTATCTCTATTACTTCTCCTGGCTCCGGCTTGGTTTCTTCTTCCTCCCCCTTCTCCTCTCCACCGCTCTTCATCTTCTTTAAGACCCCTTTCCAAGTATAGCCGCAATTAGGGCATCTAAAAGAGCCCATAATGGTTATCGTCACCCTTCCATATTTGTCTGGAATTGGCGATACCAATGACCAAGTCCTCTCTGGTTCCTTGACAACAGCTCCACAGCTTGGGCATATAAAAACGCTTTCTTTTTTCTTTCTTGGCAAATTATCACCATAAGTTATAAGGGGATTTGAACTTATAAGTTTTTTGAGCAAAGGTCACTACCACAAGCGTTATATACTATACATTTATTTATTCCTCCAATTAATATGACTGTGGGGATATGGTTTGGATGAAGACTTTAAGATAAAGCAGGTAAAGGGGCTTCTCGCGCTTGACTCTAGGGGCAATCCTACTGTAAAAGCAATTGTTAAAACTGAGAGAGGGATCGGAGTAGGGATCTCTCCAAGCGGGGCAAGCAAGAGCTCGAAAGAAGCAGTAGAGCTGAGGGATGGAGGAAAGAAATGGAACGGTATGGGGACTAGCATTGCGCTATCGAAGCTCAACGAGGTTATAGCCCCAAGGCTTGTTGGGATCGACAGCAGGAAGCAGGCAGAGGCTGACATACTCCTAGTAGCCCTTGATGGCACAAGCAACAAGTCATCGCTCGGCGGAAACACTACGACGGCTGTGAGCATTGCAACCTCAAAGGCTGCGGCGAGCACTGCAGGGCTTGAGCTCTTTGAATATTTGGGTGGCGTCGGATCCAAGGTGCTTCCAACGCCAATACTTAATGTGATAAATGGGGGGGTGCACGCTGGAAACAACCTCTCATTCCAGGAGCACATACTCATCCCGGCCGGCGCAGGCTCGTTCTCGGAAGCGATTAGGATGGCGGTTGAGGTATATAAAAACCTGAAGGAAGTGATAAAGGAAAAGTATGGGAAAAACTCAGTGAACGTTGGAGACGAAGGGGGTTATGCCCCACCTATGAACAGCTCAAGGGAGGCCTTCGAGGCAATCTCTGCAGCTATAAAGAAGGCTGGCTATTCCCTCGGGTCAGAGTTCTTTATAGGGATTGACCCTGCTGCATCGGAGTTTTATGATAAGGAGAAAAGGAAGTACATTGTTGAGGGAAAGGAGATGGCAACGGCTGACCTCCTAGAGTATTACAAAGAACTAGTAGATGAGTTCAGCATAATATACCTGGAAGACCCGTTTGATGAGGACGACTTTGAAGCCTTCAAAGAAATAACGAAGGAGCTATCTAAAAAGGTCTTAATTGTGGGAGACGATTTGTATGCAACAAACGTCACCTACCTTAGGCAGGGGATAGAGGCAAGGGCTACAAACGCCGCGCTGGTGAAGGTAAACCAAGTTGGCACTGTTACAGAAACCCTTAACTACGTTAGGGTAGCTAAAGAAGCAGGCATGAGGCCTGTCGTTAGCCATAGGAGCGGGGATACAGAAGATCCTTTCATAGCAGACCTAGCCGTTGCCATAGGCTCCGGCATAATAAAGACAGGCGCGCCTGCAAGGAGCGAGAGGGTTTCAAAGTATAATAGGTTGCTTGAGATAGAGTCGCTCTTAGGCCCCTCGGCAATGTTCCTAGGGAAGGAACCTTTCTTAAGGAGCATGTAACGGGGTTGTGAGATTGGAATCGAAAATAAAGAGGCCTGAGTTAGAGGAAGAGGGCAATAAGAAAATTTCATTTGCAGAAATTCACATGCCAGTGCTGATGAGGCTGAGGGAAAAATATTTAAAGGAAAAACCACTTGACGGCATAATCATATCGGCAGCCCTCCATGTAACGAAGGAAACTGCTGTTTTAATAAAGACCCTATCCCTTTGGGGGGCAAAGGTATTCCTTGCTCCAAGCAACCCGCTTTCTACCCAAGACGACGTGGCGGCTTCCCTAGCATCGCTGGAAAACATAACGGTTGAGGCCTGGAGGGGGATGAGCAAGGAGGAGTATTTCATGGCAATAAAGGACGCTGCAAGGCAAGAACCTAACGTTGTTATAGATGATGGGGCAGACCTACACGTAACGATACATGAAGAGTTTAAGGAAATAGGAAGGAAGGTTTATGGAGGTAACGAAGAGACTACAACAGGGGTTGTGAGGCTTAAGGCTTTGGAAAGGAATGACAAGCTCCTCTACCCTGTTATCGCCGTTAACAACGCCTTAACGAAGTTCCTCTTTGATAACAGGTATGGAACTGGGCAGAGCTCCATAGATGGAATACTTAGGGCAACAAACATATTGATAGCAGGGAAGAGGGCTGTGGTTGCAGGTTATGGATGGGTAGGAAGAGGAATAGCTATGAGGCTTAAGGGACTTGGGGCCAGGGTTATAGTTACTGAGGTAGACCCGATCAGGGCGCTTGAAGCAGTAATGGATGGCTTTGAAGTGATGACGATGGATGAAGCTTCAAAGATAGGCGACATCTTCATAACGGCTACTGGAGATATAGATGTTATCGTGGAGAGACACATGCTTAACATGAAGGATGGGGCGATACTGGCCAACGCAGGCCACTTCAACGTAGAGGTAAACGTGGAAGACCTAGAAAGGATAAGCGACTCTAGGGAGAATGTGAGGGAAAACACAGTTAAATACGTTTTGAGGAACGGAAAGAGGATATTCCTCATAGGAGAAGGGAGGCTAGTTAACCTTGTGGCCGCGGAGGGCCATCCGAGTGAGGTGATGGATATGAGCTTCGCTAACCAAGCCCTTTCAGTTCTATATTTAGTAAACAACGGGGGGAAGCTGGATAAGAGGGTCTATGACGTGCCGACGGAGCAAGACCAGCTAATAGCAAGGCTAAAGCTTGAAACCATGGGAATAAGGATAGATGAGCTGAGCGAGAAGCAAAGAAAATACCTCGAAAGCTACAAGTGAGGTATATATTTTGAGCACATCATCGTTATTTTTTATTTCCCTCATTTCCTTCATTATAGCTTGGATAGTTATATATTACGTGTTTAGAAGGCTAAGGATGAAAAAAGTTACTTCTTACCCATTCCTGCTCGTAATAAAGACTGGTATTGGTATGGACATAATCAAGGATAAAAGGAAGGCAACGTTTGTCTCTTTTCTAGGCTGGTCCTTCCTAGCAATTTCCATTGGATTGATGGTATACTTCTACTATTTAATAATTAGGCTCTTTTCCGTAAGATATATAACAGGCGGGGCCTCGGGCCTCTCAGGAGGGATAGTACCTCTCATACCAGGAATTACAATAAGCTTTGACCAGCTCGTCTACTTCCTCATAGCAATAGGGATCGCGGTGATAGCCCATGAACTTTCCCACGCACTAGTAGCAAGGGCTGAGGGCATCCCAATTAAGGATTCTGGCTTCCTCCTCTTTGCCTTTATACCAGCGGCCTTTGTAGAGCCTGATGAAAGCGTCATGAAAAGCTCTAGCCCTAAGTCTAGGCTTAAGGTATATTCAGCTGGGGTGGCAGCAAACCTACTGCTCGGCCTCCTCTTCCTAGCGATATTTGTTATGATAGCCCCAAGGCTCCTTAACGGAATAATTATCAC
>WALX01000097.1 GCA_015522625.1 Candidatus Hestiella sp.
ACCTGGATCCTTCTTTAAATCTGAGTCCAAAAAGAGGGAAACCTCCTTCCCATCTATACCTTTTACTAAATAGTTTGGTATTGAGGCTGCTGGGATGTCGAACTTCGTTGCCTCTTCCCTGTTTATGAAGAGCGACTTGTAAGGAACCGCTTGAGGAGGCAAGTCATCTGAGTAGAGGAGCACAGCTAGGGCACCACTTTCCATTGCTAATCTATAGACTATGTATGGGTTCCCGCTTGAAACGACGACCTTACCTTTAGCCTTTTCATATTCTTCCCTCTTCTTCCAGTCGCCTATAAGAACTGCTTTTCCATTCACCTTGCCGTCGCTTGGAGGGCTGTGGGCAACGGGAAGGGTTGGGTGTGAGGTGCTGCTCAACTCCACTTGTCCAACCTTTACCCAAGTCCTCCTATGTATCCACCCTGTAGGCGCACCTATCCACTCTGGAACCGTAGAGCCTCCAAACTTCAGCACCTCCACTTCAAGGTTGTCCTTTGATAATTCTACAAGCTTTTCCTCCAAATACCTTGCTGCATCTATTATCTCAACGCTACCCTGTATCCTGTTAAACCAAGAAAAGTTAGACAGGAGCCTCATCTCCCTGTAGTCGCTCGTTTTCTTAAGAACCTTGCTAGAAACGCTACCGATCAATTCCATATGATTCAAATCCATCACCCAATTAAGAGTTGCACGCGAACAATTTACATTTTAGCTAATGCAGCCCTTAGTATTAATAGCCTTCCCCTCCACACAAAAAAACTGTGGAGAACTATGGTACTAGAAGGAATCAGGAATGCTATCAACAAGTTCCTTAAAGGCGGGAGCACATACAAGAATGCGGTAAACGAGTTCATAAGGGATCTGCAAAGGGAACTGATAAGGGCTGACGTGAACATAAAGGTAGTAAAGGAGCTAAGCGAGGAGCTGAGGAAGAGGGCACTAGAGGAAGAACCCCCTCTAGGGATAGGCAGGAGGGATTGGTTCATTAAGGTTGTCTATGACTTGCTGACCTCATTGTTTGGCGGGGAATCACAACCAAATGTAGACCCAGCAAAGCTACCGTGGACAACACTCTTGGTAGGTGTACAAGGATCCGGGAAGACAACTACAGCAGGAAAGCTTGCCTACTACTACAGCAGGAGGGGCTATAAGGTAGGGCTAATCGCAGCGGACACCTACAGGCCAGGGGCATATGAACAGCTAAAGACGCTTTCCTTGATGAGTGGCGCAATGTTTTATGGAGAAGAGGGGAGTAAGAAGGCAGAGGAAATAGCATCAAAGGGTATTGCATACCTAAAGAAGATGGGCGTGAACATCATAATAGTAGATACTGCTGGGAGGCATGGCTATGGCAGCGAAATACAATTACTTGAAGAGATGAAGAGGATATCGCAGAAGGTAAAGCCAGATGATATAGTGCTGGTCTTGGACTCTTCTATAGGCCAAAAAGCCTACGACCTTTCAAAAAGGTTTCATGAAGCAACTCCGATAGGGTCGATAATCGTTACAAAGCTGGATGGTACAGCCAAAGGGGGTGGGGTGCTATCAGCAGTTTCAGCAACTGGGGCAAAGGTGAAGTTCATAGGAACTGGGGAGAAGATAGATGAGTTAGAACCCTTCAACCCACAAAAGTTCGTCGCTAGGCTCTTAGGTCTTGGAGACCTTGAGGCGCTACTAGAAAGGATAAAGGTGGCCCAAGAAGAGATTAACGTTAAAAAGATTGAAGAGGATTTCATGAAGGGAAAAATAAACATGAGGGTTCTATACGCGCAGCTCAAGAGCCTCACAAAGATGGGTCCCTTTAGTAAAATCATGCAGATGTTCCCAACGAGCTCCTTACCAGTTCAGATAAAAGACGACCAGATAAAGCTCGGAGAAGACAGGATAAAAAAGTGGATACACATAATAGAAAGCATGACATATGAAGAAATGGACAACCCAGAGATAATTGACAGGAAGAGGATGAAGAGGATAGCCATCGGGAGTGGGAATAACGTTGATGATGTGAAGGAACTGCTCCTATACTATAAGAATGTAAGGTCAATGATGAAAAGGATAAGGAGGGATAGGGGCATCCTCAGGAGGCTAGGGCTACAGGGAGGAATAGAAGACTAGATTATAGGGGTGTTCTCCCCCCTCTCTATTACTATCTCTATAGAGGGTACCTTCTTCGGGTTCCCATCCTCATCTTTTACTTCATCTTCACCTATCGTTAAGTCCTGCACGACAATGTCCTTTGAATATATGTTCCTCAAGTACTCTACCATGTCAACGGCTTTGCATATGTTCCTTCCCCTGGCCTTGATCCTGATCCTCTTAGCATCCTCATGGTTAAACAGGCCTATCGCCACCAACGCATAGCTCATGAGGGGTTTTTTACCAATAAATATGGTGCTTATCTCCTCTTTTCCCTCTTCAGGCATCTAATTCCACCAATATTTTAAAAATCAAAGGACATATTAAACCTTGCTAAAAAGGTTTTGGGTTCAAGCATCTATTATCTAAAAGCTTGCTAACCTTTGTCAGGCTATGGAAGGCCAGCCTCCTCTCAGGGAGAAGCTACAATCCCTTGATTATATAATAATCGCTATCGTCAAGATCCCATCCAAGCGAACCGAGTATCTCGTCTATGTGCTCTTTGCTTGATGACTTTGGTATTGGAATCGAAACCCTGCTCAAGTAGTTTAGTGCCACCTGCACGGCAGTTTTACCATACTTCCTTCCAATCTCCGTCAAAACCCTATCAGAAGAAATCCTTCCCTTAGCTAGAGGAGAGTATGAAATTATTGTAACACCATTCCTTAGAGAGAATGGTATCAATTCCCTTTCAGCTGATTTGTTATAAACGTTATATTCTATTTCGTTTGCTACCACCTCATATTTCTTTGTGGAGCTCATAGCCTCTTCGAGCTGCGAGAGGCTAAAGTTGCTTACACCCATGCACCTTATTATACCCATGTCTATTAGCCTCTCCATGCCCCTTATAGAATCCTTGATTGAAACGGAGCTGCTTGGCCAATGTATGAGATATAGGTCTATCGAATCCACCTTCAACCTCTTTCTGCTCATCCTTGCAGACTTAACTAGCTCCTCCCACCTTAGATGGTTAGGCCAGACCTTTGTTATTATAAAGGGCTTTTCATCGATAGAAGAGAAGGCCTCGCCCAAAAGCTCCTCCGCATGCCCATCCCCATACATTTCCGCTGTGTCAAAAAGCCTTATCCCCTTCTCATATGCATATCGCAATGCCTCTATGTGACTCTTATCATGCGATGTATTTCTTACCCAATAACCGCCGCCCATCCCATAGGTGCCTAGGCCTATTCTACTAATCTTCCTGTCGCAGACTTCCACCTCTAACCACGTTGTAGTCTTAATGTGTGCGCATTTATAAATGGAGATATTAGGAGACAAAAACAATAATAAAAGGGAAAGCTGGGAAAAAGGGAAGTGATGGTGTGCATGAACAAAATGCTGCTAGCCTTAGCCTTGACTTTTATTGTGATTCTCCTAATGCCACATTCCTATGATCACAATACCTTCACAAATGCAAAGGGGAGAAGCGTTGGGATAAATGAAGCAGGCATTTTAGCGAATAACAGAAACAATGTGAGCTATTTCTATGGAACCAAGGAGATCCTCGGCATATTTAACTTTTACGGTGGAGCCTTTTATTCTGGACCTCCAATAAATAAAACTTCCTTTTCTGTTCAGTTGAACTCAAATGTCAACATTACGGAAAACGACGTGCTGTTCGTGCAAAATGTATTCCAAGTCTACTATAGCAACTCCTCAGGCCTTTATTACATCTCAGTAGCCGACAACCTCTGGAACCTCTCCCTTTCAAGTAAAAACAAGGTGTCTAGCATAAACATTAATTATGTTAAGGGGTATGGAAACTTCGCTAGCTACAACAAAACAATTTTCTATTACGACCAAGCCAAAGAGAACTTGGTACCAATAATAATAAAGTCAAAACCACCATTCACCCTAGAAGCTTCTATGAGGATTGTCAAGGCGCCAAACAACTTTCCAGAAATTTACTTCTACTTTTACTTTAAAAACTCAACGTACTCTACAGGTGAGCTATATGACAAGGTACTGGTACTAATAAGCTCTAAAAACCCCATGTTTCTTATTGGAAAAAAGCCAAAAAGTGGTAAGAACGTAGCCCCATTCATAACGCAGTGGGTTATCTGTGGTGACAGCGAAGGTTCAGAGCTCACTGTATACAACTGGAACTCCTCAATGCTACTAAAATACCTATATAATGGAAAGCTTTATACGGTGCCAGAGGCCCTCAGCGTACCCCCACTAAAATATGAGGGCGCGGTGACTGCTGAGAGCATAAACAACTATTTCGGTATAGCGGAATCCTACAACGGCTCCTATGTGGTTCAGCAACGCGGAAAAATACAGGAGGAATTCCTGTGGCAGCCTAGGGCCTTTTACAACATTTCTGGTCCTTCTTTGACTATAACGCTTGTGCCGGGAGGCGCTAGGTGGAACATAACGGTAATCGGGAATGCCTACAAGAACTCCACTATAGGAAACCTTTCCATGATTAAATACACGCTAAAACCTGGCAACTACTCCATTTACGCTACTTTATACGCTGGACCTGAAGAGGTATTCGTAGAGAGGACGAGCGTAACTATAAGGCCCTGCTTTATCCACGTAACTTCACCCCTTCCCTTCTACGTTAATGGTATGCTTTACAGCAATGGGAGCCACTCAATCAAGGCGCCAGCAAACGTGTCGTTCATCAACACCTATTACATAAACGGCAGCGCTAGGCTAATTTACCTCTACGCCTTAATGAACGGGAAGGCATATAGCAATAAAACCCTAAAGGCGTATTGCAACGCTAGCATTACCCCTATCTACCAAAGGCAATACCTCGTATCATTAGTGGTTCCGGTTAGAGCTTACATAAATAATACAGAACAAAACCTCTCTGCGGGCTGGTACAACTCAGGTACAAACATAACAATACCTCCCCAAGTTGTGTATCTAGGAAGCGGGGAGAGGCTCATTATATACAAGGAAGCAACATACCTGGTCAACGCACCTCTTAACATTTCCCCGCCATTTTACAAACAATACTATATTAAGGTTAATGAAAAAATACCTGCATACATAAATGGCGTTGAAAAGAACCTGACCCCAGGTTGGTACAATGAGTCCACCCACATATTTATCCCCCATTACTATTATAAGAACTCCACCGTGAGGGTGCTCATAAAGTCAAGCATATATAATATAAGTGTGAATAGAACTATAAGTGTGAACGCTTCGCTGGTAAAACAGTTTTATTGCATTATTGTGCTACCTAACGGTACCATAAAAAATTGGTATGACCAAAACGATACCATAATGCTGCCCAAGGTCATCTATATAGGGAACAACACTAGGTACTTGTTGAATCAAAGGCCCATAGTAAAGGTAAAACCAAAGACTATAGTTCCAAAGTACATGATCCAATACCTAGTTAAGATAAACGGAAGGGAGAAGTGGTACAACAATGGAACCATAATAAGGATTTACAAACAGACACCAATATATGAAGAAGTTGTATGGGTGGGCAGCTATACAATACCAAACAACTCCACGGTACTTATCAAGGGACCTATGGTTGAGAATCCCAAAACGTCGCCAAACCCTTATTTCTTCGCTGTACTTGTTGCGATAGCCCTGCTACTAGCCTTATTGCTATCCATACCAAGCAAAAAAGGCGTAAAAGGGCCTACATAAAAACTATGGAACAGAAAATATAAATCCATAACTGTTACAGGAAAAATGTGAAAAGCATGGGCGACCTCGAGGAAATTAGAAAGAGAATTATATCTTGCCACAAGTGCCCTAGGCTTATGGAATATATAAAATACGTGGCCAACAACCCGCCGAAAAGGTTCAGGGGATGGAAGTATTGGGCAAGACCTGTGCCAAGCTTCGGTGATGAAAACGCTGAAATCGTTATCGTCGGTTTGGCCCCAGCGGCAAACGGGGGTAACAGGACGGGCAGGCTCTTTACAGGAGACCATTCTGGGGAGTGGCTCTTCAAGGCTCTCTATGAGGTAGGGCTTGCAAACCAGCCTTTCTCTATAAGCGTAGATGATGGCCTCAAGGTCTACAATGTTTACATAACCGCAGTCTTGCATTGCGTCCCTCCACTAAACAAGCCTAATAGGGATGAGTTGAGGAATTGTAGGCCTTACTTAATTGAGGAGCTTAGAAGCCTAAGGAACGCAAAAGTAATAGTGACGCTCGGCAGGGTTGCATTTAAGACAGTAACGGAGATATATGGTGTGAGGCTCGAATTCAGGCACCTGGCAAAGTATAAGATAAATGATGGATTGTGGATCGTCGCTAGCTATCATCCTAGCGCTAGGAATACAAACACAGGCCTACTGAAATGGGACGATTGGGTTGAGGTCTTTAGGGAGGCGAAAAGGCTAATCAGGGTTTGAGGATTTGGTGTGCCAGGAATGCCCTCAATGATAGTGGATAACCTATATGCAGGCCCCGGATGCATTGACCTCTCCGCATATGGGATATACCCCGATGCAGTAATTTCATTAGAACCTGCCTGTAGCGTAGAAGGAGTTTTTAAAAAGAGGTTCGAGCTCTACGTTAAAGACTTCGACGTAGAACCTGTCAAAAACGTGGGTAAGGCATTAAGGCTAGTCAAGGAGCTATTAAAAAAGGGGAAAGAGCTCTACGTGCATTGCAGGGCCGGTTGTGGAAGGACAGGGGTAGTAATCATTAGTTACCTCATGCTTTGCATGGACATGAAGCTTATGGATGCCTTAGAGCTATTTTATGCGAAAAGGAAGTGTGGTCCTGATTCTATGCCACAAGAAATCTTCTTGGAAGCTGTGTATAGGCTTAGGAAGAAAGGCCTAGAAAGTAATGCAATTATTAATTATATGGAGGCTTCAGAAACGTTGCAGGACTTTTTGCAACTAGCCGGGTCAGAGACTTGAGCAACAGATGCGATAATGTCTTGGTAGTATCTTCTGGTCTCCTCTTCGAGCCTTCGCTAAACCCAAAGCCGGGCGGGGTAACGCCAACTGTAAGGGATGAAGATAAGTGCTACCTTGACTTCTTAATCCACTCCTCCATGGTGCAATCAATAATGGTGAAGACCTGCAGGGCTTACCAAGAAGGTAATAAAAAACCGTTGCTATATGGCTTAAGGCTCTACCGCAAGCTGCTTGATGATGGAAAGATAAACAAAAATATAGCATTTGGGGAATTCCTCCTCCACCTCCCCTTCTCCATGGCAATTAGCAGCTCCAAAAGCTCAAGGGAGCTAGCTATAAACTCAAGCTCCCTTGTTATCAAAGAGTCCGGTAGGGATGAGGGGGTAGAGCTCTATAGGATCTTAAAGAGGCTGTCGCCCTCTTACCTAGGAAAGTATGAGGGGGTAGAGGCAGATATAAATGAGTCCTACCCAGCTAGCCTCTACAGCGTAATAAAAAAGTACTCATGGGACCTGGTTTTCCATGAGTTGCTTTTCGACTACGAGATTTCCATCCAAACAAAAGAGTTCATGGAAAGGATAAACGCAAGGAGCCTTAGGGAAAGGTTTCTGTGGGGTCTCCTCTATATAATTTCAATGTATGGAGATACGTTTATTGCTAAGAAAAACGGTTTCCTTTCTTACATAAAGACAAGGAATGATGCAAAAATGGCGATGAGGGTGGCGAAGAAGTATGGAATCTATAATGCAATAATGTTCCTAGAAAGGGTGTGGAGGCCTATGAATGTGAACCCGGGGGCTTCACTAGACGTTTTATCATCATCTATAAGCCTCTACTTCTATGATAAAGTGCTTCACAATTTCCTTGAATAAAGGTAGGTATAGACCTTTCCATTAACCTCTACAACAAGCACCTTCCTCCTCCTCAGAGAATCTATAGAGACGTAGAGAGAATACAGCGAGGCTGCAAGGATTGCGAAGAGCGTTAAAGAAAGCGCGAACTCCAAACCTCTAGGCAAATAGTAAATCCTCCAAGGGGGGAGGTAAATTATTATTGATGCCGCCACGAAAGAGAAAAAGAGTATCCCTATTATGGACCTAAAGGTGTTTATCCTCCTCTTCTCTATACTTACCTTAGCATTCGGATAC
Source organism: Candidatus Hestiella sp. (assembly GCA_015522625.1). Taxonomy (GTDB): domain Archaea; phylum Thermoproteota; class Thermoprotei_A; order Sulfolobales; family Acidilobaceae; genus Caldisphaera. The sequence continues at coordinate 8,135 of WALX01000097.1, forward strand.
TCTATGCTCTTCCCATTTGCTAACGTTAGCACAACCTTATTGTTGTCTACAATATAGCCCGTCGCGACGCCGTCTAGCATTTTCTGCACCTACCTACGGCATATAGCGTTAATTTCATTTTCCACTCCAGAAAAACTAGAGTGGCTTAGCCTTTCCATGTTCCATTCTCTCTTCTTGTATTTTTCTTTATATAACAAATAGGCTATTTCAAGCTCTTCCTTGCTAGGGAGCTCAAATGATATAGCGCTTGTCTCTAATAAGGTGCTGTATGAATTTATGAATGACTTCACCACGTCCCGAAGCATTAGGTCTTTCTTTATATCAAAAAGGTTTGTTACCCTGTATTTCACGCTACTTATCCCCTTATCCATTAGCTTCTTCTTGGATACCTTCAGAATAGAGGAGAGCCTGCTTATATCAGTGTTCAAAAGCATTGCGCCGTGGAAAAATATTGAGCCCCATAATGTGCTTGCAGCAGTACCGCTCACCTTCCTATCTCCAATCACAATGTCATTGATGTTCTCTAGCCTCGCAGGAAGGCCTAATGCCTTCAAAGCATCTACGGCACCCTTTATTAACACCTTGAATATATAATCAATAGGGTTCATAGAAGTAGCCCTTTCTAAGGACAGGGCTATGGAATAGTTTAGGTTGCCAATATCATGATACACAGCACCCCCGCCGGTTGCCCTCCTGACCAGTGAAGAACCTATTTTGTTCAAATAATCTATGTTGACCTCTTCTTCAGCCTTTTGGAAATAACCTATTATCACGGCGTTGCTGTTCCTAAAAAACCTAATTGTATCAGGTATTATATCGCAGCCCCTAGCCCTTGCCATAGCTTCCTCAAACGCTATGTTACAATATGGATCGTAGGGGGTTTCAAACAAAAGGACCCTTAGCCTTCCCACCTTAACCAGCCTCCAGGGAACATAGGATTACATCAATAAAATCTTCAACGCTAGAACCCAAGAGGTGTGCACCCCTGAGTGTTTCCCTTACAACCCTCTCAACTTCATCCCTTTTAACCTCTTTTTGCAGGAGGTTTTTTTCCAGATTCCAGACAACGCCTTCTGGAAATACCATAAAGTCCCCACTTATCGAAATTCCTGTTATCTTCCCATTAGCAAAGCTGGACTTGACTCTTATCAACCCCTTTTTTGCCTTCAGCTCGCACTCTCCCATAATATCATCCTTTTTGAATTATGCGAATTAAAATTAAAAAATTACCCACAAAGTTTATATTTGCGGATTAATATTAGATAGAAAATGCCTGGCCCGGCCATAGCTGCTGGGAAACACCCGGACTCATTTCGAACCCGGAAGTTAAGCCGGCCGCGTTGAGGGTGCCAGTGAGTTCCGAGAGGGCTCGTAGGCCTCTCAAGCCGGGGCCAGGCTCTTCTTGATTCTTTGCAACGCAGAGAAATCCATTAGCTATATCAAGCATAAGGCAAATTTAAATCACACTACAGGATAAATTCTTGGTCGACAGCATTAAGGTAAGCTCCTACAATAAACGCACCTACCCTCTCAAGAAAAACTAAAGAATTAAAAATAACTTTCTTTCCTAGGGCGTGATTTGCAACTTTGTTAACTCCCCGGTTTACAATTAACAGAAGATGAATAGAGATGAATAATTAGCCATATTTGATGCTTTATCAAATGCTTCATGATGCTGTACCTTTGCAACAACCACTTAAATACGTAACTGGCACCTATTCTTAAAGAAAGGTGGTCTGCATGGCCGAAAAAGACGATGTATATGCCATACTTCAGATGATACCACTTGGGTACGTGACGACGTATAAGGCCATAGGTGACC
>WALX01000098.1 GCA_015522625.1 Candidatus Hestiella sp.
CTGATAAACAACACAACAGATGCTAGCAAGGGAAACGTAATTTTCCCTTTTAGGTTAAAGGTTTTAGATAACATAGAAGTAGCAGTTACCAGTTTTGGAGCAAGTGGTATTGCTGCAAGAAGGATTGCAGAAAGAATAAAGGATACTATAGATAAAGATAAAGAATTGGAAGCACTTTATGAGTCGATGAAGGAGTTTAAGAAATACCTAAAGGAGAACATTAATGATGCAAAGCTTAGGTATAAGTTGTATTTTATTGTTGAAAACGATAAAGAATATGAAAACTACATTAGAATGGGCGACAAGAACTCTGCCCTAAGGAGAGCGATTCAAATAGCCAAGAAGTTTGCATAGGCTTTTATAGTAAAGGTTTATTAGGGCCTGACCTAACAAGGTATATCAATAGGGAGAGGGCGTCCTCCCGGGAATAGCGATACCCCAAACTGCCCAGGGAAGTGGGCTGATGACGCCTATCTTAGCATCCAAAGTGATGGTGAGATAGGTTGAGGTGTGTAGGTAGGGCTCGTGGTGTTAATATGGCTTATAAGGCCTCGTTGTATGCAATACCTTCTAATCCGCTAGAAGAATCCTGAGGTGTAGGCATTGTGTTCAAAGGAAGAAGAGTTGAGGAGAAAAATAGAGGAAGAAAAGGAGATGATAGAGATGCTAAAAAGGGAACTCCAAGAGGTAAGGAAGGATCTTCTGGAAATACTAGAGCTGGAAGAAGAAGCAAAGATGTGTACGAAGAAGACTGCATAGATTTGCTTAGAGAACTATCATTTCTAAGCGGCCAGAGCTCTTCAATAAAATTTGAGATATATAAAACAAAGAAGACAATAAAAGTGGAGGCTATGAGGCTTGCTGCCCTTGTCTCAGAATGCAGGTTTTATGATAGAGAGAAAGCAGAAGAACTAAGGCGGAGGATCGATAAGTATCTTGAGAAATACCTAAACTTCGAGTAAAGCCCTTGTTTAGAATACTCTTTTTAACAGCTTCTTTATGAATGAAGCCGCTGGGATATAGCTCTTTCTTTATTTATAAACCTTACAAGCAGTCTGAGCCTAACCCTTCTCTGGCCTTGTTTGTTGCTAGGTTGGGATCTTTTGCTTTTGTTATCCCTCCGCCTATTATTATGATGTCTGCACCAGCTTCTGCGAAGGAGCTTACCTCTTCAGGTTTAATGCCCCCAGCTACGGCTATCTTTCCGTTAAACGATTCTTTAAGCTCCTTAATTATTTCTAAAGACTTTCTTGCTGTTAGGCCCTGTTTTACCTGAACATCTATCCCTGTATGGAATAATGCTATGTGTACTTTTGCATTTTTCAACTTCTCTATTGTTAACCTTAAGTTCTCGGCATTACCATCAATACCGATTAGATCAGCATAGACGGCGCCATTCCATTTTTCAGCCTCTTCAACAGTTTCTTGAATTGTTTCGACGTTTGTTAAAGCAGAAACGGAGACTCCGTCTGCGCCATTGCTAAAGGCTAGCTTAGCTTCTAATGCACCCACATCCATTATCTTCATGTCCGCAAAGACCAAATGGTTTCCGTTTATTGACCTTAGAAACCTCACCGAGCCAATGCCAAATGACTTTATCAAAGGAGTACCTGCCTCCAAAATCATATTGTTTTCCCTAGGTATTTTTGTGGCAAGTTTTAGGGCCTTTTCCATATCAACAAAGTCCAAGGCTACTTGAAGTAGCTTCTTGCACTCTCTAATCCTGTCAATAAGTTTTGGTATCTCCATTCTAAACCTCCGGGTACTCTTTCTTTAGTGCATTAAAAAACTTATTTGGTAGCGCCCTTCGGGCTATAATTCTGAGATATAAGTACTTCACAAGATTTTCATTGTAGATTAGTAAAATTTATTAGCACAAAACAATAATAAGGTTAATCAGGTGAAAGACTGGTGGGTCAACCTCTTAAGGGTTTTGTGAAGATCCTATCCTTGCTTGTTATCGTCGTCTTCATTGCTTCCATGGCAACTCCTATGGCATTTGCAAAGTCTACAAACACTAGCACAAAGTATTATGGTCCTTCGTTAAATGGCAAGCAGCTCGGCTATTTGCCAGGCAACTACCCCATAACATTTTCAGTATTTCTGTTGCCAAGGAACTATAACTACCTCATGTTTGTAGCCCAGCAAGTGGCCAACAAACAGATGAAACCGTTGAGTAGGAGCCAGGTATTAAACATGTTTGCGCCGACCCAGCAACAGTTTGATTCTATTGTAAGCTACTTGGAGTCTATGGGGTTTAGGGTTGTATATAAAAGCCCGGATAGGCTATCAGTAATGGTTCAAGGTACGGTAGGTCAAGTACAAAAGTTGTTTAAGGTAAGGATAGCCCTTTATAAAAACAGTAAAGGGAAGGTTTATTATGCCCCTGCGGGAAGGCCTGTTATACCTTCTCAGCTCTCTAGCGCTTTGATATTTGGTTTAACAAATATTACATCGTTCAAAGCGCCACACATCGTAAGTGGTATCATAAAGGATAAGTATTTTGGTCTAAACTATACAAAAGGGTATAAGTTACTTAAGAAGCTCTCACCTAAATTTGGCAACAAGCAATATGCAGGTGCAGCTCTTTACTATACTCCAGCGGACTTTGAGGGGGCTTATAATGTTACAAACCTAATGGAGTATAGC
>WALX01000099.1 GCA_015522625.1 Candidatus Hestiella sp.
TTACCGTTATCCATCTTTATAGGTATCTTTACCTGTATTATCCTTTCAGGAACAGCTAGCACCTCATATATCTCATCGCTTATACCAAGAACATCACAAGCCTTCCTAAGCTGTTCCTTTGCCTCCTCATACGGATCCTTAACGATAGGCATAACGGGATTCACCCGTGTATTCTGTTTAATTAAGAAGTATAAAAGCTTTACCAAATCTTTTTTAATAATATAATACTAGTGTATTTCTGGTGGGTTTAGATTTTATAATCTATATAAATGTTTTCAAACAATTATTTTCTGTATTGCAAAAACTAAATGGCTATGTTTATTTTCTCATAGAAAGCTAATAAAGGCCAAATCATGGCTGTATTCGTTTTTATTATTATGGTTATTATAGCGGCCTTCGATATAAATAGCGTTAGAAAAAGCAAAAGTTTACTTAAATCCTATTAACAATAATTGAACCATCTTTAACTAGAGCCAAGATCCTATCTCTTCCCCAATCGTAACCAAACATCGAAGACCTTTCCAAATCCCATATTATTAAGTCTGCGTAGCACCCTTCTAGCAACCTTCCTCTATCACTTAGCTTTAGGCTCTCCGCCGCGTTAAGCGTTGAGGCAACCAAAGCTTCGAGCGGAGTTAAAGAATATAGATATATAGCCAAATCTATAGCATTTTGCATTGATGGCATGAGGCTGTTTGCACTAAAATCAGTCCCAATAGCCATTGGAATGTTGTACTTTCTTATCATGTCTATAGGTGGCTTCGATTTACTTTGTGTCGCTAAGAAGCTTGCAGGTAAAAGACCAGCTATAGCACTTGACGATGCAATGTTAATAATTGAACTTTCATCAGATACTTCCAGGTGGTCTACTGAAGAAAGCTTGAATCTCTGCAGTAGCTTTGAGCATCCTATATTCTTAAGCTGATCTATGTGTGCCCTCATGCCTAGACCTAAGGATGCAGCCATGGAAAATATCATATTTGCTTCCTCCGGGTTAAAGGCCCCTTCGTCACAAAACACATCAACGAATGATGCGAGGTTTTCTTTTTTAACTTCAGGTAGTATCTCAGACGAGAATGAATTTACATATCGTAGCTTATCATCGCTATCAGAGCCTTTTGGAGGCACATGCGCAAGTAAAGTCGGAACCACGGTTACTACTGTGGCTTTTGACGCTTCTTTTATTACTTTCAGTAGCCTTATCTCTTTATCGGGTTCTATGCCATAACCACTCTTTATCTCGACGCTAGTAGTCCCTAGGCCAAGCATTGTGTTAAGCCTTTTTAGGAGACTTGCTAGTAGGTCTTTGTCGCTAGCCTTATTTGTTGCCTCAACAGTCTTATATATTCCGCCCCCTTCTTTCAAGATCTTTTCATATGGTATACCGCTAATTTTCTTAGCGAACTCTTCATCCCTGCTACCAAAGAATATAGCGTGTGTATGCATGTCAATTAAACCTGGGGTCAGAAGCCTTCCTCCTGCATTTATCTTAATTTTCGCATCGTATTTGTCTTTTATTGCCTGGCTTCTTCCGACCTCAATTATTTTCCTATCCCTTACCACTATTCCTAATCCATAGGCTACAGTTTTTCCTACTTCCCTGCTACCAACAGCTTTGCTTACTATTGGTAAGCCCTCACTAATGTTATATATCAATAAGTCTGCCTTTGGCAATTACTTCACCTATGCCATTTCCAATAAAAACTCCCTGAATCTGGCTAGGCCTGTTGAAGCAATTATTTCCTCTAAAGAATTTTCTATTGCCACCCTTGGATCTTCGATATCGATACCATTCATGACCCTCATAGCCTGTTTAGCCAAGGCGTCTTCTATTGCGATTAGCATTAGTATTGTTGAATCTGCCCTTAGGAGTTCTGCAAAGGCGTTTGGAGCCATAGAAACCACATCTTCTTGAAAGCCGCTTGTGGGAATAGAATGGACGCTCATAGGTAGCGAAATGCCACGTAGCTTTGCCGATAAGGAAGCTGCTGTGTATTGATAAATCATAGCTCCTGTAGGAGAATCCTTTGACGCAAGGAATTCTGGTAGGCCTGTTGTTGATGAATTTAGAAGGTGGGCTATTCTTCTTTCAATCGAATTACCAATATATACCATTGCAATTTTAGCTACATCAGCTGCCAATCCGGCATAAATAGCATGGAAGTTGCAGGCGTGGTATGCCTTCCCATTATATATGAATGGATTTGTTGAGGAGCTACTGCTCTCCGCTTCTAGCAGGCTAGAGGAGTATTCTAAGGCGCTAAGGGTAGCACCATAGACATGTGGTATGCACCTTATTGAATATGGATCCTGTAGCCTGGGAGTTTTTTTGCATTCAACCCCAAGCAGTTCTAAGGCTTCTTTAACACCTTTAGGCTTTTTCACCTGCGAAATTTCGTCTGAGAAGTGTTGTTTATTGCACCCAGTAACTTCCATTGTCCTTTTGAGTACCTCAAATGACTTCTTTAGCAACCTGTTTGCTATGCATACCCCCAGCGAGGCACCTGCAATGCTCCATGCGTTTGTATTTATCAAAGCTAGTGCTTCCCCCATTTCCAGTTTAAGCTTTTCAAGTCCATGGAGCTTTAGGGCTTCTTTGCACTTCACCTTTTTTCCATTCATAAAGGCTTCCCCCTCCCCTAAGAAGATGCACCTGACTATCCTTGCAAAAGGTGCAAGGTCACCACTAGCCCCAACGCTACCTTCCATGTTTACAACTGGGGTGATGTCGCTGTTTATAGCATCTTCAAATCTTTTTAATGCATCAGGCCTTACTGGTGCATTACCCAAGCTTAGCTGGTTGAGCCTTATTATCATTGCGAGTTTAACTAAGGCTTGCGGGGCAATTTTCCCAATACCAACATCGTGTTCTATTATAATCTTATCTTCTTTCTGGCCCTTTACTTCAACGGTAGAAAGGGCACCTAAGCCCGTTGAGCTACCATATATCCTTCCTTCTTTAACCGCTTTCTCATAAAACCCCCTAGATTCGTTAGCTTTGCTTATTGAGTTTTTACAAAGGTTAAATCTCTCTTCTATGAGTTCACATGCATCGCTTACAGCTATGCTAAACCCACAAATTTCTCTCAAACTAGGTTCACCCTTTTATTATTTAGTTTCATAATAAATTATAAATGCTTGATGAAAACAATTCCCATAAGTAATACTTTTTTTAAGATTTTAACTGTCCCACACATATATTTCCATAGCTAAATGTTTATATAGAGGTCCTTAATTAAAAAGGAATTAGTTAGGTGGTGTTTTTGGCGGAGGAAAAATATATTCAGAGGGCTGAAGAAGTAGATAAACACCTTAGAAGGGCTTTGAGTGTTTGGGACATAGCATATCTCGTTATTGGTGCAATGATAGGTTCTGGGTGGCTTTTCGGTTCTCTATACGCTGGTGCAATGGTAGGTCCTGGTGCTATAATTTCATGGATAGTTGCAGGCATCTTGATGCTTTTCATGGCGTTGTCGTTTTCAGAGCTAGCAGGTGTCATTCCGAAAACAGGGGGCATAGTAAGGTATCCTCAATACTCCCATGGAAGCTTTACTTCATACGTCTTAGCGTGGTCATATCTTCTAAGCTCTATAACGGTAGCTCCGGCTGAAGCGGAAGCCGTTGTAACATATATGAGCGCCTATGTTCACGGCCTAATCACTACATCAGGCCTCCTCACGCCCTTTGGAGTAGGCGTTGCATTTGGGTTTATGACATTCTTCTTCCTGCTAAACTACTTTGGAGTACATGTAATGGGCAAGACAAACACAGGCGTCGGCTGGTGGAAGCTTTTCGTTCCGGTAATAACTATAATCCTTATCATGGCTCTCTTCTTCCATCCCAAGAACTTTTCCCTACCTTCATTCCTGCCTTATGGATCCGCTCCAATACTCTTTGCCTTACCAACAACGGGTGTTGTGTTCGCCTTCTTAGGATTTAGGCAAGGATTGGATTTCGCAGGGGAAGCCAAGAATCCTAAAAGAGATGTACCATTAGGCACTATACTGGGCTTCATAGTTGTGGTAATAATATACGTTATGTTGCAGACGGCCTTTTTAGGCGGAGTAGACTGGGCCAAGATTTCAGTAACACCAGGCAATTGGAAGGCTCTAACTAGCTCTATTCTATCTAGCGGACCGTTTTACCAAATCTTAAGGGTCTCAGCGATACCAATACTTGTCGTTTGGGGCTTTTTCCTGCTAGCAGACGCAATTGTATCTCCAACTGGAACTGGTTGGATTTATGAAGGGACAACGAGCAGAACCTTCTATGGAATGGCTACTGATGGCCACCTGCCTGATGCATTCCTATGGCTAAATAAATATAAAATACCGTGGGTTTCATTGGTAGCTTCTTGGCTAATAGGAGCTATATTCTTGATTCCATATCCAGCATGGGTTTTGATAATAGGGTTCATCTCAACAACTACCGTCTTTACGTATATGGTAGGTGGGTCTGCCCTTGTGATATTGAGGAAAACCGCTGCCCGTGCCCCAAGACCATTTAAGCTCCCTGTACCTTGGATCATTGGGGGCATAGCTTTCGTAGCAGCATTTCTAATAGTTTACTGGAGCAAGTTCTCTATGTTATGGGGTGTGGATGCATTAATACTGGCAGGCATACCTTTCTTCTACATGTATACAATGCCAAAGAGGTTTAATTCAAACAGAAAGGCTGGAATAGCCTTAGGCATTGTATATTGGATTATATTGGCTGTGACAACCATATTCCTCCTAGATTATGGGGTAGTTGCTAAGGCCTCTCACCTGCTTTCATTAAAAACTGTACCTCCTCTAGGCAAGATCGTAGCAGAAACTGCTCCAAGCTTCGTTGCTTGGGTTGTCATTAACATCGCCACAACAATAGGGTTTACTATCGCACTATCAAGGCGCCTTCCAGAAGATGTGAAAGCCCAAGTAAAGGCTGGCTGGTGGGTCATTGCTGTTTTGTTCCTAGGCTTAATAATATCTTATCTTAGCCCACTAGGTCCATACGCTCCCAAATACGCTATAATTCCGTATCCATGGGCTACGATATTGGCTGTTATAGTCGGCATAATAATGTTTATATACTCGTCGCTCAGCGGCATATTAACAAAAGACTTGGTAATAGCAATGAAGAACATGGGGATAGACATAGTTGGCGAGGAAAGCAAAAAACAATAGCTTTTTTTAATATGATTTTTCTTTAGCGCTCTTTTTCGCCCTCTTCTACTTGATTTTAATTGTTTTTAGAAGCTTTGAGTCTGTGAAAAGTAAATATATAGTGATAGAATACGAAGCGTTGCTTGTTAAAGATAAAAGTCCCCTGCAATAATTATAGAAATAAGGTGGGGTAAGATAGAGGAAATAAATGATGTTGAGGTGAGAGTAAAGGAGGCATTAAAGCTAAATACCTACGAATTAAAAGCGTATTTTGCATTAATAAGGCTGGGGAGGCTAAGGCCACCAGAAATAGCTAAACAGGCTAAGATACCAATACAAAGGATATATGATACGCTAAAGAGCCTTCAAGCTAGAGGGTTGATTGTTGCAGATGAAAACTCCTTCTATGAAGTGGTTGAACCAAGGATTTCTTTCTCGTCAATTGCAAACACATTTATTATTAAGGCCAAAGAGAAGGCTAAAGAGATTGAAGTATTGGGTAATTTAATTAGCAACTTATCAACTAAAAGTACTAAGGAGGAGATAAAGATAATTTATGGCATTAATGAATCGTTAGGTAATGCAATTTCTTTGGTAAAGCAGTGCGATGAGAAGGTATACTTTATGATTTATAAAGTTGTTGAGAGGCTGGATGAACTGTGGCCTATCCTTTACCATTTAATAGAGTCTATAAGAAAAGGAGGGATAATAATTGTTCCAACGACGTTTCATGCTCCAGAAACCTACGTGGATCAAGCTGAAAAGAATGGACTGCAGATAATTAAAAGCAGTGCATCATTTATGGACATGATGGTAAGCTGTTCTTCAACAATAATAGGACTGCCAAGCTCTTCATATGGGGTTGTTTCGGTGTTAATAAATAATAAAGATTTTGCTGAAGCTTTAAAGAACAGGTTCATGGAATTTTCCAAAAGTGCAAAAGATACTTAGAGCAAGTCAAGGTATTTCGGTGAGGAGCAAGTAGAGTATCCCACCTATAACTGCTATAACAGAAACGTTGCCCCATTCTACAATACTCGAAAAGGAGAGCTCTGTGCTTAGGGACTGGCCAAAAGTCCTACCAATTCCTGAAGTTAAGCCGTAGAGCCCCATGTATTTTCCCCTATTTCTTTCCTCAGCGAGGAAATTCGCGATAGAGTTTGATATGGGCGAGATTATCATTTCAGCAAGCGTTAATACAACCACAGCAACAACTAATTCATAAACCTTGTTTATGATTATCATGCTACCGTAAGATAAGGAATAGATCACCATGCCTATCATTAAGGACTTCTTTGGGGATTTATTCGAGAGTGTTCTGCCCACGATGTCCTGAAATAGGGCAACAAGACCTCCGTTTATCGCATACATTACCCCTATAATTGAGACAGAAAATATTCTTGAAAAGTAGAGGACAAAAGGTAGTCCTAGCTGTCCCATGACCATAGATGAAAGGAACGCAGGTATTATGAATTTTGAAAACCTTTTATTGGGTTTAATGAAGGTTGCCTTAGACCCCTTTATGTTTTCTAGGCCTAACATGAGAGGTACTGATAGAAGGGAGGCTATGCCCCCTATTAACATTATTGAGTTAAATCCAAACCTTGCATACAAAACCCCGCCGATTGCAGGTCCGATGGCCCAACCTGCGTTAATGCCTATCCTTACCCTGCTGAAGGATTTTATAAGCCCACCAACGCTCTTAGAGGTTCCACCAACGGTGGTAGTAAAGGAGGAGCTGTAGGCGTTGCTGAAGAAATACATGAACATGATGAAGATGAAGGGATTAATTAGTGAAAGGAGGAGGCTGGTACCAGACAGGGAGGCAAAGGATATCATTGCTTTCTTTCTTCCAATGAAATCTGCAAGGTAACCCCCTAGTACATATCCTATTGCTGTAATCCCTGTTAGGCCTAGGTAATAGATACCAACTAGGTAAATCGGGATCTTATAGTATTGATAGAACGCAAGCCCAATATAAGGGCTGACTATGCCGAATGAAAACGCCCTTATGAAGCCTATTGATGACAGCCTGTTAATAACATGCGTTCCTTTCTCACCTACTCCTTTAGCAGTATCTCCCTGAATTTAAAAATCTCATAAAATATTAAGAGGAAATATTAAGAGGCTCAATAATCTTCTAAAAAACGAATGTCTTTCTGATTGAATTTGCACCTTAATGGTTTTTAACATCTTTTAAGAATAATTTATAATGGACAGAGGATGGAAAAAAGTATCGTTCGAGGTATTGACTTAGGGTACCTGTGCTATATATGGAGAGAAAGGAACCTCGTTAATGTAATAATGGAAGAGCTCAACTTATCTAGAAATTCGTTTTACAATATGTGGAGGAGGCTTAGGCAAAAATACAGGGTATTCCTTATACCAAATACGAAAAGGATGGGCCTAAAGCTAGTGGAATACTCTGTAGACTATAGGAGTAGCTCGGATAACATCTTTTTTGACTTAAAGAATATGACGAAGGTTAAGTTAGCTTATTCATTTAGCTGGAACATACAAGTAGAGAAAGGAGCTAAAGTGATGGATACGTTTGATATAGAAGGTGTCTATTGCTTTGGGGACAACCTATCCATGTTAATTGTTCCAAAGAAAACAAAGTCTGTTAGGTTGAGAAAGGAACAGATGATAGTGGTATCCCATTTGACTGAAAGCTTCTACACAGCGAAAGAGCTACAAGACATGACTGGGATTCCTTGGCAGAAGATATCTTGGGATCTAATTTATTTAAAGAGGAGAAACTTCTTACTTTCGCTAGCTTTAATATTAAGGGACAGGCAGAACTATATTACCGTTAAAGTAGGTATAGAGGATATTCCATCCCCAGATGATATTAGGCCTTTTGTAGTAGAACAACCTTTAATATTAAGATCCATGAAGGACGACAGGCTATATTTGGTTTTTTCCACAACCATCTCGAAACTTGTTGAGTTTTTAAATAAGTTCGCCTTCTCTAAGTCGTCAAACAAAATACACATCGAGGCGATTTATAATAAATACTTCCTTCCTTGGATCACAATAAAGGATGTTGAGGCTTACTATAAGGGCAGAAACTATCCATTGTAGCGCTTATCTGATGAAAAGGGTGGCGTTATCAAGAAGCATGCCGCAGTTTTATGTTGCGTAGCCTTTAGATAGTTTTGAATTAGTAGCACTAGTAAATAAGGTCATCATAGAATTATTATAAACCGTTTAGGTTTATAAAGTAGCTACCCTATAAAATATATTAGTGAGATGCAAATGTCAAACCAAGGCCTAAACGCTAATGATATACAGACGTTATTTAAGGTTATTAACATACAATATCAATTGTACTTACCAAAGTATGCCATGGATTATATAATAATAACTGGCACGTTGGCTAGCCTTTTAGCGGCCTTTGAACTAGCAATCGTTATAACACCTATGAAAGTTTCCTATAATAGAATAAGGTTGAGGCTAAAGAGATATCCATTTGTATCGATCATTTTACCGTCTTATAGGGAGGGAGTTCTACTAAAAAGGGCCTTAGATTCTATAATAAAGCAGAGCTATCCTCATGAAAAGATAGAGGTAATTTTGGCAATAGAGAAGGACGACGAGACTGTAAAGGAGTTATTAAAAGAGTTGGGTTTTGATAAATGTAAAGGTAGCGGGTGCAAGTCTGCAATAAATGATATCACAATAAAGTTAGTTTATGGAACGGGCAAAGGAAAACCTTCAGCACTAAATGAGTCCCTTAGATACGTTAGGGGCGAAATTGTTGGGGTGCTTGACGCTGATGATATGTTTAGTAGGGACTCTGTTTTACATGCTGTGGCATCTATTTATCAAAGAAAGGCCGACGCAGTACAGCTGCCAAGAGAAGTTGTTATGGATGAATCCGCAAAGAGTACAGTCAGGGGGGCACACATAAGGGCCCAGCAAGCGGAAATGTTGCTATATACTAGGTTGCTTGCGCCAATAATGGAGGGCATATCCAATGCTTCGTGGGTTATGGGGTCTGGATATTTCGTAAAGCGTGATGTTTTGGAAAGATTAGGCGGATGGAAGGAAGAAGCTGCAACGGAAGACTTGGATCTCAGCATAAGGATGATAGCCTCCGGCTATAAAATCAGGGTACTAAGGAACGCACCTGTCTATACGGAGCCTGTAAGGAGCTACTCGCAACTAATAACACAAAAGGAGAGGTGGATAAGAGGGACAATACAGCTAATACCGAAGGTGTTGAGGCATCCAAGGAAGTCTTGGCCTCTTCTTTCTCTTTGGTTAATGCCAGTTTCCGAGTATGCAACTATACTGTGGCCGATCTTTGCGCCCTATGTCTTGAAATATGCAATGATAGCATTCTTATTAGAAATGGGGATTGGTAGTCTGACTTATTATGCCATGTATAAGAGGTTGGGAAAGCCCGTAAGACCGCTTCCAGTAGTGCTGGCTTTTTATGGGTTAACTGCTTGGATTGCATTGGCCAAACTAATCTTTGGGAGGTCGCACGAATGGAAGGGCACAAGGATAACAGGCAGAAAAAGTGAGGTAAAAGTAGCTTAATATTTTAATCAATAACTTGATTTATTACCCTGAATGCATTTTTCCAAAGTACTTTTTCCGCATTTTCTTTTAATGGTTCGGCTATCTTACCTAATGACAAGATGTTCTCTAAGCCTTTTGCAGGGCTTTCGATACCTAGGAAGTCTGTTCCTATAGATATATAATCCCAACCATAAGTTTCTCCAAGCTCATTGATAACCTTCAGGTATCCCTCTAGCGTGGCCTCTGGGAGAACCTTGTCCCATACCATAATGCCTACCACACCGTTTGTTTTTATGACCGCTTCTATTTCATCATCATCTAGATTTCTTCTATGGTTCTTAAGCCTCCTATAGGCAGTATGGGACACTATTACAGGTTTTTTGCTCAGGTTAGCTACATCTATTGTGGTTTGCTTTGACGCATGGGCTAGGTCTATTATTATGCCGAGTTCATTAGCAAGCCTTATAAGTTCTTCCCCCTCGTCAGTCAAACCATAGTCCTTTCTTGACATGCACGAGGACGAAAACTTATTACTATAATTCCAAGTAAGTCCTATTGCCCTGATCCCCATCTCTTTCAGCATAATAATATCGGATGGATCTGTTAATGGATCTGTGCCTTCAAGGCTTATTAAAAACTTTATTGGATTGCCTTCATTTAAGTCAGATTTTTTCCTGACAAGTTTTACCAATCCTTCCTTTTCCAGCTTATAGAGATATTTTGCTTGTTTTAATATGCAGTGGAAGTCCATCTCAAGCTTATTCATATTCTTTATAGCTGGGAAGATTGCTGAAAATATTAATGGTTCTCCTACCTTTCTAAGCTTGTTAAAATCTGATTGGAAGCTACCATTTATTAGGTCATTGCCAAGCATCGAGAAATAGCCTATATCCTCATGTAGGTCTACAATTTTCATAGTTCCACCAAATTATTTTTATATAAGGAAATATAAAAACTTAAAAACAGTAATTCTTTTTAAGAGAGATGATTAAAAACATATATTTCTTACTAAATAAAATAACAA
>WALX01000100.1 GCA_015522625.1 Candidatus Hestiella sp.
CACGAAAGAGAAAAAGGGCTATGACATGTCTTCCGATGAACTCAAGAAGGGACTGAGCCTGATGATCCCCAAGGCTTTGATAGGCGTTAAGGCTATGAATGCCTATGAGCGTCTATCAAAGTTGAACCCCTCTTATTCACCCTATCATACAATATCCTGAGCCCGTCCTCCACAAGGAACCAGATAAACGCATAGATTATTACAAACCCTGCAATTTCATTGCCTATAGGTGGCATTCCGAGCCCAAAAACTACCATTGCATATGCTACAACTATAGTTGAGAGGAGGGCAATTAATAGGGGTCTGCTTGGAGGAATCTTCCAAAATGCCTTCCTGCTCCTCGTAACAAACATTGTAAGGTGCCCTGACGCGACAAGCTTCAGGAAAACTATCGAAAGTATAGCTGCTATACCTAGATGAAATATCGATATTCCCAAGTATATTAATAAAAACGTTTCTCCAGCCCCCATTCCTCCTAGCAGCGTTGAAAGCCCTGCAATGTACTTCATGTTCCACTTTTCTGGCCTCGGACTGTATAGCACGTTATCTGTAGAAACAGCTATTATAGGTAAGTCATTAAGTAATGCAAGCACTATTAGCAAGAGTGCGGTAATTGGGTAGAAATGCAGCAAGATCACGGTAGCCGTAATAAAGATGAGTATCCTCAGCGTTTCTACCACCCTATACAACACGTAACTCTGCATCCTCTCAAATATCCTCCTTCCTTCCTGGATTGCCTTAATTATAGTTGAAATACCTGGAGCAGCAAATACTATTGAAGCGGCCGACTTAGCGGCGTCTGTAGCGCCGTGAACAGCTATCCCCACTTGGGCCTCCTTGAGTGCCGGTGCGTCATTTACACCATCTCCGGTCATCCCTACTATGTGGCCCACGTTCTGCAAGGCCTTTACAATGGAAAACTTGTGCTCAGGATAAACCCTTGCAAATATATCCGCGCTTTCTATAGCCTTGAAATTCTTAGAGTTCGTAGCCTCCTCAAGGCCTTCAGCAGTTATAACCCTTGAACCTAGCCCAAGTTCCTTTCCAATTTCCTTCGCTATCGCCTCGTTATCACCGGTTACCATCTTAATCATTATTCCCATGCTTTTAGCTATGTTGATCGTTTTCTTAGCGTCTGGCCTTAGGGGATCATAGAGTGGGATGAGACCAACAAACTGCCATCCACTGCCCCTATTTATAGCAACGGCTATTACCCTGAACCCTTTTAACGCGAAGTCCTCTATCTTGCCTTTAATGGCTTCTATTTCTTCTTGAGCCATGTTTGCACCATTACACAACGACAATACTGTGTTTGGCTCTCCCTTCATAACCTTGAACCTAGCCCCGTTGTGCTCTATGGTAGCTTCGGTCCTCTTCCTCACAGGGTCGAATGGTATAAAGCTTACCTGCCTGTAAGAGCTATCAACATTACCGCCTAACGCATTATATATAGCTTGGTCAATGGCATCCATATCTTCTGCCTTAGAAGCCAAGGAAGCATAGAACAAGACTTTGTGCACATCATTGCTTCCGACTGGAAAAACTTGGCCAACTGTAAGCCTGTTTTCAGTAAGTGTGCCTGTCTTATCGCTACACAACACATCCATGCTTGCCATCTCCTCTATAGCTACTAGCCTCCTCACAATAGCTTTTCTCCTAGCCAGCGAAAGTGCGCCCAAAGACATTGTTACGGTTAGGACGACTGGAAGGGCTATCGGTATCGAGGCAACCAGCAATATCAGTACGAATAGTAAATTGCTTAGAATTGGTAAACCCATGCTAGTACCATAGTAAAACGTTATTGCTCCAAGGATGACAGCTAAGCCTACTAAGAAATATACTATCTTCGAAATGATCTTTGAAAGACCAGTAACGCTAGAGGCAGAGGCCACGAGGTGGGCAGTGTGACCAATATAAGTGTTCTTTCCGGTATTAACAACTATTGCAGTCATCTCTCCCCGCTTTACCACAGAACCCGAATATACAATATCTCCTGCCCTCTTCTCCACCGGGAGGGATTCACCTGTAAGCGCGGACTGGTCAACGGAAAGAAACTCCCCTTCCACTAGCTTTGCGTCTGCAGGGATGATGTCGCCTATTCTAAGCCTTATTAGATCCCCAGGCACCAGTTCCCTTGCATCAATGATCGCCCAAGCCTTATCCCGAAGGACCCTTGCTTTAAGGGCAAGCTTGTTCATTAGTTCTTTAATAGCGTTGCTAGCGCTCCTTTCCTGCCAATATGTAACTATAACATTAGTAAAGAGGAGGACTACGATTAAGACAAAATCGTCCCAATGGTGGAGTATTATAGAAAGTACTGCCGCGACCTCTATGACAAAGGGCATTGGCCCATAAAAATATGAAAGAAACTTCAGAATAGGGCTTACCTCTTTTTCCTTAACTTCATTATATCCATAAACCCCAATTCTCCTTTTAGCCTCCTCTGACGTCAGTCCATTAGGGCTGCTTTTAAGAAGCCTAAACGATTCTTCAGGACCTAGCTTTCTATAGTCATCGGTTTTTGTATTCAAATTTATATACACCAAAAGACTATATGGTGTTCTCCAGAGGTATTAAGTTATTACATGAAGTTTTTCCTTTCAAAAATGTAAGAACTGTATATAGAATAAGTAAAGATCTATCTTCTAAGCACACCTCATAACAGTTCTAATCATATCCCTTTTACCTCAACCAACGCCTTAGTAGCACCTTGACTACCAATAAAACTAAAAGTGGTTTCTATATATTTCATGGCTATGCATGGAATTGCCGAATAAAAACCTAGAATTACTCTCTTTTATCCATATCGCGAGACGCGTTATATTAAGGCAACAGCATCTATGCCTTTTCTGCCCTCAGCATTTCCTCTTTAAAGGTTACATCCTTCCCCTTTATGCCGAAGAAGTGCGCTATCCTAGGCCTAAGCTTGATGTAGGTTATCAAGAAGATAACCTGAAATACCGGTAGCGTTGCAGGGGCTATTGCGACGAATGGGGAGAAAGCTGTTGCTGCTATAGCAATGGCAGTCCCCTCGTTTTTGCCTATACTTGGAAAGAGGGTGGCCATACCGTCCCAATAGTCAAACTTTATGGCCCTCAGGAAGAATGTGAGAAATACCAGCGAAACCGTTCCAAACACCATCGCTGAGTAGAACACACCGATTACTGAATGGAAATGGGTAGCAATCATCCTAGAGTCTGCGAAGAACAATATGAATATTATAAAGAACATACCGAGCATCGTTATGGTTGGAAATATAGGGCTAATGGCCCTGAACTTTTCCTTACCAAGGCGACGTATTAGCAGATCATGGGTTGGAATGCCTATAATTAGTGGAATGACCAAGATTTCAATAATTGTCATAACTAAAAGCATCATAGGTATGTGAACGTGATAGGCAACCCCATAAAATTTTGTGTAGATAGGTATTAGTGGAATTGCCAAGATAAAAGATATCGCTACAAAGGCAGTAGCGGCCTCTATATTACCCCTCATTAGACCTACATATCCAACGGTCATAGAAGAGCAAGGAACAAGCCAAGCTATAAACAAACCTAACCTAAGCAAGGGATTATTTAAAAACAAATAACCGAGTAGTATCGCCCAACCAGGTCCCCAACCAAAATTCATAAGCAACACGACTATGAGCATTTTCCAGCTCTTAAAGCCTTTTTTCAACCCATGAAAGGTCATCATCACCATCATGGGAAATATCATCATATATATTGCGGACATCTCAAGTATTTTGAGAACTCCTCTATGAGTAGAGACCCAAGCAAAGTTGTAGTAACCTGTTAAAAGCCCTAGAACAATTGCAATTCCTGCATAAACGCCTAAAAACTTATCTAGGTGATCCCTTATTCTTACCAGCCTGCTTCTTTGCTGTCCTTGCAATCCATAACCACCTCCCTTGAACTTTTTTCCACACAGGTTTTGCGTGGAAAAAGGATTAATAAATATTGGTTAAAACGTGCTAATATCTGCACTATAATCAAGGACCTTATAGAGGATACCGTTAGCAATAAAGGTCGCTCCTACTATGGATACAACCTAAAACCTCTGGGGTCTAAGTTTGATAGCAAGGCGAGCTACTTATGAGCTACTTATAATAGCACTTGTTAACGCCTTTGCTTTCATAAAGCTATTAAATAATAAAATAAACAGAAAATTGCTGAACCATTAAACTAAGGATCCTGATCGCATCAACACAGTCATTCCTTGTTGATTATCTTTTCAAGTCTCTCTGTGAACTTAAGCATGACTTCCCTGTCTATTTTGCAGGCCTGCAAATATTTTATCAAGGAGTCTAGATAGTCCATGGCGTTCTGCCTATCTTTCAGCCATATGAAACCTTCTTTGCTGAGGGGCTTTACAGTATATTCATAACCTTTCTCAGGGCCTAGGTAGCACTTCCTTACTTTCTTCTTAATCTTATTGTTCAACCTTTCATATCTTTCATAGTGGACAGCGTATAGGTATACCCTATTCCCTACTTTGTGCCTTTCGGTATAACTATAGGGCTTTCCACACCTAGGACAAATCCTTTCTCCTTTATCCCGGCACCTCCTCCCTCTTCTATGAAACTCTTCGTACATCTCTCCTACATATATACTTGGTAGAGGAAAAGCTTAATAAGGCTTGTTAATATAGACCTCATCTATTAAAGTCTGACTTTCTCCCGCAACAAAAGCGTTTCCTGTTGTAAATGTCAAGCCCAAGTACCTTTAACCTAGTATGCAAATATCTAAACACCACCATTAAAGGTCTTGCAGGCTGTGGGAATGTATTTGCCATAATGATGCATCGAAGTCAACCACTAAAAGTCCAAAAAGTTTTAATGCTTTAGGAATCCTGGTCACAAAGCTTACTAAAGCAGTAAAACAATAAAGGCCTTTATTCACAGCTTTAACCAGCCTCAGATATCTTTGTTTCTATAACCTCCTCCACATTACCCTTTATAGCCTTGCTTATCAAACAATATTTATGAGCGAGGTCTGCAAGCCTTTCAGCTTTTTCCTTCTCACTATTAGATACAACCATTTCTATAGTCACTTTCATCCTTTCAAATTTAAACCCACCATCTTCATCAATACCAAGTATAGGTTTTACTACAACCCTAAGTGACGTTAAATGAAGGCCCATCTTCTCATTTATAGTTGTCATGGTTGTTATGAAGCAAACAGCCAATGATGCAGGAAGAAGTTGCTCAGGCCAAGTTACATTAGGTGGAGGATCTATCGGGGTAACGCTGAGGGGGTTATCCACCTCAAGCTCCATATCATGTATCTTTGCCCTTGTCCTTCCATCACCTATCCACCTCGACTCAGCTGCAAGCAAATCGCCCAATGCATCGAAATCAATACCTTCAGATGCCACATGCCAACACCTCTATACCTAAGCTCTAAATAGACTGTAATGCAATATAAAAGTTATGTAAATATAGACAACATATATAATCTGGTAATACATATATTTAAGCATCATTAGCAGCTTATTACTGCAACACAAAAAACCACAACTCAGCTCCACTAGAATTCAAGGATGTCGGAGTTTAGATAAAATGACCTGCTAGGTGTTAGTATAAGCTATAGCCGGTCAAACCACTAAATGTAAAGGCTAATGAAACGCTTATGCTGTTAACTCCCCGGTTTACAATAAAACAGAGACCCTATGCTTAAATTCCAAGCACCTTCTATTAGCAGTTGAGTAAACCGATGATACGCCTATGGAAGGTGCTTGGAGAGGAGGAGTGGGGTTACCACGAAAGAGAAAAAGGGCTATGACATGTCTTCCGATGAACTCAAGAAGGGACTGAGCCTGATGATCCCCAAGGCTTTGATAGGCGTTAAGGCTATGAATGCCTATGAGCGTCTATCAAAGTTGAACCCCTTAATTGCCTACAAGCATCAAATCACAAAACCAACATTAAGTGCGAGGTGTCTTTGTATACAAGGAAAAAGATTAAGGTTATAAAAAACTTTTTTGAACCTTATCTACTTCCCTCTTTCTTTGATATTTTTGAAGGCCACCAAGCATGTTTTCCCAGAAGGTATGCTATCGTCGGTGTAAATAGGAAAGATGCCATAAGACCTGCTATGAACACACCACTCATCAATGCTATCCCCATCCCCCTAAAACCCGGGGCAGAAAAGGCTAGTAGCCCGGAGAAGGCCCCAGCCATTATTATTGATAGTCCTACAACCAAAACTCCTATCCTGCTCATCGTAATAGAAACCGCTTCTTTGACATCATTATATTCGCTCTCCTCCCTTATCCTGTTTATCATGAAGCTATTGTAATCCATCCCAACTCCTAAGATTGCCGTAAAGACTACTATTGGCAGGTACCACGGAAGGGTTATTCCTAAGAACCTATATAACTCAATAGCTAATGTGCTCCCAAAGATCGCCGAAAATACCACGCTTCCCAGAGCTGCCAATGCCATGGGAACGCTTCCAAAGAATATTAGCAGTACGACAAACATCAGTATTATAGCTATCGGATATACAAGGTGATAAAAGCTATGGTATACGATATTTTTGAGGTCTAGGTTGATTGCAGCCTCCCCACCGACGAGCGCGTGGGCAGACAAGCTTTTTGTAACCTCCCTAATAGCGTTTGTGCATGATATTGCCCCCTTCCCTAGGGGGTATACTGATAACGTAACCTGAAGTATTGGCTTGCTTGCATTTATGAGCTGGGTTGAATGGACGCAACTGAGCCTGTATATTGATTGGTTTATTTCCTTGAGGACAGTAACGTTGTTCGTTACTATATAGTCAGGATATATCACACCAGAGGCATACCTGCTTGATAAGTAGTGGAGGGCAGTAACGGCCCCTGAGCTCTGAGGCATCATTAATGTAAAGTCATAACTCCCTTTAAAGGTTCCGTAGACGTAAACAGAAGGTATGAGCAGGATGACTACGATTGCTAATATGATTGCAGACCTCTCTGCGAATCCCTTTGACCTAGCCTTTCTTACTTTCTTTGCTTCCCCACCTTTGTTGGCACTGCTGGCTTTAATTTTAGAAGGCCACCAAACAATCCTACTACCCCCTATTATAGCCAAAAGAGAAGGTATCACCGTCAAGCTCGTGGCCATAGTTATTAGGATCGATATCGGTGCAGCTTCCCCTAAGCTTGCCAAAAAGGGGAAATTCTTCGCTATGGTCATCGAGCCAAAACCTATGGCTGCAGTTAAAGCCCCAGTTATGACTGCCCTCCAGCTCTTCTTTAAAGCGTTTTCAGCAGACATCCTAGAGTTACCTGTCTTCTTGTATTCTTCTCTGAACCTTTTTGATATCAGGCTAGAGTAGTCTATTCCAAGTCCGAGACCTGCCATATACATGAGCGTCCTGCTTATAGAATTTAATGACAAGACGTTGTGGCTTGCCAGTATATAGCCCAAACCCAAAGCAATTACGAGGCCTATCCCTATCCCAACGAAAGGAATCGCAACTGCCACTATGCCCCCAAGAACGATTGCCAGTATTACCAGCACCAAAATAGTGCTCGTGTAGTCGCTTTCCGAGATGCTTTTCATGGACGAATTCTTAAGCTCATAGTTTAAGATTTGAGTTCCAGTCAACATAACGCTTGCGTTTGAAAACTCCTTCCATTTTAACTCAGAGAGAATTTTGTTCTTATAGTCCAATGCCTTTGAGTAGGATAGGTTTTTAGAAACAAATACTATAAAGCCATCATAGTTGTTCTGAACCAATATCCCCTTAACCTTCTTCATTATAGCATCGTAGGTTTTGTTGAAGAATCTTTGGGATATATATTTCAGTTCATTGCTAAAGGTAGATTTGTTTGTAAATATTTTCATCGTTGAGGACGTCAAAAGCGGGGTTATGTTTGTAGGGAACCCTAGCCTTACCAAGCTATCATTCAAGATCCCTGGCATGGCCCCCAGTAAAGCCGTGTAGTTATATATTGGATGCCTCAATTCTCCTAGAAGCATCTTCGCTTCGCTGTTGTTTGTGCTCTGGTTTATTATTGATATAGATAGATAATACGGTGAGACCCCCTTTAGAAGCTCTTCAGGAATCTTTGGGCTTGTGTTTGTCATGCGGGAAATTAAATCGGCTGAAATGATATACGAAAGGGTTTTATTTGCATATATAGACATGGAGGCGTTTCTATCATATTCTAAAAGCAGGGTTGGTATGCGATCCGATATTATTGACGAGTAGTTTTCATATTGCGAAGGAAGATAGCTGAGCATGGTTTTTGCTGCATATTCGGCCGCAACCCCCTTCGAAAAGTTATTGCTCGCAATAAAATACGATAGGCCTTTTGCTACTTGCTTTGGAACCTTTGAGGAAAGCGCTTTATAAGTCACGTTTTGTATTATCGGTTCAAGCTCACTTTCATTAAACCCATTTTCTGCGTACTCTAGGCCAATGTATTGAATTAATTGCGATTCGTTTCTATTCTTTACTGGGAAGAGTGACAAGATGTCTTTGAATGTTTCCACGCTGGAGTACTTCGCAACCCCCTTAACAATATAGTATAGCTTGTATTGGTTTGCTATTGTAAGGTTGTTCATAAGCAATTGGATAGAATATTGAGATGAGATGTTGTAGAAGTTTTTGCTGTATGCCTTCAGAAGGGGTATGGCGCTTAGCTTTCCACTCTGGTTCAGTTCCTCATAAAGGATTTCATATGTGAAGTTGTTCGCGAGCCTATTATTAAACTCCGATGGCCCCCCGTTTAATAAAGTATATTTAAACAATGCTCCTATAAGCTCTGGGGTTGGAGGTCCTATGCTACCTATTTTTGGCGAGCCCTCAATGACCTTCATTACATCGGTTTTGGTCAGGTTCATGGTTTTGTATGCGTTTGTTTCTTTATATAGTATATACTCGGCCCTTAGCGAATTAAAGTAAATGGATTCGTATGCTGTAGAAATGTTCTTTGTTGCATTCCCATAATAGATCAGCTTGGGTTTTAGCGATGCGTACGCTCTAGTGAGGCTCTCTCCCATGGTATAATAGTTGCTGTATATATAATCGGTATTTCTGATCAAAGAAGAGATTAAGAAGGCGTTCTGCTTTAATGTTCTTAGTTTATACGTTAAATTTATTGTATCCGACCACAACCCCTTTATACCATTAGCTACCGAGAGGCTTGTGTTTAGCAGAAACCTAGAAGTATTTTCTATGCGGAAGTACGTCGAGTTCATTATAGATAGCCAACTTTGTCCTTTTATGTTTATTGTACCGTTAAGCTTATAGAAATTTGATAGGTTTGTCGGAACCCCTGTTACTAAATAAATGACGTTGCTCTGATTGCTCAAGTTGCTTTCCTTTTCAACTATGTTCATAGCCTCTATGCTTTCGACGTTCTTAGGCAACATAGAAGATTCATTTGTTGAAACAATACTATTTATCTTTGACATGAATGGATAGAAGCCTATTGTCAATATCAGAGCAACTGCTATAATTATGTATGCTATATTTCTATTCCTGCTATACATATTACCCCCATTAGGAAATGATAAGCTAAGAATTTAAAGCTTAGACCTTATCCAAAAAGACCTTATCCAAAAAGTATTAAATGATTATGAAAAGTTTTGGGTCTTTTCAGACCAAAGACAACTTAACCAAAAAACTGCTAGAACTCGTGAAGAAATAATCGATACTCATAGCCCTTAAGCGTCGCCCCTTTAACCTACGGAAAGTTCATCAAGGACTCAAATGTATTTAAAAGCCATAATAAAAACTATACCTCCTATTTACCCAGAAGTGTTTAAATACTGCTTATATAAAATATGAAGCTAGGTGGTAATTTGGTTTCCAAAGAAAGACTTCGTTTGGTGTGTAGATTGTTGTACACTGGGTATCAGCAAAAGGAAAATAACATCAACCTCCTATTTAGAGGTGCATGACCTTGTCGAGGAATCCTAGCATCGGGAAAGATAACGTTCTCAATTCCTTAGAAAAAATTCTTTCCAAAGATATGGATCCACATGCGGGTAGGTTGTGGTCATACGTCTATGAAACAGGTATAGAGGAGCTCAGAAGCTTAGCAGAGGATGCCTACAAACTCAGCCTTTGGAGGAACATGCTAGACCCAACAGTGTTCCCTAGCGTACTAGAACTAGAGAAAAGTATCACGGGCTTCATAATCCAGCTGTTTGAGGCCCCTGAGACTAGCGTGGGAAATGTTACTAGCGGTGGAACCGAAAGCAATTTTATGGCTGCATTAGCCTCAAGAGAAAAGTTCTACAAGAAGATGGGCAGGTCTACAGTACCAAGGCTAGTAGCTCCCAATACCGTGCACCCTAGTGTCATTAAAGCCGCTTGGATCCTAGGCATGAAACCTGTCTTAATCCCAACCGACGGTGCGTATAGGGCTAAGACCAATGAGCTAATTAGCAGTGTGGACGAAAATACGGCACTTGTTGTATTGTCTTCGCCAAACTACCCCTTTGGTACTTTCGACCCTGTAAGAGAAGTTGCTGAGTCACTCAACAAGAAGGACGCTTGGTTACATGTAGATAGTTGCTTGGGCTTCGCCATTCCATTTGCGAGGAAAGAAGGTTATAAGATACCACTTCAAGGACTAAACGTCGACCGTGTTGACTCTATGAGCGTCGACCTACACAAGATGGGGTATGCACCGAGAGGCGCTTCTACAATAATATATAGAAATAGAGAAAGGAGGAAAGGAGCCCTTTTTGTTTACAGTAAGTGGGCTGGCTACCCATTAGTAAACCAGATATTCCTTTCTTCTAGGACATCTGGTCCGTTGGCTGCCACTTGGAGCTTAATAAATGCGCTAGGGGTCGATGGTTATGCAATGTTGGCTAAGAAGGCCTTCCTTGCAAGAGAAAAGCTAATAAATGCCATGAACAAATATGGATTTAAATTGGAAGGTAACCCGCCATACCTAGTCCTAGCGTTTAGCCAAACAGGTTTGGACCTTGTAGACTTCGCAAGAAAGGCTGGTGAAATGCACTGGCATATACAAATCCAGCCTGGAAGCAAGAAGCTCAACTACCCTATGACGGTACACTTTACGGTTACGCCAGTTCACCTTGACGTCGTTGATCAATTTTCCAAGGACTTAGATTGGATCGTTAACAACACAGAAAGCTCTCACGAATTAGAGGAAGATCCAGTTTTACATGCTTTAAAATCCATATCTCCTAGCGAAGCAAACAAAGCAGTCCCACTAATCATGGAAGCCTTGGGAGGTGGTGGCCTAGAAGGTGCAGACATCAGCTTTATCAGCAAGTACATCTATGAACTCAATCCAGATATAGTAGAAGAGTTGTTTAGGGAAGTATCGAACGCGTTGCTTTGACCTTTTTAGTGGTGTAAACTTTGGTCGGGAAGGTAGGACGCAGCATATCCCTTGCTGGCTTTCCGCTTTTAGTTTTTGCCTCTCAAGTAATATGGGTTACCTATTCTCCTGTAACAACTCAAGTTGCCTCTGGCCTTAACGTAGGTAAAGATGCGATAGGCTTATTGGTCATGTTGTTCCCGATTTTATATATAATATTGGCATATCCTGCGGGAAGGTTGCTCGATACATGGTTTAAGGGTTCGTTGATCGTTGCCTCTATTCTCTTTATAGGTACTGGTATAGCAAGGTTTGCAGCTCCAGAGAACTATATCGCAATATTTATAGGACAATTTCTAGGGGCGGTTGCACAGCCTTTTGTAATCAATGGAATCACCCCCTACGCCTCGGCTTATTTTGAGGAAAAGGGAAGGCCTCTTGCAGTCTCGATGGGTAGTGCTGCAATGTATGCCGGTATGATAGTCGCGATGGCTGTTGGCGTATTTGTTTATGATTATTGGAGTATCGTAGGATTATCCCTATATTCCGCCATCGTAGTTTTAGTTGCCGGTACGTGGACCTTGTGGATGGTATCAAAGGTTGGTATTATTGGTAAAGCTAAGCTCGAACACCTGACTACTTTCGAAAGCCTGAAGAGGATTGTGAAAAGGAAGGAGATCTGGATATTTGCTGGGATAATGGGTATGGGACTTTCTATCCTCGATATACTTATGACATGGGTGCAACCGGTTTTAGCCCCTGTGGGACTAGGTAAGATAGCCGGCATGGCTATCAGCTTAATGTTAGTTTCAGGCGTAATAGGGGCTTCAGTCCTTCCCTCCCTCGCAGCTAAATATAGCATTAGAAAAGTACTAATAATGATAGCAGCCTTCACAGGAATAGTAGCCTATGGAGTTCTCGCAACTAACATCTCTATGGTACTCGTATATGCTATGTTTGCGCTAAACGGTTTCATGTTAATGGCAGCCCTGCCAATTATATTCGAATGGATCGAAAAGACTACAGTGTTTACGCAACAAGGAGAGACTGTGGGCATAATTATGATTACCGGCCACATAATTGCCGTAATAGCGCTAACGGCCTCAACCCTCCTGACAGGGTTCTATAGGGAGTTCTTTGGCCTACTTGCTATGCTGGGGTTCGTTGCGACTATACTTACAGCTATCCTACCTAGCGACAAAAGCCTAAAAAGGCAAGGTGAATATAGCACACCTTGAGGACTTATCACGCCTTTTTAACTTTTCTCTTTATTACATCACCCAGTTTTTCGTTTTCATTGGTATACATAGGCTTCCTCTTTTCCTTGAAGGCATCCATACCCTCGAAGAAATCCCTGTTCAATAAGAGGTTCCAGAACAATAAGTTTTCTAACCTAAGCCCATCCTCTAGTTGCCTCCCCAAGCCCCTGATCAACGCTTCTTTATCGGTTCTTATAGCACCTTGGGGATAAGAGGCTATTGTTTCAGCCAAATCCAATGACCTTTCCACTAGCTTTTCCTTCTGTACGACCTCGTTGACCAAACCGATCCTATATGCTTCCCATGCATCTATTTCCTTACCAGTAAGTATCATTTCAAGTGCCCTTCCTAAACCTACAACCCTCCAAAGCCTCTGGGTACCACCATCCCCTAAACCGACGTTCCACCTCCTGTTCAAAACGCCAAATTTGGCATGCTCCGCAGCTATCCTTATATCGGCGGCTAAGGCTATCTCTAGGCCACCTGCATAGCACATTCCATTAATGGCGGCAATGATGGGCTTAAATATATCCATACCTCTTGTCAAACCACCAAATCCAGACCCGTAGTAGGCATTCTTCCTGAACCAGTTCACCTTCCTTGACCTTATAAAGTCACCCCATTTCTTAAGGTCAGCGCCTGTTGAAAAGGCACGACCCCCTGAGCCTATGATAATTGCAACATAGGCATTATCATCATCTTTAAACCTGTTCCAAGCTTTTGAAAGCTTGAAGTTTGTCTCAGGGTCTATGCAATTATCAACATCTGGCCTGTTTATAGTTATAATTGCAACGTGCCCCCTCATATCATAAATTACCGTATCTTTACTCATGCAAACCATCACCCAAACCTTT
The DNA here is from genome assembly GCA_015522625.1 of Candidatus Hestiella sp. Lineage (GTDB taxonomy): Archaea > Thermoproteota > Thermoprotei_A > Sulfolobales > Acidilobaceae > Caldisphaera. Next base: position 13,409 of record WALX01000100.1, read on the forward strand.
CATTACTGTTGTCAACAACCAAGAATATAAAAAGGGTAAGCCATGATTGTAGTAAATCAACACCTCTCTTACCATTTCACCTCTGCCCTAAATATAGTCCTTATAGCTGCATCGGCCTTAACTATTGTTTGAAGCAAGTTGTAAAACAGTACAAATAAGAGCACATCTAGCACCATCATAGAAAAAGATGTATATGTGCTATCAATTCTCAAAGCATAGTAGACCGTAAGCGAGCCCAGCAATACCGAGGAAACATAGGCCGCGATAAATACTGATGCGTATTCCAATGCTGGTGCGCTAAATATATTTATCTCTAAATATGAAAAGAACATCGCAAGGATGAGAAATATATAGGAGAAGAATGTCGTTATTGGCAGAAAGTATTCTAGGAAGAGTATTCTTGCTATAAGTGCCTCATATCCCTTTTTGAAATTGCCCCACCTTCGCACAAAATATCTAAAGACAGCCTCTAAGCCACTCGAGTACCACCTTATTCTCTATAAATAGAGCCACTTCAAATTGCTTGCTAGCTTTGTATACGCTACTGCCCTATGCTCATAGCCAGTGCGGAACCCCCAGCATTATGTTTCCAGAAACAGCTACAAGGTCGTCTTCTGAAGAAAGCCTAGATACAAGCCTCCTTACTGCATGAGGCTCCGGGATCGTATCCGCGTCAAAAATGATGATCACCCCTCCCTTAGATATTGAGAACTTGAAATATAAAAACTTTAAAAATTTTAAGCAGTATCACAATAATGAGGGGATAATATTGAAAAAGACTTATTCATATTTATCAATCTCTATTATCATAATAGTAGCCGTAGTTTTAACTAGTATCATAGTCCTGCACTACAATGCGTTAAGAAGCAAAAAAGGCAGTAATTCTGCTTATCCAATAAGCAACGTTACCGATGCCTTCAAGGCACTATTACTAAAGGCCAAGAATAACTACATAAAAGCCATTACAAACAACAAATCTTGGAGCATTAGTATTGACAGTAAATTCGCTAAAGAGCTTGTTACAAATGCAACAGTCCTCGGAAAGAATAGACTACAGGTCGGCGATAACACCTATAGCTACGCAATCTTGTCTTTATTCTACAACGGCCTTAAAGTCTACAACGCATCAAACGCCTCTGTAGATGGTGTCTCAATAGCTTTGCTACCAAGGAATAAAAGCATAACATATACGGGATGTCAGCCCTCTACTTACAGGGTTGCGGTAGACCATAACAACTATACATTCACTTTTTTCTTCTGCGGCCCTATGATAAGTTCCTATAGCGTCTACACAATTACAGAAAATGTTACCAACAGCATATATTTTATTGAAGTTGATGTTGGACCTTGGAGTAACTTAAGCACCGTTGATTTTCTGCTAGTTAAAGAACCCGGCAACCCTTCGTAAAACCTGTGAAACCTAACCAAAGCCACTGTAATGGATAAAATATTACAACAAAGGGCCTCTATAAACAAAAACGCTATAGCAAACTACCCTTTGCTCATAATAGAAAAATCCTTAGCTTTAAACAACGTTAAAAACCGATACCCATATTGCAATACCATAAAATACCTGTTCCTTTAAACCAAAATTAGATCCAGTATAGTGTCGGCTTTTAGTTAAGATTTTTGCTTTTTCATACATAGGTAATACTTCTCGCCATATTCTAAGCCAACAGAAGGCCTAAACTGGAAAATTATTCCCCAAAGTGATAAGAGCGTTTCATCAACTTCATTTTCGGGTTTAATGAGATAGCCATGCCCACAGAATTCATACAAGTCTATATCTTTTGGCTTGTTTTTACCTATGTAAACCTCAACCCTCTCGCCTTCCTTGATATCCATTAAGTTAGCAATAAGGTCAAAGTAAAGAGTATATTCATTACTGCTAGCTTTTACTATCCTAGCATCCTTTAGCTTTGAATCCTCAACCCTTTCTATCGTTACCTCTATGGTTGACAACTCCATACCCCTTTATCTAACCTTTTCAAAGGGAATTTATAAGCTGATCTATGCTAACCTGCTTTGGAGGGTACCTTTACTTCCATCCCACAAAATACACAAACACTACTTTCCCAATATTACGATGGAAACACTTTTATATTAGGTAGAGCTAAGAAAAACCAGGTGGCAATATTGCCTATCGTTAAGGATCCGTATGAGGAGGCAAAGGAACAGCTTAGGAAGGCTTGTGATGTTCTTGGTATAAGCGATGAGATATATGAGGTGCTAGCTGTTCCTGAAAGGATAATACAGGTAAAGATACCTATAAAGATGGATAACGGTAA
>WALX01000101.1 GCA_015522625.1 Candidatus Hestiella sp.
ATTGCATTTTCAATCATAATAACCATTATAAATTCATACATCTTAGCTGTAACAAAAGTCGGCAGCATAAGATCTATCTACCTCTTTTTAGGGATAATGCTTATTTTAACTGGAATAACCCTAGTCGGGATTGATGGAATAACTATGTATATGTTTCATCAATTCCACGTCTCCATTTCCCCAAGCATTTAGTGCCATTTTTGGCAAAAAGTGCAAATATATAAAACATAACATCAAACACAATAAACAGTAAACGAATCAGGGGTACATGGTGTTGAAAAAAGGCAAGATACCTATAAGCGAAGGAGAGTATGCGGTGTTGAAAAAAATCTTAGAAAAAGATATTGAAGAGTTCTCACTTAACGATGCTGAGAAGCTTTTCGGACTTGAAAAAAGCAAGGTTGCAAGCATCGCCAGACTTTTAGAGACTAAATCCCTAGCAAAGGTTAGGGAAAGCCTAAAGGAAGTATATGTATTGACAAGGAAGGGAATTGATGCAATTGAAAAAGGGCTACCAGAAGAAAGCTTGCTAAACCTGCTTATTCCTAGAGGTGAGGTCAATATAAAAGAAGCCAGAATAACATTAGACGATGCAGAAATTGCGATAGGGCTGGCTAAGAAGAAAGGCCTCATAGAAATAAGGGATGGCAAAATCAGGCTCAAGGTCAAAAGGGAAGAAGCAGAAAAAATGGTAACAAAAATAAGGAAGTCGCTTGAAAACATGAAGTTTGATAACGAAGTGGAGAAGGAACTACTGGCAAGGGGGCTTATAAAGAAGGAGGGAAAGAAGGAAGTACTTATTAAAATTGATAAAGATGCGCTAAGCAAAGTGGAGGTTGTATATTCAAGGCTTTCACATGAAATACTTTCCAAAAGGGCTATAGAAGGAATAAACCTGATGGAATACAATATATATGCAGAGCCGCCTAAAATCTATCCAGCAAGGAAGCACTTCTTTTCAGAGTTCATAGAGATGTTGAAAGATATCATGGTTGAGTTAGGGTTTAAAGAGGTGCAAGGCCCACTAATAGAACTTGAGCTCTTTAACTTCGACCTCTTGTTCCAGCCACAAGATCACCCGGCAAGAGAAATACACGATACTTTAAGGATAAGTGAAAATATAAATGTAAACGTTGAGGGGTACCGAGATACAATAAAAAAGGTTTCAATGGAACATGAAAATGGGTGGAACTATAAGTTTGATGAGGAAAAAACCAAAAGGCTTGTACTTAGGAGCCAAACGACATCAGTTTCTGTGAGAACGCTCCTTACCAAGCCTGAGCCGCCCATTAGGTTCTTTACGATAGACAAGGTATATAGGAGTGATGTTGTTGATGCCTCCCATCTGCCAGAATTCTACCAGCTTGATGGGGTTATGGGAGACTATGGCTATACGTTCAGGGACCTTCTAGGCTTCCTAAAGGAATTTGCAGAGAGGCTTGGGTTAGAGATAAAGTTCAAGCCAAGCTATTTCCCCTTTACAGAGCCCAGCGTTGAGGGGTACGCAAACATAAATGGAAGGTGGGTCGAGTTGTTTGGTGCCGGCCTCTTCAGACCAGAAGTACTTAGAATGACTGGGGTGGATTATCCTGTAGGAGCATGGGGTATGGGCGTTGAGAGGCTTGCCATGGCAAGGTTGGGAGTTAATGATATAAGACTACTGTATTCAGAAGACTATAACTTCCTAAGGTCATTCAAGATGAGGGGTGCTATATGAAATGCCTGTGCTAAGGTTTAACGCAGAAAGGCTTATGGAGCTGACAGGTCTCGAGATAAACCCTCTGATGGATGCACTCTTCTCACTAAAGTGCGAAACTTCCCTTAATGAAGACAATGAACTAGAGGTTGAGGTAAACCCGGATAGGCCAGACATGTACATAAGCTATGGCATATCCAGGGCAGTTAAAGGGATAATGAACGTTGAGATAGGTTATAAGGGGGTAGAGGCTTCCAGCAGCGATATTTCTCTAAGAAGCGATTCTCCAAGCACTAGACCATACATAGCCCTTGCAACCATCTATAATGTAAAGCTAGATGAAATTATAATAAAGGAACTTATTCAGTTCCAAGAGAAGCTGCATGACGGCATAGGCAGGAAGAGGAGGAAGGTGGCAATAGGCATACATGACTTAGATAAGGTGCCTGCAAAGGATCTCTTATATACTTACAAAAGTCTCGATGAAGAGTTTATCCCCCTCGGGTACAAGAGGATGTCTATAAGGGATGCTTTGAAAGAAACAGGGCAGGGGGTTAAATATGGCGGGATTAGCGTAAAAAATAATCTACATCCAGCCATAGTTTCTGGTGGTGAAATAATTTCCCTTCCACCAGTAATAAATTCCGATATCACTAGGTTAGATGAGAAAACAAGGAATTTACTTATAGATGTAACCGGTACAGATGCTTATTACGTCAATAAGGTTGTTGATATAATAGTTTCAAACCTCTACGAGGCAAAGGGCGTAGGCATAGGCAAGGTGAAGATAATAGAAGATGGCAAGAGTGAAGAGACCCCAAGGCTAGAGGAAAAGACGATCTCAGCAAATGCTAAATATATAAACTCGATATTAGGCACGAACCTTTCTCCTGTTGAAATAAATTACCACTTGCTTAGGGCTAGGCTCAACGCTACTATAAATGGTGATGCAATAGTTGTCCGAGTTCCTCCATACAGGGTTGATATAATGGAAGAGGCTGACGTAGCGGAAGAAGTGGCAATATCAATCGGATACAACAGCATGATACCAAGAAAACCCAAAGAAATGATGAAGGGGGGCCTTTTAGAGATGAGTAAACTCAAGAGAAAAATAAAAGACCTAATGATTGGGCTTGGCTTTACTGAGCTTATGTCACTGACGCTAGCTAGCAAGCATGAAATGGAAAAGCTCGGCCTTAAAGGATTAATTGCAATATCAAACCCGATACAGGAAGACTATAACTCCCTCAGGCCCTCTCTAATAATTTCCATGATAAAGGCCATGTCCAAGAACAGGGGGGCAGAAAAGCCTATAAGACTTTTCGAGGTGGGAAGGGTAGTCAGCTTTAATGATGAAGTTAAGGAAAGCGAGAACCTTGCAATCTCAATAATGGATGAAAGCCTCTCATATGAAGACATACAAGCTGTGGTTTATTCGCTACTAAGGGTGCTTGGCATTGATTTCTCGATAGGCGAAGGAGGAAAAGGATACCTCTTGAAGGGCAGGAGTTCTATCATAAAGATCAGAGGGAGTGAAGCAGGTTTTATGGGAGAAGTGGATCCAAGGCTACTATTAAAATTTAACATAGACTACCCTATGGTATATGCAGAGCTAAGCTTGGGTGAGATAGTTGGAAGTACAGGATAGGGAGCCTGACTATAACATACCAATAAACAGAGTAGGTTTTAAAAACTTGTGGAAGAGGGTTCTGATAGAAAGCCCCTATGGAACATTACCAATAGACCTGGAGATAAATGTCTATATCGATTTGCCATCGAATAGGAAGGGAGCACACCTTTCAAGAAACGTAGAGGCAATAGGGGAGGAGATAAAATTTCCAACAAGCGCTAAGAGCATTGAAGCGTACCTCGGAAAGATACATAATTCATTATTAAAGTTGCATCCCTACGCAAAAAATGCTAGGGTAGAAGCCTCAACAAGGTATGGGGTAAACATAGAATATGGAGACCTTAGCGGTATTGAGCCTGCTTATGTTTCCATAAGCGTTGAAGGGTGTAAAGAGAAGAGGTGGACGGTAAGCGTGGGAATATATGGCATAACTGCATGCCCAAGCGCCCAAGGCACAATATCGAGCATGATGAACATAAAGGGATTAGCCCCAAGCCACAGCCAAAAGGTTCTCCTGTTTGGTACAATAGAGATGCCGGGTAGTAACGTTATAATGAGGATAGAGGATATTGCCTGGTGCCTCTCCAAGGCCTTCTCAGCACCGGCTTTCACTTTCCTCAAAAGGTATGATGAAGGGAAACTAGTCATAGGTGCCCATAGGAATCCTAAGTTTGTTGAAGATGTTGTTAGGGATGCTATCAGGTCTCTAAGATGCCTTGCGGAAGGCCTTCCTGGAGAAACTACCATTAAAGCTGAGGCTATCAGTTTTGAAAGCATACATCCGCATAACGTCTATGCATATGCAGAAGGAAGGCTTTCAGAACTCCCAAAAAAAGGCTGTGAAGAAATATGCAATAAAAAGCACTAATACCTTCTATTAGATGGCTTGTGAAAGAAATTTAAGCCTACTTTTTACAAAAGACCTGGTGGAATAATTGAACAAACTTGCCATTGTGGTAATAGTAATTGCAGTTGCAATAGGGGTCTCCCTTTCTGCTTACTATTATGGTGTAATGGGAAGAGGTCATGAAACGCAGACAAGCCAACTATCGTTTAAATACCCAGGGTATCTTCCAACAAGTGAAATAGATAAGGATTTTGGCGGTAATTGGGCAATTATTAGCAATGAGTCTGGCTATATTTCCATCAATCACTCAAACTCATCAGTAACAATAGCCTACATAAACGGCACAAAATCTACCAAACCTGCTAGCTCCTATCCAAACATATACAACAATAATTTTTACAATCACACGCTCTTCGAGAGCGTTACGATATACTACCAAGTAGGTAACAAGAGCAACAAAATACTAGTACAAGTACTTAAGTCTGATCCTTCAGGGAGCAAATACCTCAACGATGACATAGTGACAGTTTCTAAGATATACAACAAGCCAATAAACAAGATAGGCAACACTTCCTATATAGTTATTAGGAATTCTTTAATCGCATCTCACAACAACTACCTGATAATCCTAGCAACCTCTAATAATTATGGATCAAAAATTGTAGAGTTGCTTAACCTAACTGTAGAGACGCTACGTTAGAGCGTAGCAATAGGCCCTTGCAACGCTTAAAGACAGCGCAGGTTAGACATTTTTATTATACGCAAATTTAATCTTATCTGGGATACTTAGCAATAGGTGTCAGTATTGTATGGGTGCGATGAGAAAGTACTGTCATTTCTCAACAACCAAATCTGGAGAATAAATTGCAAAACCATAGAAGCTGAATGCAAAAGGGTTGATGATACAATACTAGCGACATTAAGTGGTTGCAACGAAAAGCTTTTTGCTCCTTTAATAGAAAAGAGCGACAAGGTTTACCTAGCAGAGGAGGATCTATCATGGGTCAATAAAATACTAAAAGGGAATATGGGTATCTTTGAAGGAAGCTGCAACAACATTGGCAATATAGCTAAAATAAGGCCCTCAAGTATGGGCGGGAGGTCGATTACCTATGAGATTGCGACAAGTGATGGAAGCAAATACCTGATGAAAACGATGAAAAGGCTCGAAAATGACAACGTAGAGGATAAGGTAATGAACTACCTATCGTCTTTGGGACTAGATTTTGTGCCAAAATACTTCTGTAGCATAAAATATGGTGGATATCTATATAGTATAATAACTTCTTACTTTGAGGGAATACCAGCTGCAACTTTCTATATAAACTCTGCAATGGAATACATGAGGGGCAGGGAAGGAAAAAAGATAGGTAATGCTATTGGGGAAAAGCTAGCCTTACTTCATGAAGCGCTTTACAATTGCAGAGAGGATTTCTGTAAGAAGGAAATAGTAACGAATGCAACTATAGAAAAATGGATATCCAGGATAGCGTGGAGGGAAAAGTTTCTGAAGGAAAGGGCGGAGAACCTTGGCCCAGAAGAGAAAAACATGGTATACGAGGCTTTAGATTCCATGGAAGAGTTAAAAGAAATCAGTAAAGGTGTAATAAAAAACTTGGTCGGTAGGCGGTTAATGAGGATACATGGTGACCTACACCTATACCAGATAATAGTCAACGGACAAGAGATGTACTTCATTGATTTTGAAGGTGAGCCATTTAAGTACCCAGCGGATAAGCTCGATAAGGAAACACCTGAAAGGGATATCGCATCACTAATCCGCAGCATAGACTATACTGCAGTCATGGCACTACAAATAATTAATGGTCTAAGCTTAAAAGATTCGATAAGCCTTATTGATGACAGCGTATTGAGCTGGGAGCATACATCCTCAAATGAGATAATCACCTCATATCTAAACAGCGTTAAGAAAGAAATAAAGGAGCAGCTGGAGAATTTTACTACAGCATTGGCTTTTTGGGTGTTCGAGAGGGCAACATATGAGGTAATATATGAAACTATAGCTAAAACAGGCTATCATCTCATACCGATGAACGCACTGATAAGGATGAAGGAAGGAAAATGTCCCTTTGTCAAGCAACTACTCTAATTAAGCCTTTTTATTTGTGTATGTAAAATATCCTAATTGGGTTCAATGAATCTATGATAATGAAGCCGAACCGTATGAACTGTATTTTTGTGCCTTCGGTATATGCCATTATAGCACCCTCTACGAACCCTCTATGCCTAATAAACTTTAGTCCATTTGGCTCTAAAACATCAATTCCTAAGGCATCCTTTTCAGGAACCCACTGTATTATTTGTAGCCCCTTCTTCCTTGCATATTCAAGGCTATCATTTATAAACTTTATGCCTTCTTCAACAACCTCATAGTTGCCCAGGCCCACGAGTCTAAATTCCTTTTTAGAAGCATCTTGCCTATTTATGTATAGGCTATCGCTATCGCACACCGTTATACTCCTAGTCCTCTCCCTCCTATCTGGATGATATGGTATCGTTGCCGTTAAGCAATTATCTTGGATCAACTTAAATCTAACAGGGTCTTCTACAAACATCAGCCTATCAGCCATATAATCAAGCTTTTTCCTGTTAATTGCAGCTAAGTTTGTCCAGCTAATCTTCGCATCTCCAGGCTTTACGCCTACCTCCATTATTAGCTCCTTTATGGACTCAGGCAGTATGCCCCTCCTCCTTAGACCTGATATCGTTCCAAACCTAGGATCATCATAACCTAAGAATTCTCCAGGCCTCTCATCCATGACCTTCCTTATATAGCTCTTGCTCATTATAAATCCTTCTAGCTTAAGCCTGCCGAAGTGTATATAGTTTGGCATGTTCCAACCCATGCAGTTATATACATACCTCTGCTTCTCGGTGTTTAGCTCATGTTCCTTCCCCCTTAATACATGAGTGATGCCGAGCAAATGATCATCTACGCTCACCGCAAAGTTATAAGTAGGCCATAAGAAATACTTGCTGCCAACAATTGGATGTGGGTGTTTTTCTGCATCTATTATTCTAAAGGCTATCCAGTCCCTAATACTTGGGTTCGGATGCCTAACATCTGTCTTTACTCTAATCACGGCCTGACCTTCTCCAAAATAGTTTTCTTTCATCCTATCTAGGCCTTCAAGCTGTTCTTCTACCCCTTTATTTCTATCCGGCGGCTCTCTGCCAACTGCGAGCAACTCCTTGCTCTTATTTACGTTGAGATCAACATAGGCACAGCCTCTAATTATCATATCCTTTACAATGCCATAGTATATCTCCAACCTCCTGCTTTGCACGTATTCTTCATCAGGCACTACTCCAAGCCACTTTAGGTCTTCTCGGATTAATTCATAAGCATCTATTAGTGGGGTTTTTGTCCTAGGATCGGTGTCTTCAAACCTCAATATCATCTTTCCTTTATAGAGCCTTGCGTACTCATAGCTTAATATGGCTGGCCTTGCATTTCCTATGTGGATTACAAAATCCGGGTTTGGTGCAAACCTTGTAACAACGCCCCCTTCCACGGCATTTGGTAATGGAGGGAGCTGTTTCTTTTCTCCTCTAACCGCCTCCTTCTTTTCTTCTAACACCACACCTAGACCTGCAAGCTCCTCTTTTTGTTTGTCTAAGCCTAAAGAATTTACCTTGTCTACATAAACCCTTGCTAGCTTCGCTATCTCTCTAGCGTTTTTCTTTAGTTCAGGGTTCTCTGCAACTATAGATGAAACCACGCTCTTAACCATCGCCTTCCCATTGTGTTTAATCGCATTTTTAAGGGTGAATATAAATACTATCTTGTCTAGCTCGCTCTCTTTATCCAATTTGCACCACTCTTACTTGTTCCTCCAGAAAGAAAATACTGCTATGTCTTTTAATGCATCAAAATACTCTTCTTCCTTTATAGCCCCCATGGAATGAATTGTCTCTAACCTTTCAACTGCATTGTCAGAATAATTCTTTGCAAGCTTTTGGGCATAATCTAAGGCCCCTGATTCCTTTATGATATCCGCACCCTCCTTTATTGTCTCTTCAGAACTATCTCCCTCAAATATCTTCTTAAAGAATTCCTTCCACTCCTTCTTTCTTGAAGCAGCGTATAATACCAATATGGTTTTCTTTCCCCTTATTAAGTCGCTATACCGAGGCTTGCCTGTAACCTTAGGGTCTCCAAACACCCCAAGGATATCGTCTTTTATCTGGAAGGAAAGGCCTACAAGCCTCCCATATTGTCCAATAAGCTCAACTATCTCATCTGACGAGCCGGAAGCGATTCCTCCTAGCCTTGATGAGGCCTCTATTAACGCAGCCGTTTTCAAATAAATCATCCTCAGGTAATCCTTTTCTCCTATCTCCCACGTTTCTTCAAAGAGCATGTCAAACCCTTGGCCCTCAGCTATCCTTTTAGAGCCTTCAACAATTACATTTACTGCTCTCAATACCTCACTGTCACTTGCACCAGCTTTTTTCGCTAAATAAGGGATTGCGAATGCATAGGAAAACATCAAATCACCAGCAAGTATGGCTGTTGGTATACCATATACTTTATGGACTGTTGGTATACCTCTTCTGTAATCATCGTTATCCATTATATCATCGTGAACCAGGCTGAAGTTGTGTAACACCTCAATCGCCGTAGCGTAGTATATCGCCTTAGCCTCGGCTCTAGGACCCCCTAGGGCTCTAGATGAAACTAAAACTATAATCGGCCTTAGCCTCTTCCCCCCGCCTTTTATTAGGTGCGTCGATGCCTTATACAAGGTCTCCGGTTCCCCTTTCATAATGTCAAATATATATGAATCTATAAGATTACGGTATTTCTCCACCATTACATCCAAAGCTGCATGATTATATTCCTTAAGTTCCATATGGTTTTCGCCTCCAAATAAGGGTGTATATCCTCCTGTTCAAATACTCATCTATATTCATACCCCTTGATAAAATTTCTTCCCTTAACCTCCCCCAAATTATGATGGGTTTCCTCCACAAGGAGTATACATCCTTCCCACCGACAAGGAATATTAGTGACTTGAGCTGATAGATGAAGTTATCAATAAATGACTCAAGCCCCTCTTCCCCACCTTTATCTAAAGCCTTAAGTACTGGAAAGGCGATCCCTGAGACATCAGCACCTATTGATATAGCCCTTGCTGCATCGAGCCCATCCCTAATGCCTCCACTTCCTATGATATACGCTTGGGGGGAAGCAACCCTGGTTTCTATGATGCTCATAGCGGTTGGATTTCCCCAGTAATCAGATATTTTGCCTGGGTCTTTCAATCCCTTAGCACCTTTACCCCTAATGCCCTCTACCTTTATCCAGCTTGTGCCGCCGAGACCTGCTGTATCAAAGCACCTAACGCCTATTGCGGTGAGCTGGGAAACGAGTTCCTTATTCAATCCATTCCCTACTTCCTTAATAATAACTGGTACGCTGAGCCTATCAATTATTTCTTCTACTTTTGCAACCAAGTTAGAAAAGTCAGTATCACCTTCGTTTTGATACACTTCCTGGCCTGGGTTTAGATGAATGGCTATGGCATTTGCCTTTATCATGTCTACAGCGGCTTCGACTTCCTTTAGTGTATAACCCTTGTTTAGCTGTACTGCCCCTAGGTTTGCTATTATAAAAGCATTTGGGGCCATTTCCCTGGCAATTTTAAAAGTATATGCTAATGACTGCTCTTCAATACCAGCCCTCTGACTACCCACTCCAAAGCCTATGTTAAACTTCCCCGCCATTTTCGAGATGGCCCTGTTAATTTTTAAGGCCTCTTCGTGACCACCTGTCATACCAGTAATTATTAAAGGGGCATCTAGGGTAAAGCCGCAAAAATCCTTATGCAAATCAACCTCATTAAAGTCTGAATTTGGTATAGGATTATGTATTAGCCTTACATATTCAAGCAAGGTTGTCTCCTTAGATTGCACGTCTTCATTAAGGACTATGTTGATATGCTCTAGCTTCCTTGACCTAATGTTATTCACTTTTCCACCTAATAGAGAGATATGAAAAATTCTTTAAAAGTATATTATAATAAATTTATTACCTTAAAAATATAAATTTTAATAAAAGGAGGGTGTTGGTGGCAAGGATAGGGTATTATAAAGGCCTCATAGTCTCAGACACGTATGCCGCTAACATGAAATATGACGAAAAAATGAGAAAATACATTGCAATGGGGTACAAATATGCTGAGATAATAAGGTATTTTGCGGAATCCGGGATAGAGGTTAAAGATGAAGTAATAAACCCGCTCCCACTACCACAAATAAATGATAAAATAAAGTTACATCCCTACCAAAGAAAAGCCTTAAGTTCATGGCTTATATCTAAAAGAGGCATAATTGTGATGCCTACTGGTTCTGGCAAGACACTACTCGGATTGAAGACGATTTCAATTTTAAAGGTACCAACAATAATCATAGTACCTACAATAGACCTCCTAGACCAGTGGCATACATCAATAATAAAAAACCTTGGGGCTAACGCAGGAATCCTAGGAGGTGGCAGCGAAGATGTGCAAGGTATTACGGTTTCAACATACGACAGCGCTTATTCTAGGTTAGAAGTGATAGGAAACAGGTTTATGTATATAATATTTGATGAAGTCCACCACCTTCCTTCCCAAGGCTACATGGAAATAGCGCAACTCATGCCAGCACCATATAGGCTGGGTTTAACGGCGACCCCTGAAAGGGAAGATGGAAGGGATAGGCTACTACCAAACCTAGTAGGCCCAATAGTTTATAGGATCTCCCCTGCGGATCTCTCTGGAAAATACCTTGCAGAATATAAAATAAAGAGGGTATATGTAAGCCTGAAAGAAGATGAAGAAAAGAAATACAAGGTCTTGAGAGCAAAAATGAACGAAAACCTCAAAAGGTTAGGGATTGAACTGAATTCACTTCAGGACTTCAAAAGGTTGATATACCTTGCGTCTAAAAATAGGGCTGCTAGGGAAGCATTGCATGCATGGTATGAATCAAGCGCCATAGCAATAAACTCTCAATCAAAGATAGAAAAGCTTAAAGAACTGATAGAGAAGTTTAAAGAAGAAAAGGTTATTATCTTCACCAGAGATACCCATGCAGTATACAAAATATCAAAGCTCTTCTTAATACCTGCAGTAACATATAAAACTCCTAAGGATGAAAGAAGGGAAATAATAGAAAAGTTCAGAAAAGGCAAATATAGAGTTATAGTGGCATCAAACGTTTTTGATGAAGGTGTCGACATACCAGATGCGAGCGTTGCCATAATAGTTGGAGGATATGGTACAAGGAGGCAATTCATTCAAAGGCTTGGGAGGATATTGAGAATGAAGGATGAGAAAAAAGCAGAGCTCATAGAACTTGTAACTAGGAACACCTCTGACTATAGGCTAAGCCAAAGGAGGAGAACTAATGTTATCCTCTGACCTTCTAAGAATGAGCTATTCAAAGGGGATGGCTAAACCCCTTTTTATTGACAAAAGCTACACAGACATAATCCAAGAGGTTATCTCATTAATTTCTACTAGCAAAACCGTTGGAGATGCAAGGGAAGAAGCTAAATATCTAAAGAAAATATACGATCCAAGACTAATAGATGGAATTATCTCTATAATTTTAAGAAAAGCTAAGATCGAAGCATCATACCCAGTAGAACCTAGGATAATAAGAAACAAGCTCTTCTCAATAGGACCAGTAACCGATGGGCAGAAAAGAAGGGAGATAATAAGATCTTTCTATAAAGAGCTTGGATTCAACCCAATGAAATACATTTACTCAGATATGGAGGATGAACTTGAAATAAAGTATGTGCCTGAGCTTAACCCTATCGAAATAATAAAGGAATACAATACTGAGCTATTTCAAACGGCTTTGCTGAAGGGTGTAAGGCTTAAAATCTATACCAACTACAATTGGAAAGGCCTTATATATAGGATGAAAAGGCTAGGGCTTATGTATAACGCATATGCCAATCCTTTCTATTTAGAAGTATTTGGTCCAGCTTCATTGCTAAGAATGACAGAAAGGTATGGCAGGTCGATGGCCCTTCTGCTTCCCTATATAATGAAAAATAAGGATTGGAAAATTGAAGCAGAAATAATGGGGAGGACAGGTAAAACGTATAGGCTAAACGTTAGCAATAAAGACGCGTTGTTTTCTAAAAATACGGAAGAATACAAGATAAGCTTTGATAGTCTATTGGAAGAAAGCTTCTATTCAAAGTTTAAGATCATAGCCAAGGATTGGAAGATAGTAAGGGAACCGGAGCCTATAGTCTTAAAAAACGCTGTTTTCTTACCTGACTTCCTTGTGGTTAAAGATGGAGTTAAGGTCTATATTGAAATAGTTGGGTTTTGGACAAAAGAATACATTCAAAGGAAAGCAGAGAAGGTGAAGGAGTTTGCAGAACCGTTGCTACTGATAGTAGATGAAAGCCTCGGATATGGAAAGATTGAGGGGCATAACGTAATAAAATTCAAGAAAAACATAAACATGGCAGCAGTCTACATTTGGCTTAACGACTATTACAATTCATTAAACAGAAAGCATAGCAAAGCAAGGGAAGTATATGGAAAAGGAGGAAAGATTAGATTGAGTGAAGATGTTGTTTCATTTAAGGATGTATGCAATATGTATAATATAGAGGTTAAAACTCTTAAGGATAAAAAATTTGAAATAGATGGTTATGAAAAGTTGAAGAATTACTTTATCAAAAAAGATTTCCTAAAGAAACTCTCTGGCCTAAGCTTCGAGAACAAAAAACTATCAGAACTCAGGGAAGAATATGGGGATTACATAATTGATGTGCTTGAGCATTTGGGATACCGCATGAAGTGGACTAGCGTTATGGATGCCATAGTTAAGAAGGGCTAGCTTCGCTACTATCATCACCATTTTTTATGTCCTTGTATTTCAATTCCCTATAATTTTCAACGATCTCAGCATAGAGAAAGCCGACTATAATCCATCCCATAAATATGTTTTCCGCTAACTTGTCTACTGATTGGAGAGAATAAAGTAATGTTAACAGTGTTATACCTATGGCAATGCTTGATAGGGTTAAATCGGAAATCTTGCTAAGGATCGATGAGAACACCCTTCCTGCTAAGCCCATCCCGCTCAGAACCCTCTTTTTCATTTGTCTAATCGCAGTAAAGAATAGGGAGAAGTTAGCTGAAAGGTGGACAAAGAGGTTCGCTAGGCCTGCGATTGCACCAAGCTCAATAAATAAGTAGAAGGGATTCTTTATCGTCAGTATGCTAGGTACAAGTATTATACCATAGATAAAGATGGTCAACAATGAGGCTAGTATAGGTTGATTGTTTCTAAGCCATGTAAAAACGCTCGGCAACATGTCTTTCTGCGCCATAGCATAGATAGTTCTAGACGTTCCTATCATAAAAGAAAGGGCTGAGAGTATCCCATCACTAATAGCTGCATAGACCATTACAACTAAAGCATATATACCAAAGTTCGTTCTCAGAAGATCCAAAACAGGAACTTGGCTATGGAATATAAGAGAGAACTGATGAGTATATATCCCCATGTCAATCAGACCATATATGCCCAGGCTCTCTATAACAGCTCCCAGCATTATAACGAGAAGTACTGCTTTCCCTATGTCTTTTGTATTAATAGTTTCCCCTGAAAGCGGTATTATGGTCCCATATCCTGTTGGTATACCTATAGCAAAAAGCAATGCCAACGCTATATCATTGAGAGGCGGTATTTTTACGAAAGGATTAAAAAAGTGGAAGTGGGCCATATAAATACCTATGACAAATATAATGAAAATTAATATTATTTC
Organism: Candidatus Hestiella sp.; assembly: GCA_015522625.1. Lineage (GTDB taxonomy): Archaea > Thermoproteota > Thermoprotei_A > Sulfolobales > Acidilobaceae > Caldisphaera. Next base: position 13,985 of record WALX01000101.1, read on the forward strand.
AGAAATACCGGAGATCTCAGCATATCTTGCAGATGGCTTTAAACCAGAAAGCAGGAAAACTATAGATGGAATGAAAACAACAAGCAAGGATGTAACGGCATTTAGACCAAGGACGTAATGAAGTATAAATGTTGATCCTATTAAATATGCAGTACCGTAAAACGCTGAGTAAAATATATACATCCAACCCGTCTCTAGTCCAAGCCTTCTGGTTAAGCTGTATAGGGCATAGATATAGTACCCGCCAGTTTCAACGTACATCCTGGAAAGCTTGTAGACGATCAAGCCATTAACAAGTACTATCAAAGCACCCACTATTATTAAGAAGGGCGAAAACAAGAGCGAATAAAGAATAACAGAAGTTGCATAAGTTAGTAGTGTCAGAAAAGGAGCTTGGCCCTCTAAAGACAAAAAGAGCAAGTCTGTAAAAGATAGTTGCTTTTTTAACTGGAGTGTTCTCTTCAGCCTCAGATAGTTTGTCTTAACGTTCTTCTCTCCTTCCATATCCATATATCCACCTTACAATATGAACTGTTTACATATCCTATTTTTATTTCTTTAGATTGCATGTATCTATTACATATACCTGGATATATAACCATGAAGGGTTCTTTGTTGCAATACATAGGTAGCCAAAATGTGAAGATATTTAATTCCCATATGTTCTTAATAATAGCAATTAATAAATAAAGAAGGTTCATAATGATGTGTCTTTATTGCTTTTTAATGCCCCCGTAAAGGAACCTTTGCTCAAAATAGATAATTTCAGTTTTTGAACTCAGCCTTTAGATATACTTGGATTAACATAAGAGGCTTTTGCTCTTCTAGCAAC
>WALX01000102.1 GCA_015522625.1 Candidatus Hestiella sp.
ATATAAGTTGATTTCAATTGGAGAATTAGAGAAACAGAAAATTATATCTATAAAAAGAGGTATTGAGGTTGGATCAAAGTATTATGGGTTAGGAAATATTCCTTTTGTTAGGACCTCTGACATCGTTAATTGGGAAATTAAAGTAGATCCTATAAAATGTATTCCTGAAGAGATATATGAGAAGTATAAATATAAACAGGATATAAAAGAGTGGGATATCTTATTAGTAACAGATGGAACTTTTTTGATAGGTAGAACTGCAATAGTTACTCCTCTAGATAAAAAAATTGTAATTCAAAGCCATATTAGAAGAATTCGTTGTTTAAAACCTGATATTTTGCATCCCTATCTTTTACTTTATCTCCTCAATACACCAATCGTGCAAAAACAAATAAAAGAAAAGACTTTTGTTCAAGCAACTATCTCAACTGTTGGTCCTCGCCTTAAAGAGATTGTTTTACCTATTCCCATAGATGAAAATGAAAAGCGTAGGATAATTAAAGAAGTTGACGAAATAATTAAATTAAAAATTAAAGCAAAAGAGAAAATGGATAAATTGTTGAATAATAAAGGGGTATAATCATGGCAAAAGGAAGAACTGTCTCTGCAACAGAACTTACAGACAAAGACCGATGGGCGCTTGAAATATGTAAATCAATAAGTGATAAATTTGCTGGGATGATAACTAATTCCGATCAAAGAGCTGATTTTATTAAAAACTACGGGCGTGTCCATTTCAGTAGAGATGCTGGACTGGGACGAGCAGGAGGCAAATTACAAAGAGATGCTTTATGTACTCGTGGACGAACTGATAAGGCACCATTTTCAAATCGAAATCTACGGTGGCACCCTCTAATAGTTGCTATGGAAACGCCAAGTTATGCAGAGGAAGTTGAAGAAATAACTGTTGATGACCATACTCTTGTATTTATAATAGATGGAGAACTTTGGTACCCTAAGGATGTTTATAAGCTTCCAAAAGTATATTGTGCTCCATATCATAAATGGTATGACATAAAGGATGAACTTATAAAATGGACTGATGAGGATTGGACAAAAAATTCTTGTGTTATTCCTGCAATGGAATATTCCACGATGGAGTACTCTATTGAAGTATTTGCTGTTTTAGGGATTGCAGTTGTCAATAATTTCTACGGTATAGACATAAATGATGCTTTTAATGCTGTAATGGAAGTGTTTAAAGAAAAAGGATACAAACCAACATCAGAATTTCCTACCCAAAGTGAAATTGAAGAGGTAGCATTATGTCCTTTATGCTTATCTCCTTTAAATACTCCCCCTGCGAACCTTTTCTTATCCGAAAGAGAGGATACATTTCAGCCTCCATGGAGAAAATCTAAAAGAAAGGAAGGTGAAGCAGAAGCTTTACAACTATTTCATACATATCCATTAAAAGAAAGTAAGATATTGCACACACCTAAACTGGTAAGATATGGCCATAGATGGTGTAACGTGGCAATGGCTGATCATTCTGTTGATGAAACTGTTGAATTTATGAAAGCTGTTGTTGAAGCTCATAAAAGAAAAGAGGAAGGAAAATAAAAATTACGGTAAGGGCGGCCACTCATTGGCAACTTCATTGCCTTGCCTCAGCTTACGGCTTTGGCTGCTTAACAAGCAGGCATCTGGCTTTGTTGCACTCCGTCCAAATCCTCTTATGAGTACTTCGTATAGCTCTGAAAGCGTTATACTAACAATAAGTCAACAAATCTCCAAGCCTTAAACCATCTGTACCACCGTAGTTACCTAGGCTCTGAGGTCTTAGGCCTGAGAAAGCCATTAAAGCTATCATTTACTCTAGCTCTAGGTGTGGCCATCCTGTTCACTCTATAAGCTTTTCCTTACTAGGAACCCTTTCCTCAGCAATAGTGGGTGTTTCGTACTCTTTAGCTATATCTGCATTTGTTGTTTGAAGAACTAAGGAAAAACAGCACCTTTATAATGAAAGTATAAAGTTGTTCCTTGAGTACCGATTCTAGAATTTTATATAGTTCATTATCGTTTTTGGGGGTTTCGAACGCCTCTTTCTTTAATCCATGAGTCAATTAATTTCCTGATTTCTTTTTCTTATATCATTGCTATAGAGTTGATCAAGGCTTTTTGTTGCTCCTTCCTCAATCTTTGTGCGTATTGTCAGTATAACTTCTGTGCTTAAGTCAATTGTTTTTCCTTCTAGTTCCTCTCTAAATTTTAAGAGAAACTTCTCTAGGTTTTCTTGGTTGGATTGCTGATAGTTATTTGTTTATAATCCAATATACTTGAGGCCCGAGGAATTATTTTGAAAGAAAAATCTGTTATAGATATCCACTTGGTTTCTTCGGTTTTTCCTATCTTCGAGTAATCCTCAAGTGTTTTACGTCTTTTTTCAGGTGGTCTATACTTGAACATCATTAGGTACTTCATGTTATGGATGCTATAGTATTTTACACGGTATTTCCTTAGGTACCACTCAGCATATCTTTGAGCTGACCCCTTAATAGGGTCACTTAAATGACCATTCAGGCGTTTTAACCTCTATAACCGCTACTGTACGGTCTTATGCAATAATTTAATATCAGGCCTGTCTGGAGGCATTTTATACTCTATTTCAGCATCAAAACCAAAAGGTCCCCCAATTTTTAATTACTAGTACTAACTCACCAACGTAAGCTTTGTCGGCTTTTCAGTCAAGTCTCTAAGACTCCTCCTTTTTAATTCTGGGGTTTGGTCTAGGGTTTAGGGTTTCTTCTGATCACATACTCTGATTTTTCTCCTGTTCTAGGACTTATGCCAACATAATAGTTAAATATTCCTCCACATTTAGGGCACTTAAGCATTCTTACTGTATAGAATCTGAATTTCCAAGGCTCCCTAAGTAGCTTGAATTTCTTAAGATCAGCCTCATACCCGCAATAGGGACATTTAACCATTATGTCTTCCTCAAGTATTATTTAGGAAGAGGCACTCATAAAATTATCCCAGGATATATTTTGTATGTATTTCCTTAGAAGCGAGTTATTCACCCTCACTATGAGGTCTTCCTCCGAAGGTATCTTTTCTGTTGTCTGATATATGAAGACCCTAGCCCTTGGGAAGATAAAGCCGTATGTTGAGACAAACCACCTGACTTGGTCATCGGTAAGCCTCTGAGATATTTCATCAAGGAATTTTTCGGGGCTCTCTACTATACCCACTCCCAAGGTTTTTGTAATAGATGAAACAAGCGCTCTATTTCTGTATATAAAATAGATTCTTTTTAGTATGGCCTTAGCAGCTCTCCGTAGTGGTGGGGCAAAGCCGGAATAACATGAACCAATAGCCCCTAAGGAACTCATAGCTTTTCCCCTATACCACGCCTGCTTCTTTTAGTATGTCTTCTATTGTTGCTAGGGCTTCCGCTACCTTCCTCCCTTTTTGGGTTAGGTGTGCGGTTATTGTCCTGTCTGGATTCACTCGGAATTCAACCCAACCGGCCTCCTCTAGGGCTTTCTTTAGGGTGTAGTAGAATGTTGATGATGGTATGCCTGTTTCTTCAATTATTTCGGAAACTGTGGGTGAGTTTTTACTATTTAGAAGATAGAGTATCACCTTAACTACATGGCCGAATTTATTATCATGCAGTCCTTTCATTAGTTACACTAAGTATAGACTCCAATATTTGTAAATAGGTATTACCTCCTAAAGTCGAAATTCAAATAAGATTCCGAATTTTGATTATCGAAATACTTATATTGTTCTTTTTTGTTTCCGATTTTTGGAGGTCAAAAATCGTGGATAACCCACGTATCCTAACTCCTTCGGGTCTAATTCTCAGGTATCTGTTATCAGGTATCTGTTAAGAAACAAGGTCGGTTCCCCTAAAAATATAGGGGATTCTGAGAAAATAGCGTTATCCACCATCTACTTCAACCTTAAGGATTTGTTGATTGCTGGTTTCGTTATTAGG
>WALX01000103.1 GCA_015522625.1 Candidatus Hestiella sp.
GTATAGATGCATATGCATATGAATAGAAAGGCTTAAAATAATATAGAATTCCCATTACGGTATTTCCAAGAAACAAGCCAATGCTTCTAGAGGCTGTCAATGCACCCATGGCGTTTCCCATGGCACTCTCTGGTGCAACTTGTGTTATGAGGTTTGGCTCTAGCGTATCGATAGTGCCAATAGCCATACCCATTATGGCTACAGACAAGTACATTATGATACAGCTTAGATGGAAAGAATATGCAAAGGCTAATAGCAGTGTGCCTGTTGATGATAGAACGTATCCCAAAAAGCTTAGTGTGCTTATTAGTCTAAGCTTACTGCTTCCAATAATGTAACCGAAGAAAGCAGAAGCTAATAAATACACCAAATAGGAGCCTATGCCTGCAAGGCTACTTTTCGCTTGTGCAATCGTAAGTATAGGGAACCCGAGGCTGAAGAAGCTGAAACCATAAAGGGACGAGGCGATCAACACTCCGATATAGGCCTTTTTTGCACCACTTTCCCTTTGTTTTTCTCTCTGGAACTTTCTCCTAATTCCTCTTTTTTCCTTTACGAAGGCAAGTAGGATTGTTGCTATTGCTATTGGTATTGAGGTAAGGAGTATTATTTCCGATATTTCTAGGCCCTCCATTAGTGCTACAATTAAGAAAGTAATCGAGAGGGCTCCGCCACCAACATCAAGTGCATTAAGTAACCCAAAGACCTTACCCCTGTTTGCATCGTTTATATCCTCGCTTATTAGGGCCCTTCTAGCTGGCGTCCTGAAATTCCTAAAAAGCCAACCGATTGTAAAGGAAGCAGAACTTTCATAGATGTTGCTAAACAGCCCACTCATAGACAATATGGGTATTAATGCATTACCTAGAATCGCTATTTTCTTCCTTCCAAATAGATCGGCCAGCTTCCCTCCAATAAATGCCATTAATGCTCCTAGGCCGTAAGAAAACCCCATAACTATACCGAACAAATAAATGGGGGCATGCAATATTAATACAAGATAAATTGGAATGGCTGCTATAACACATTGGTAACCTAGGTCTGAGAAGAAAGCCGAGAGTGAAATTAGCCAAGCGTTTCTGCCAATCTCGTTTCTTTGATCCATCCCGATCACTCAAATAATCCTAAATAGGTGGCTGGGATATTACGTCTGTTTTGTTAAATTTTTCACTTCTTTATGATTGTGAACGAAGGCCCCACTCCCTAAACGTATTAACACCCATATATATCGATCTTTGCATTATGTGAAGTAAATATAGCATGTTAGGATCGGTTATATGGAAACAACCGTCCTGAGCTTGTTCTTCGTCTAGTGACCTAAGCATTGCTATTATAAATGAAATTAATCCAGCATTTTTCATTGTGAACCTATTTTCAATGTCAGAGGGGCATACTTTTAGTCCAAAGAGTTTAGTAGAGATGTAGTAAAGTATGTCTTCGCTTGTATCCACTTGCAATGATCTTATGGCAGAGAACCCCCTCTTTTCTACGAGTTTTACATATTTCTCTACACTAAAGGTGTTTACATATGCATAGTTCCCAATGCGTGCTATCCCGCTAATTCCTATGGCAAGAAACTTATCGAAGTCAACAATGTACTCATCTATCAACTTTGATCCTCTATCCATGCACCATGCAGTTGCAGGGAAGTATTTTTTAGAAAAAACTTCCTGCAGTATCATTTTATATAGCTGGGCTTCTTTGGGATGCCAAGGGCCTTCTTTCCTTTTTCTTTCCAATTCCCTCAGTCCGGGCGCTGGCATTAATGGATAAAACGTGACTTGGTCTGCATTTAGGTCAAGTGCCTTAGAGGACTCGACCTTTATTTTATCCACGTTATCTCCCTTTGCGCCCCAGAGCATATCTATATTTAAGGTGTTAAACTTACCCCTAGCGGCCTCAACGGCTCTTATGGAGTCTCCAACCCTATGGTGGAGTCTTCCGAGCTCCCAGAGCCTCTTATCTTCAAGTGCCTGTACTCCGATGCTTAGCCTAGAAACCTTAGATGACCGCAATATAGAAACCGCCTCGTCATTGATATCTATTGGACTTGCTTCTGTGGATACTTCAATATTTTTCCCAAAATAACTCCTAGCAGAATCTATGAATTCTGAAAGGGAGTGTATATCGATAGATGGTGTACCGCCGCCTATGTAAATTACCCTAATGCGAGCACTTTCAGCAGTCGTAGCGAGCCATTCAGCCTCTTTTCTAAGCGCCTTCATATATGCTTTATACTGCTCATGGTTATATGCATACCTCACGAAGCAACAGAACTTACATAAGGGTGTGTGACAGAAGGGCATGTGCACGTAAAGGGCATAGTTGTTGGTTTCAAGGGTATTGATAATTTGCAGGTGCTTGCCATCATCAAGGTTACCTTTGCTGAGCCTCTCAAAAAAATTTTCAACACGTTTTGTTATGAGCGGCCAGAGGGCTTTTCCTATATTTACTGTGCTTGGATATATTTTTATTTCATCTGAAAGGCTTCTTTGCACTTTTCTTCATCTCTCTTCACTAAGCATAAACCGAGGCCCGCAGTTTTTAATGCATGTATGGATTAAAAAGGTTGCTATGTAAGTTATTAATGTCCAAGGTGGCGAGGAGGAATTAAGTTGTAAACTGTGCATGGTTTTACGATCGAAGGTGAAGAAAGGGTTTAGCTATATTTAAAAATAGGAAAAGGGTTGCTTTTATTCCTCGAGCTTGCTTTTCTCTCCATCTTTCATACCCCAGTATTTATCTGGGAAGGAGCCGGAGAGCACGTCACTTTTATAGTTCATTACGGCTTTCTTGATTACCTCCCTAAGGTCAACATACTTCCTTGCAAAAGGCGGTTGGAAATCATTCAACCCGAGGATATCATTAACAACGATTATTTGCCCATCACAATAGGGACCGCTACCGATGCATATAGTTGGTATTGAGAGTTTTTCGGTTATTTTTTTGGCAACTTCATATGCTGTATATTCAATAACAATTGAGAAAGCTCCAGCATCTTCCACTTCTATGGCATCATTTATAACTTTTTTAGCTTCTCTATATGCCTTTCCAATAAGCCTATAACCACCAAGTTGTTTATGTTTTTGTGGCGTTAGTCCTATATGACCCATGACCGGTATACCTGCGTTAGTTAGCCTCTTAATAATGTTTTTGTATTCTTCTCCACCTTCTATTTTCACAGCATCAGCACCGATCCTTATGAAGGTTGATGCATTGATTAATGCATCTTTTTCATCAACTTCATAGCTCATAAACGGCATATCAGTTACAACAACAGCTTTAGGATTAGCGTTGCAGACGGCCTTTGTATGTATGATCATCTCCTCCATGGTCACTTGTAATGTTGATGGATAGCCGAGCACTACCATACCTAGGGAGTCACCAACCAAAACCAGGTCAACGCCAGCAGAGTCGACTATCTTTGCAGTAGGGTAATCATAGGCAGTTATAGCTACTATCTTCCTCTTATTTTTCATCTTGACAATATCTCTTATCGTTAACTTATCCATATGCATCCTAGCGTCTTGTCTATATTCTGGGATAAAAAGTTGATGTTAATGATGCTGTATTTTACGCAAGGTTAAAATAATTAGCTAATGCTAATTAAATTCCTAGTTCCTCTCCTGACTTTTTTAGGTATTCATCGGAAACCATTATGCTACAAACAACGACGTAAAGGATTATACTAATCAATTTCATAGCATCAACAAGCCTGGTTAGGACCATCGTCTTTTCCGAGTTGTTTGATACGATTGACCTGTTTTCAAGCTCCCTCGTCAGCGTAGCAGTTTCTACTATTAATTCCTCTATTCTTTTAATACTTGGTTGCGCAACGATTGAAGCTACTTGTGGTAAGATGTTCTCTATCATTTTTGTTGTCTCGTCTAGCTGTTGCAACCTTATTTTTAAGTGGTAGGCCTTGCTAGCGGTATCTAATATCAAATACCCGACTATGCCCAAAAGGCCTGTCCCTAAAACCAGGGCGTGAAGCCTTACATCCCCCTTTCCATGTATCATGGTGTTGATCACGTATCTTTCTATTAGGTGTTGATATTTGAGGAGGTCTTTTTGACCAAGTTCAATGGATTTTTCGATGTCAGCTCCCTTTAAAGCTTCCTCTAGTATCTTTGCGACTTCAGCAACTGTTATTCCTAATCCCTTTATGACGTGCTTGATTTCTATCTTAGAGTCATCAATTACGGACTTTATCATTACCCTTGATTCGCTCATTTCAAATACTTCTAATCCGAGAAGAGATTGGGCAGACGTCTTAATTGATTCGATTCCTTTCCTATCCGGTCTCCCTAAGTTAATTATAGCATCGGTTAGGTTGTTGACATATAGACAATAAACTGCTAGAGATGTAATCTCTGGTATGGGTATCTTGCTGATGTCAAGCTCATATATAGGCTTCCCTTTTTCAGCCTCCCTGTTTTTTAATGGCGTTACTGTTAGGTTATCAGCGCTTTCAATGATGTATACGGTATCGCCAGGCTTGATATTGTTAGACTCTATCCAAGAGTGTGGCAACGTTATAACATATGAAGATGTCCCAAGCCTTTGAACCTTTCTTGGTATTATATCCATTTTAATCACATCTATAAGTCTATTTTATCTCTATATTTATATATACGCTACAAAATATTAAATTTTAGTAAGGGTCTAAAATGGATAGCAGGAAGGTACTCGGTGACGACAAGGTAGCACTTGTGATAGGGAAAATGACAAAGGGGTGCAACCTTTGCTTCCCTGGCCTGAAAGCAGTCATATTTATAACAGGTTTGTGCGGGGATTCCTGCTACTATTGCCCAGTTAGCAATGATAGGTTTGGAAAAGACGTTGTTTATGTAAACGAAGAGGTTGTAAGATCCGTTAAAGAGATAATAACTGAGGTAGAGAGGCAAGGGGCTAATGGGGCAAGTATAACTGGTGGCGATCCACTAGTAAGGTTTGAAAGGACTTTAAGGGTAATAAAGTGCTTAAAATCGACTTTTGGCAACAGCTTCCACATACATTTATATACAAGCGGTAGGTATGCTACCCCTGACGCCTTGGTATCCCTATGGAAGAATGGGCTTGATGAAATAAGGTTTCATCCAGTAGATAATAGATACAAGAAGGCAATTTCATATGCTGTGAAATTAACTGGCATGGATGTTGGTGCAGAGATTCCTATAGCAAAGGGGTTAGAAGGCTGGGCGAAGGAAGTAATTAAAGATGTCGAAAGGCTCGGGGGTACTTTTGTAAACCTAAACGAGATGGAATTTGTAGAATCCAACGCAAACTCGCTACTCTCAAGGGGTTATGATGAAGATGTAAAGAGACCCTTTACTGTGAAGGGATCACTTAAGGCCGCTATAAAGGTGTTAGAATGGGCCTCTAAGAATGCATCAATAGATGTTCATTTTTGCCCTGCATCATTTAAGGATTCAATACAGACAAGGAATAGGTTTAGGAGGCTTGCAGTTAATGATAGGAGGTGGTATGAAAAGCCTACCCCATATGGTACTTTGAAGTGGGCTGAGGTCTTAGATATGGGTAGGCTAAAAATAAGTATAGATGATATATACAAATATAAGAACCACAGGATAAAAATATATGAATCCCATCCTACTAGGAGTAGAAAACCAATAGTATACGAGGAAGAACTGTAATTTTTATCTAAGTGACGTAGACCATTCGCTTGCTGAGCGTCTAGTCCTTTATACCTCCTTTGCTCATCAGGAAGGATTGGCTAGCTATTATGCGCTAATAAACCTGAGTGTACTAAAATATAGCCTTTGTCCTCTATAAGAATATATGGTAGGAATGAGGATTCCGCTAGTATGGCTTGAGGATGAAAAGGAAAGTAATAAAAAGTTATATGAAGCTACTTTAAATGTTGAAATCTATCCTGGCATCAGCTTAAAAGTAAAACTAGAAAGACTTGTTAAAGAGCCAGACAAGGCTTGTTGTACTGGGAGGCTTTCAAACCTAGACAATTCATATGTTATAACCCTGTTTTCTGACAACAAACCCTTTGCGACAGTCTACCTAGTTCCGCCGTGGCTTAGCTGTAAGAACAGCTCATATCATTAATATTAAGTCTTTTTCTGTTTCTCCTAGTAACTTACCTGTGATTCCTACATGCTTGAGCCTTTTTACAATACTTACAATTCTTTTTTTGCCTATCCTCATTAATTCTGCAACGCCTTTACTCGGCTCATCTAGTAAGTTTATCATGGAAAAAGAAAAGACGTAATCAAACTGTTTGTTTTTAAAGGGTAGTCCTTCTGCATTGCCTAGTATAAAGGCACATTTATGGCAAGAAGAATTCTTCTTTGCAGCGCTTGTTAACATGTTAATGCTTAAATCTACACATACGTAATTTTTTATTGATTCCAAAAAACCTATCTTTGTGAGATAATCTATCAGGAGCCCGGTTCCGCAACCAATATCTGCAACCCTACCTTCCGGCTTTATCTTTGAAAAGGCTATCTCGTATTTCTCCCTTTGCTCTTCCACATAGAGTTCATCGTAACCCAAATAAGTGATATCATATTTCTTTACTATATCAAAGTTGTTACTTCTGTTACCTCCCATACTCCCATGCTTCCTTTATAGCATCCCTTATCTTTTGCATTACGTCAATAGCAGTTATGTTATCCCCTTTCTCTTTAAAGGCCAGCTCCCCTGCCCTGCCTACTACATAGGCCGCCGCTGAAACGATGTGGAGGGGTTTTGCTTTCTTTTCCAATGCTACCTTTCTTGCCAAAAAGCCTCCTATAACCCCAGTAAGCACGTCTCCTGTCCCCCCTACAGCCATCGAAGGAACACCTGTTTTGTTATACCTGCAACTTCCTGAGGGTTCGCAAATAACGTCTACTGGTGCCTTAACTATTACAGTGCAAGAATACTTTCTTGCAATTTCTTTTGAGAGATCTTGGGGGTTACCATCCTTTTTTGCTAACAGAGAGGCCTCGCCCCTATGTGGCGTCAATACAGCATTTTCCCAAAGCTTTATTTCCCTTTCCGCAAGCGCCTTGAGGGCATCTGCATCTATTACCAATGGTTTCCCTCTAACCGATTCTATAAATTCTATGACGGCTTCTTTGGTCTCATCGCTGGTACCCAAACCAGGCCCTATAATTATTGTATCAGCCCTTGTGGCTTCTCTTTTCATAAGACCTATGTTTTCCTTGTTTATATAATCTCCTTTTAGCGGTATTGGAATTATTCCAGGGTTGTTTTGAGAAACAGCATATGCAATCTTTTCAGGCGATGCTAGAAACGAGAGGTCTGCACCGGAGAGCAGTGCCGAGGAGGAGGCATAATAGGGCGCACCGAGGTAATGATAAGAGCCACCGATTGTTAGCACCCTTCCATTTCCTCCCTTTTTAGCATCCCTAGGCCTCCTAGGAATCCTTGATGCAACATCCCCTGGTCCAGCATAGGTTTCAGAGTCCTTTATCATGCCAATTTCAGCTACTAGCAATTCACCCACATATTGGCTTGCTTTCTCTTTAAGCAAGCCCGGTTTTATTGCTTGCATTGTGACCGTTAGGTCTGCTATAGCCGAGCCCTCAGCCACCTCCCCCGTATCTGGATCGACGCCACTAGGCACATCTACAGAAACCCTGTAGCCTTTTGATTCATTAAATGCCTTTAGTGCACTAAAGGCAGGCTCCCTAATTTTTCCTTTGATGCCTATTCCAAACACGCCATCAATAAGGGCGTCTGCTTCAAGGGGAGAGTAGTCCCTTGGGTCAGGTAGGTGCTTTATCTCAACATTACTTGATTTTCTAAGGAAGTTGAGGTTTAATTGCGTATCTTTGTGCTCTATTGAATTGAAGTCGTACAGCAGGTATATCAAGACGTTTGCCCCTCTGGAAGATAGGTGCCTTCCAGCAACTATTGAGTCTCCACCATTGCCTCCCTTGCCAGCAAAAATGACGACCTTTTTTCCTTTGACTTTTCCAAGCTTGCATTCTATTGCATCTGCCACTGCCCTGCCTGCGTTTTCCATAAGGTTTAGAAGCGGTAGTCCATGCCAAACATTATTAATTTCATAGGCTTTGATGTCTTCTACCGATAAAGTTTCCGGATTTTCTATGAAGCCTGGACATATCAAGTGAACCACCAATAGTTATTTATTTGCATAAAAGAATAAATCTCTACGTAAGTGTTTGTCTATAATTACAGGGATATGGCTTTCCTTCTAAGTTTTTCTTAATTAATGAGACTATCCTATAGGCAAAGTAGTTGTATTTCGCTAAATAACCAACTCTTTTACCCGCTTCGTAGATTGCAAGGTTGATTGCATCGAGTTCCGTCCTTTTTTTCTTGCTAATATCTTGTATCGTAGAGCTACAGTTATTATACGTGTCCTTTAGGGTCTTAATTAATGCATTAACCGGATCTTCTGGTAGATTAATGCCTAACCTCTTTGCTACCTCGCTTGTCTCCTTACAAATTTCTATGGCAAGTTCAAAGGCTTCACTATTCTCTAAAATGTACCCATTGCTTCTCCACAGAATTGCGCTGATAGAATTTATAGCTGAGTTGACACATGCCTTCAACCATATGTAACCCTCTATTCTATTCGTTTTTTCAACAACTACCCCCGTAGAGTTCAAGTTGTCCCAAGACGATAGCAATTCCTCACAGTCGCCCTTACAACCTATTACAATCTTGGAGCCTCCATTGAATTTTGATATACACTTTTCAATTTTTTCCAAACCATAAAACATTACGACCCCCGCAACATTCCTATACTTGCCCTCTAGCATTCTCAAAGAACCCAAACCGTTTTGTAGAGAAAACGCTATGTCAGCCCTTATGTTATACTTGCTTATCAACCCTATAGACTCGCGGAGATCATAGGATTTTACAGCATATACTATCTGGTCAAACTCCTGGTTCATAAGCTGACTATATCCACAAACCTTTACCTTTGCCTCTCCGATGCCTAAAACCCTGAGGTTTTTTTCCTCGCAATTTTTGGCTTCTCTATCTAATATAGTCACATCATGACCTATGGCATTAAGCAGGTATGAAATAAAAGAACCTATTGCCCCGCATCCGCCTACGACCAAAACCCTCATCATGCCTACCTTTACTCACCCTTTTTAAACCTTTTGAAGACGCTTTTTATTGCATCTATAGACTCAGGGTTCTCAATCACTGATCCAACCTTTACTTCGTATCCCTTTGCAACATCTCTTATAATTCTTCTCATTATCTTTCCGCTCCTAGTTCTTGGTAAATCCTTTACTTTAATGATATCGCTAGGCTTAAAGGGTCTTCCGAGCTTGGCAGAAACCATTTCCTTTATCTCACTTACTTCCTTCTCCCTTATATCAGCACCTGGTTTTGGAATAGCAAAGCACACTATAACCTCACCTTTTATTGCATCGGGATAGCCTATGCACGCGCTTTCTGCAACGGATGGATGTGAGTTTATTATTGTTTCTACTTCCGATGGCCCAATTCTTTTGCCTGCCACCTTTATTACATCGTCTGCCCTGCCTAATATATACCAGAAACCCTCGCTGTCGATTAATGCATAGTCTCCATGGAACCAAACTCCACTAAAGGTACTCCAATATGCCTTTATATACCTCTCAGGTTCCTTCCACAATCCCATGGTCATGCTTGGGAACGGTTTTGTAGCTACTAAGTATCCTGGTCTGTTCTTTATAGGCTTTCCATTATCGTCAAATACCTCTACGCCCATTCCTAACCCAGGTCCCCATAGTGTCGTAGGTTTAAGTTCAACAATTGGGCTAGGTAGCAAAAAGCATCCAAATATTTCTGTGCCACCGCTTAGGTTGATTATTGGCCTTCTTTCTTCCCCTACCTCCCTTATAAGCCAGAACCACGTGTCTTCATCTATAGGCTCACCTGTATTTCCAAACGCCCTTAGTGAGGAGGTGTCATGTATTTTAACAGCATTGTTACCAAAAGATTTTAGAAGCCTACCGGCTGTGGCCGCAAAGCCTAGGTGGGTTATCTTAAACTTTTCTATCAATTCCCAGACTTTGTCTTTCTTTGGGTAGTCTAATGAGCCCTCTAAAGAGAAGTGCGTTGCCCCTAGAATCTGCGTTCCTATGATCTGCCAAGGGCCCATCATCCACCCTATGTCGCTAATCCACCAAAGTATATCATTATATCCTTTTTCATAGCCTGGTTTGATATCTAGGTTAAAAAAGTGCTCCTTTGCAGGTTGAAGTATTGTTCCAGCATGGCTTATTATTGCACCCTTTGGCCTACCCGTCGTACCACTAGTAAACATAAGGAGGGCCGGGTCGCTTGCAAAAGTCTCTTCACTTTCAAAGTTCCTTCTCTTTCCGCTTATTGCATCGTCAAACCATATATCCCTTTCGTCATCCCATGGCACATCTAGCTTGCTAAACCGCCTAGAAACCAAGACCTTTGTGTTGGTTTTTGACAGTTTTAATGCGTAGTCAGCGTTCTCTTTAAGGTTTATTATCTTCCCCCTTCTGTAATATCCATCGCTTGTAATTAATACTTTGGACCCTGCAGATGCAAGCCTCTCTGCAACGGCTTCTGGTGCATATCCACTAAAGATGGGGTTTGCTATGGCGCCCACTTTAAATGAGGCAAACATGCCTATCACGGCTTCTGGGCTTATTGGAGCATATATTGAGATGACTTCGCCTTTTTTTACTCCAATTTCCTTGAAGAAATTGGAGAGCATGTTCACCTTTTCCTGCATTTCTTTATATTTCATTTCCAAAACCTTACCATCCTCCCCGACCCATATCATAGCTACTTTCTCCCCTAGGCCCATGTTTACAATCCTATCAAGGGCATTGTAAGCCACGTTTATCTTACCGTCAGGATACCACTTCGTCCATTCTATTCCTTTTTCTGCGTTATATACTTCTGTAGGTTCCTTGAACCAATATAAACCTAGCCAGGTTGGTACATTGCCCCAAAACCACTTTATTTCCTCTTGAGACTTCTTCACGAGCTCAACATAGCTCTTAAAGCCGTTTTTCTCCATAAATTTTGAGACGTTTGCGTTTTGAACTAAATCCTTCGGTGGAAACCATCTATATACCACATTTAATCACCATAGCTTTGTATACCGTTATGAATATTTATGTGGATAGGGTTTTTATAGTACTCCCTTAAAAATATAAAAGGGTGTCTCAATGTCGCGTGTAGCTATAGTAGGTGCAGGTTATTACGGCTTCAAACCCCAAACAATCGATCTTTCCTTTCAAGATTTGATGTTTGAGTCCTCCTCTAGGGCATATGCAAGTATCGACCCTAGAAAAGATATTGATGCCTTTGTAGATTGCCAGGAAGACATGTGGGAAGGCATTGCGATAGCTGACGAATTTGCGCCTGAGCCCATAGGAGGTGCGTTAAGGCCTACATTCACTGTTGCAGGTGATGGTCTACAAGGAATAGCACATGCGTATATGATGATAAAATCAGGATACTTTGATGTGGTAGCGGTAGAATCTCATGGAAAGCCAAGCGAGATCAAAACGTTGCAAGATATCTATAGGTTTGCACTAGACCCGCAGTATATAAGGCCTCTGGAGCCCGGCAACCCTCTTTTTTATGCAGGGCTCGACGCAGTTGCCTATATAAAGAGGAATAACGTTAAAAGGGAACATCTAGCCATGGTCGCTGTCAAAAATAAAAACAATGGACTAAGGAATGAAAGGGCGTCATTCTCAACAAAAATTACCCTCGATGAGGTATTGGACTCTCGCTTTTCCATTTATCCAATGAGCAAGTATGAAATAGCTCCATTTAGCGATGCATCAATTACTTTTGTATTATCAAGCGAAGAGAATGTAAGGAAATTTACTGACACACCGGTTTGGATAGATGGTATAGGGTTTTCAACGGAAACAGGTAGTGGTGCGACTCAGTGGCATGAATTTGGTAGGATGAAGTCGATGAGAGAGGCATCGAAGATGGCTTATAGAGTAGCTGGGTTAGATGGTAATGTAGATAAGTATGTTGATTTTGCAGAAGTGGAAGATAGGTTCAGCTTTATGGAACCCTTGACCGTTGAGGAAGTTATGTTAGCAAAAGAGGGAGAGGCACATAAGATGTTGGAGAAGGGGGATTTCTGCTTTAATGGTTACAAGCCAATAAACCCCAGTGGTGGTAGCCTTTCAATGGGTGTGCAACTAGAGGCAACAGGACTTGCTAGGTTACTGGAGGCATACCTCCAATTAATAAACAAAGCTGGGATGCACCAGTTAAAAGGGGTTAGCAAGGCCTTGGTGGCCACTTGGAGGGGTGTTCCGACTTATAGTAGCGTTGTCGCTTTGTTATCTGCATGAGGTGATGTATATGAGGCCGAATATATTTATGAAGGATAGGGTAGCGATCGTAGGGGCTGGAATTACAAAGTTTATGAGAAGATCGTTAGAAACGCCAAGGGAGCTTGCTTGGGAGGCTGCAACCCAAGCCCTAGACTCTGCAGGGCTAACATTAAAGGATATTGATTGTGTTGTAACAGGCTCCGCCCCTGACACTTTTGATGGCGTTCATTTTAAAGGAGAATATATAGCTGACGGATCAGGTGGTATAAGTAAGCCTATAACTAGGGTATACGTTGGTGGGGGCACAGGAGTTTTCATACCAGATGCCGGCTTTTGGCATGTAGCGAGCGGTCTTTGCAAAAAAGTATTGGTGCTTGGTGAAGAGAAGATGAGTCCTGCCCATCCTCACCCACAATACGTTTTTAAGTACATATGGGATCCAATACTGGAAAGACCGCTTGAGCCAAACCTTATATGGATATTTGCTATGGAAATGAGGAGATATATGACTAAGTGTGGCGCGCAAAAAGAAGACATTGCATTGGTAAGCGTTAAAAATAAGAGAAACGCTTTAGACCACCCATCGGCTTTGATACCTGCAAACATCACGGTTGAAGACGTGCTTAATAGCGAGTTGTTAGTTTGGCCCGTAAACCTCCTAGATATTTCTCCAGTGACCGATGGTGCAGTTGCATTAGTTATGACATCTGAGGACGTTGCTAGGAAGCTCACAGACACGCCAGTTTGGGTGGATGGAATTGGCTTTACATTAGAGAATCAACATTGGTACAATAGGGAACTGTCGTTCCCCAGATACTTAAACTATGCAGCAAGGATGGCATACAAAATGGCTGGGATAGAGAGGCCGTGGAAAGAAATTGATGTTGCCGAACCTTATGATCCTTTTGATTACAAGGAGCTCCACCACATAGAAGGATTAATGCTAGCTAGACCTTGCGAAGCTTGGAAGCTAGTAAAGGAAGGATACTTCAACAGGGATGGCGAGCTTCCAACAAGTCCAAGTGGTGGATTGCTAGGCGTGGGTAACCCTATTGCTGCAGCTGGGGTTATGAAGGTTGCAGAGCTCTATTGGCAGTTGAGGTATGAAGCAGGAAAGAGGCAGGTCAAGAAAGCTGTCCACAAAGCTGTTGCTAATGCTTGGGGTGATCTAATGCAGGCTGGAACTGTTATAGTTTTAAGTAATTAGGGGGTGTGAAAGAGGTGAATCATAGTATGAAAGAGGTGCCTGGAATCGGTTTAAAGTCCAGTGAAATGTATTCTTTGATAGGCCTTTTAGAGGATAGGCCAAAGGCAAGGTATGACTTCTCTGCAGGGCCAACAGTCTCTAAGTTCCTTCTCGGATTAAAAGAAGGAAAGATTCTTGGAAAGAAGTGCCCTAGGTGTGGGAGGATTTTCGTACCTCCAAGGTCATATTGCGAGTGGTGTCATGTGGCAACTTCGGAGTGGGTTGAGGTTCCCCAAACAGGAATTATACACACAGCTGTAGTTAGCTACATTTCCGCTAAGAGGCAAAGGCTTGAAAAACCAGAGGTAGTAGGCATAGTGAGGCTCGATGTACCCGGCTATAAGGATAAAGAATACGAATTCGCTGGTCTCTTCCACAGGATATGTATAGATCCAAAGCTGGTGGTTACCGGCGAGGCTATTGGGATGAGGGTGAAGGTAAGGTGGAAGCCCAAAGAAGAAAGGAAGGCAAGCATACTCGATATAGAGTGCTTTGAGCCTATTGGGTGATGGACATGAGTTTTGAGAAGAAAGGAAGGCTTGAGGATATAGTTGTATGGCCAGGTGATCAGGAGGTAGACAAGTTTGTATATACACCAGGCATACATGGTACAGAGTTTGCAAAGGGTTTGAAGGATGGAAAGATACTTGGTATGAAGTGTAAAGATGGCAAGGTTTATGTACCGCCCCTAACATTTTGCCCTGACTTCTCTAAAGGTGAGATAGCTGAAATCGAAGGCGATTGGGTCGTAATAACCTATACAATAGTATACGAAGATATGTATGGAAACTTCCTTGAAAAACCTAAGGTAATAGGTTTCTTGAAACCTGTAAATGGTGAAGGAGGGCTTATTCATTACTTAAACGTTCCAATAGAAAAAATAAATATAGGGCTTACCGTTAGACCAGTTTTTAAAGAAGAAAGGGTTGGAAATATAAACGACATAAAGTATTTCGAATGACTTTTTTTGATTTAAATTCTTGTTTTTTAGGAGTTAGTTTTATAGTACGCTGTAGTTGATCCTCGGCAGGGCATCAGCTCTCATTGTATAACTTCTAATTACAGTAAGCAACAATGTTTTGCTTGGAGCATAAAGGCATTTTGTACAGTAGTTATCTAATCACTTCGATTCCATGCCAGGTTTTATTAACCGTCAATTTATGGACTGGTAGCACAAGCCTTGTTAGTTTTTTTAAATATTTGTGAACAAAAGTTTTTATATTTAAAAAGGCATTATATCATGGTGTCATTATGAATAGAGACAAAGCTTCAGGCATATTGATGTTTGTGGGCGTTTCCCAGTTTTTGATTTTCATGATTATTGCAGAAAGCCTTTACCCTCACTATACGATATATGGAAATTACATAAGTGATCTAGGGGTCGGTAGCACAGCAATAATATTCAATACGAGCATATTGATACTAGGCGTGCTCCTCATAGTTGGAGGGTCCCTCCTTGAGTCCAGGGTACTAAGGGCATTTCTGATAATCGCTGGGATAGGCGCAGCCGGTGTGGGCGTGTTCCCAGAGACTTCACCCCATCACCTCCACACAATATTCGCCTTGATTGTCTTTCTATTTGCCTCCATTTCCTCCTACCCTGCCTTCACCTACAAGAAGGGCAGGATGCCATTATGGCCTATAATGGGTTCCATAAGCCTTGCCTCACTTATTATGTATATCTTAAGCTTCTATGGGCCAATAGGTTATGGTGGTATGGAAAGGATGATAGTCTACCCAGACATGGTGTGGGCCCTGGGCTTCTCTGGGTGGCTGATGAAGGACAGGCGCTAACCTATTTAATCCTCCACACTTAACTCTGGTAGTGTGTTTGGATTGACAAGCAGTAAGGCATTAATAGAGGTCGGGATTGCGCTATTAATAATAGCTGTAATCTTACTGGTGGTCGTTTCCCCCTATTCCTTGCAAAGTACGCTGTCAAAGTCAATAAAAAAGGCTGAAGTGCAGATGAATAAGACGACAATGAAGCTGCTACCTAACAAGACTTTTTCTATCTACTTATCAGGCGCTAGGGTCTTGATATACAATTCTTCCTATCCTCTCAAGATAAGGTTTAATAATGGAAAGATTTCGCAGGCCCAAAACGGGAACGTTTATGCGATAGCCACGTCAAAGAACGGAACCCTTGTATTCATAAATAACTACACGGTTCCGCTCTATTTCAGCTACGCTATTTTAAGCCTTTCGATACTCCCGGCATACATCTCTTTCGTAGCAAGCTTCTTCCTAGGGCTGATGGGGGCTATGGTAACGATATATGGCCTAATTCGAAGGTTTAGGGAAAGGAAGTTGAAGAAGAGGATGCAACCTCCTATGAGCCCACCAAAAGCGTAGGGGTTGCTACTTTCTTCTGTTTCAATCCTAGGCCATTATAAATCCCGCTAAGATAAATCGCACCTCTTCCCTATGCTTCATCACAATTGCAAACCGCATTAAGGTTATAAACACATTTTGAGAAGCAAATGGCAAGACCCTTGCCTCTAGGAGGTAGGCTCCACAGGTCGTTTTTAAAAACTTACTAGAATAAAAAACCTTATCTAAGAAACTGTTGCTAGCCCTAGAGCAAACCTTCTCATAATTTCCTTTATCTTAAAAGCCCTAAGACAACATTTTCTTTAGCTGTGTATTAAGAACGATTGGCTATCTTTGTGCCGACCTCAAATCCCATTAATGCCCTGTATATATCTTTCCCTGAAACTATCCTAACGTTCCTGGCGTTAGATAGGAAAGATTTTTCTACCTTGCTTAATATACCACCCGTTACATCGAACACCTCGTTTTTATTAATGCTTATTCTTTCCCCTTTCTTTATCTCCTTTATGACTTTCCCTTCCTTATCAAGCACTCCTTCGACGTTTGACGAGAAAATCAGGCAATCGGCACCAATCTTGTTCGAGATCGCGACCGATAGGTCATCACCAGAAATTATTTTGCCCTTGTCAGAGAAAACGGAATCTCCGTACGTAATTGGAATAAGCCCCTTCTCCAAGTCATCTACAATAACTTCGTAGTTACACTCATATGCATTCTCGTTTTTACAAAAAGAATGAGGTGGATGAAGGGAAGAAGGCAAGCCTTTCCTTACCATGGTATCAAGGACGGCAAGGGAAAGGATCATCATGGATCTTTGAATCAGCGCCACTCCATAGCAGTCTATGAACCCCCTTTTCCTCTTCACTTCTTGCGTCTCATAGTGACCGAAGCTACCTCCTCCATGAACTATAACCATATGGGGTGAATGCTTCTCATAGAATGCCTTAATTTGTTCTATACCTACTTGTAAGGCCTCCCAGTTTACTGTGTATGGCCTATCCTTTTCTGTTATGAAGCTCCCGCCAAGCTTTATCACGGCTTTTCTGCAAGCCAAGCTTATCGCCGATTCTTCTTAATCTAGCAAAATAAAAAGCGTTTTATTGCTTCAAATTATTAGCAGATGGGTCTAACCAGTTGTTCAAAGCCTTGGAGGCAATTGCGATTAGCTTTTCAACCACCTCTAGCGGATCCTTCCCGAAAACTATTGCCCCAGGCTCCTTTCCATAGT
>WALX01000104.1 GCA_015522625.1 Candidatus Hestiella sp.
GGCTCGGAGATGTGTATAAGAGACAGGCCCGTATAATCACAGACAACTTACCTACCTCCCACATCTAATTATCCATATTAAGCAGTTAAATGACTTTTACCATGATGTTAAAGCCAAACCATAACGCCAAAGCTACTACTTCACTTCTTCTCCACCACTTTCCGTTTTCTCTACAAAATCTCTAACGACACTTGAATTTTTCCTCACCGCAATGTGGCTATATAGTCTCCTCTTAGCTGATAGTTCTAGAAAATTTACTTGGGTGAAAACACAACATCCTACAAGACCAGATACTTATAGTAAAAAACTATTAGCCCCCTAGTGACCTACAGAGTAATCAAATCCTGAATCATGCTAAATCTCTAAGCTAGGTTATCCAATATACTAATGGGTATGAATTTTTATCGGATTTGTCCCAAAATATCATCAATTCTTGGGACATTCCTCAATAGGGCAGGTCTTCGAAGCTGTAGTTCTAAGGTTTAGATCCAGCGGATTTGTAATTTTTAAGCTTTACGCAACATACCTAGAGGAGGCTTAAAGCATCACCTTCATAATTCATTTAAACAACATAGACCTTTTCATACTCCCTTCGAGAGTTCCCTGTAGCCAAGCAGTGCATATATATCCGCTATGAACGAAAAGACCACGCCTACGATAATTATAGTAGTCAAACCGCCGTACCAATACCATTTCGCTGCGTTTTCGAACTCCTCGACCGGCGGGTCCTTTAGGTTTTCCTTTAATGAGCTTGCCAGGTTCCTATATACTTCCCTATAGAAATAGCCTATGGCTATCGCAGCGGCGTAGAATATTATAACCGTTATGATGAAAGTCGGCGCGAAGATCCCTGCCGAAAAGCCCAAGAGCTCAATGCCCATTGCAAGGATGAAGAGGACTATGCCTGAGACCACCGCTTTTATTGCATTTTCAAGTATGCTTTTGTTATTCAAGGCCTTTGAGAAGTCGTTCAGCGATATTAAAAGCAAGATTAGGCCTATTATTGAAAGTATTGTTCCTACATAGGGAACAAAGCCAAGTATAATGAGGATTATGCCGTAAAACGCGCGGTCGGCTGCAGAGCGTATTTCATTGCTATCCTTTTGTGAAAGGCCCCCTTGCAATCCATGAGCGGTTGCAAGCCCAGGCTCCATTCCATTAAGGCCTTTATAGAAAAATTTTCCAACCATTCATCCACCCACTTTTAGTTAATTAAGACCTATTAAAAATTTTTTGTTCAGAATATTTATTAAAAGCTATCCTAGTCGTTTTAGCTTTAGATAATGATGTTAACGCAGTGCTGCTTGCGCAAGCAGCGCTACCAATTTACCTTAAATTATTGCTGGAATGCAAGTGCTTAGGCCTCCGAAAGCAACTCAGCGATGTCAAGTATTGTAACTCCTTCTTCCTTGACCCTCTCCAGGTTAGCCCTGCATATGGGGCACATGGTAACAATTACCTTAGACTTTGATGAAAGCTCTGCCATCCTTGACCTTGCAATGTCTTCTGAGTACTTCGGTGACATTGCCTCCAATGGCCCCCCGCAGCAAAAGGTCATCTTCTTTGACCTCCTTACTTCCTTGATTTCTACGCCTACAGCGCTAAGCAACCTCCTAGGCTGCTCGTATATGCTTAAGTACCTTGCATAGTAGCATGGGTCATGTATAGTTACAAGGCCCCACTTTGGCCTAGCCTTCCCCCTTAAATCTATTCCAAGCTCATCAAGCACCTCTATATAACTCTTTACCTCTAAATCAAAGCCCTCTATGAACTTCGGGTACACTTCTCTTAGTATATAGGTTGTGTGGGGGTCTACTGTGATAAGGTTTGTAGCCTTCCTCCTAAGCATCTTCTCGTAGACTTTCTTTGCGTGCTCGTAGAAGGCATCGTCGAGCCCCATGTCATATAGCAGGACGCCGCTGTAGACGTCATCTTCATATAGATAGGCAAGCTCCACCTTTTTTGAGACGAGCCTTGAGATGCTCTTAAGTATTCTATAAGAAGCATTTACCTCTGAAGGTTTAGGCTTTATAAAGCTTGATATTATGTATGGGTTGACCTTTATTGCATCTAGGATAGCCCTTAGTGCTAGTTCTCCAGAGCTACTCTTCTCCAGCACCTTTATGTACTTTACTGTTTCATTTATATATGGCAGGAGCTGGTAGAGCCCTCCTGTGTAAAGGTAGCGCTTCCCGCTCCTCGGCAAACCTTCATTAATGGCCCAGCCGTAGATTACATCCATCTTTACTGGCACTGGTAGCATGGTTTTTAGGCTCACCTCCTTTAAAAGCTCAGCCACAAACCTAGCGTTCATTAGGCTCACCTTTCCCTTATCTTTATGCTTATAGGCCCAAAGGCCCCTCTGTTTATCAATGCCTTCATTTCCCTTATATCTCCAGCTATGTCTATTTTCATTGGGCAGACCTCAGAGCAGGCGTTGCAGAGGAGGCAGGAGTAGATGCTTGAAGCTGCCTCTTGGCTTAAGTTACCTTCCTTTATTGAGTTGATTATCAAGTTTATCCTGCCCCTAGGCCCATAGCCTCTATGGGGACCAAAGGGTAGCGTTGGGCAAACGGATTCACAGAAACCGCAGTAGACGCACCTGCTAACGTCTTTAAGTATTTCTTCCAGTGGCTTCAACAATCGAACACCTTTCCAGGGTTGAGTATGCATTTAGGATCGAAAACCGCTTTTATTTCCCTCATAATGTCTATAGCCTTTTCAGAAGACTTCTCCGAGAACTCCATCTTCATCCCCCCCTTCTTCATTGTCCCTATTCCATGCTCAGCGCTTATGCTACCCCCCAGCTCTAAAGAGACTTCCATAACCTCCTCAAACCACCTGTAAACCTTCTTTTTTTCTTCCTCATCCTCAGGGTCGTAGACAACGCTTGGGTGTATGTTTCCATCTCCTATGTGGCCCCCAAGGCTCACAATGAACCCATACTTTTCTCCAATCTCTCTGAGCTTTGAGACAGCTGCTGGTATCTTGGAAGGCGGCACTACAATATCCTCTATAAAAACCCTAGAAGGTCTCCCCTCTTTCTTGCCTAGCCTCGACTGGGCCGAAAACAGGTTCCTCCTTATTTTAAACAGACCCTTCTCCTCCGCTTCCTGCTGCATCAGTGCACTTTGGATTTCAATAGCGTTGTGTCTTTTCATTGTATCAACAAGCCAGTTCATCACCCTCCCAGAGGATTCCGCTGTGGTATCTATGCTTATTAATAGCATGTTGCCGTTGGGGGAAAAGCTTATGTCAACCCCTTTTGCTGCGAGCTCCACCGTTTTTTTGTCCATGAACTCAGCTATGTATGGCTGCACCCCGGACTCCTTTATTTCTACAAAGGCGTTGAGCAGGTCTTCAAGCCTGTTAAAGAAAGAAAGAATAGTAACTACCCTCTCGGGTATGGGCACGATCCTCAGCGCTGCCCCAACAACAAGCGCAAGGGTGCCCTCGCTTCCTATTATTAGCCTGACTAAATCATATCCATGCCTGCACTTTATCGTTAGGCAACCCAGGCTTAGCCTTGTGCCGTTTTCATCAGGTATTACAACCTCTAGGCCGTTTACCCAGTCCTTCATGGTACCATACTTTGCCCCCCTCAGGCCACCTGCGCCGTTGTTTATTGCCCCTCCGATTGTAGCTATCGATTGGCTTGCAGGATCTATTGGAAACATGTACCCCTTTTCCTCTAGCATAAAGTTCAGCTCTTCTATCCTCACCCCAGGTTCAACGATTGCGACGCTGTCTATGAGGCTAACATTTTTTACCTTGTTCATCCTCTCAAAGCTAACAATGACTCCCATTTTTGAGGGAAAGGCGTTACCAGAAAGGCTCGAGGAGCTACCTTGTGGGTATATAGGAATTTCAAGCCTGTAGGCAATAGACGCTATCCTAGAAACTTCTTCTGCGCTCTCTGGAAACAAGACGGCAATAGCGTTTCCGGAGAGGCCTGAGGACTCCTTTGAGTAGAGCCTAACTATTTCCTTGTCTGTGACTACCTTTTCTTCGCCAAGCGAGGATACCAACTCCTTTATAGCATTCTTATCCAAGTTGCATCCCAAGAAAATGGATTTATGAAAAATCTTAAATGTTTAGGTTAAGATATTACTAGCACTTTATGTACTTCTCTTTGTTTAACGGTATGAATTTCTCCTTCTCATAGAAGGAATCAGCAATTATGTTCCCAGCAGGGTAGAAAGCTGTTACTATCCCAGCCCCCTTTTGCTTAGCCACCTCTACGGCTTTATGCAAAAGCGTAGAACCAAGCCTCTTCCTCCTGTATACAGGCTTTATATAGAAGTCAGTTATCTCTGCCTTTATCCTAGGTTCATAGAATATCCTGTCTACTAGGTGGAACCTTATAACCCCTACTATAGAGCCGTCTTCCTCATCCTCCGCTACAAGTATCACCGCTTTATCATCGCTTAAGGAATCCTTCACATAATCCCTTACAACTTCGTATATGTTTTCAACTACCTTAAAGTTTAGGTCTACTTCCTCATTAACGCTTTTCAGCCTTACTATAAGTTCAACTACCTGCTCTACGTCCTTTTCCTCCGCTGGCCTCACGCTTACCTTCTGGAAGCTCATGCTCACACCCCTTTTATGTATCGAGTTGAATAGGGCCTAAATCCCAACTTATTGTAGAGGTCTTCCGCTATGTAGTTTTGCGTAGGGAACTCAACAGCTATGTGCTTTGCCCCCCTCTTTGAGGCCTCCTCTGAAACCTTGTTTATCATTTGGCTGGCTATTCCTGTTCTCCTTATCCTCGGCCTTACGTATAGCTCCTTTATCACCTCTACCCTATCGCTTGCAAACATCTCATTCTCTTCTATCTGAGATTTTATGTAGCCTACTATAGAGCCGGCATATTCTGCTATGAAGATTAGGTATTGCCCCTCCTCGCTCTCCTCAACGTAGCTTTCTGCAACCTTCCTAGCTACTTCCCTGGCATTTGCCCTTATTGCCCAAGAGGAGTCGAACTCTTCATTAAATGCATAAAATCTATATATTAGCTCGGCTAACTGGTCAACGTCGTTTCTCGTAGGCTTCCTTATTATTATCGCTTCTTCATACACTTCTGCCACCTCATTCGTTGTAGTCTACTATGGGCTTAGGTATATAGCCTTTCTGCCAAATTATCGCTAGCTTTTCTCTCGTCTTGCCTATTATCTCACCAGCCTTCTCCAGTTCTTCCTTATAGGTTGTTGTTTTCCTAGCAAGCCCCTGCTCCACCGCCTTTGTTGCCACAGAAGCAGCTATCCTTGGATAAATCTCCCACTCCTCCATTGTTGGTACTATGTAATCTTCGCTGAGCCCCTTCTCCTCAGCAAACCTAGCTATTTCATAGGAGGCTGAAAGTGCCATCTCATCTGTAATGGTCTTTGCCCTAACGTCTAGTACCCCCCTAAAAACCCCAGGGAATACCAAGCTGTTGTTTATTTGGTTTGGGAAGTCACCCCTTCCTGTAGCAACTATCTTTGCACCAGCCTCCTTGGCCTCCCAGGGCCATATCTCTGGCACGGGGTTTGCTAATGCAAAAACAATTGCGTTTTTGTTCATCTTTGAAATCCAAGACTTCTTTATTGTTCCTGGACCTGGAACGCTTGCAGCTATTACAGCGTCTGCACCTTTAAATGCGTCTTCAACGCTCGCCCCTGCTGGCAGGTCTCCCCCCTTAGTCTCTATTGCCATCTCATATTGGTACTTGTTCTTTACCATTAGCCTATCTATCCCTTCCATCTCAGGGTGTAAAACGCCCTTGCTCGCTATAGCCACGATGTTCTCTAAGTCCTTTTTTACGTTTTTAAGCAACCTATATATCGCGACGTTTGCAGCCCCAGCACCGTATAAAACTATCCTTATATCGCTCATCTTCTTTCCAATTACTCTCAACGCATTTATTAAACCAGCCATGGTTATCGTGGCAGTGCCCTGCTGGTCGTCATGCCACACAGGTATATTGAGCCTCTTCCTGGCCTCATCGAGTATATAAAAGCACTTAGGATGCTCTATGTCTTCTAAATTTATCCCGCCATAGGTAGGCTCAATGAGCTCGAGCAGCTCCAAGAACTTTTCTGCATCCCTTGCCCTATGGACTAGGGGAAATGCATCTACCCCTCCAAGGTACTTGAAGATTAGGGCCTTCCCCTCCATTACTGGATATGCTCCTTCAGGCCCTATGTTGCCAAGGCCCAATACCCTCGTGCCGTCGCTAACGATTGCTATGGTGTTCCACCTAGATGTTAAATCAAAGCTCATCTCAGGGTTTTTTGATAACACCCTTGAAGGCTCTGCAACCCCTGGGGTATAC
>WALX01000105.1 GCA_015522625.1 Candidatus Hestiella sp.
TGTCTGTACTATTGGTTTTTGTGTGTAATGAAGAATGTACGCATGGCTATCCATCCTTAATTCATGATTCAAAGCATAAATACCTAAAGCCTGCTTTGCCATAGCGGACTGATAGGTATTTCTAGGGCTCTGGTTGTGTTCAATATACGGTATCGTTGAGGCTGCGACACCAAAAATTCCGGGTACCCAAAGCTCTAGATGAGTGATCTCTTTGTTAATATCAGCAATTGTTTCTGCAATGTAGGCATTTTCTTCTTCATCAGGATCAAGGAATTCAATGATACCCATCCTTACTAGATCCCAAAACCTTATTTCTCCGGAACGTATCTTCTTTATAAGGTCTTTAGTTATCTTTAGTTTTCCATTCTCTACGATCAGAAGTGGTCTCATTAGCCTTCCCTCATCCGTGTTTACGTATACCTCCCTTACCCCACCTTCTTCTATATAGGATATGCCTACTTCATAGCTAAGCTGGCCCTTTCTCCTCATCTCTCTCAGCTTTTTAACAAAATCCTTTCCATTCTGAACGTAACCCACCGGACTCCCATTTAAAAATACCTTTGATCCATTAGACGTGATACTGCTCACTCCCTTTTCATTTCCACTTACTTTCTTAATGAGCTCATCCATCGGTATAAGGCCTAAGCCTAGGAGAACCCTCTCCACAGCCCTTTCATCGACACCAACTGAGATGTATGCCATCAATGCTATGTTTTTAACAAGTCCACAATTAATGCCCTCAGGCGTTTCAAATGGGCATAGCCTTCCCCAATGAGTTCCATGCAAATCCCTTGCCTCAAAATGCGTCTGTCCCCTGCTAAGTGGTGATATTACCCTTCTCAAGTGACTTAGAAGGCTGATCCAGTTCGTCCTGTCTAAGGCTTGGCTTACACCAGTCCTATTTTGTGTCCAGTTGCCAGTAGCTAAAGCAGATCTCACCCTTTCAGTTATTATGTCAGGCCTTACCAAAAACCTGAGCCTTAGCTTCCTACGCTGGCTTATGTATTCTTCTAGTTGGCTTGATATTGAGTTGGAAAGTTGTTGGAAGGCGTCCCTAAATATTTCCGCTATTAAGTCGCCTGCCAACCTTAACCTTTTATTCGAATAGTGATCTTTGTCATCTTCACCCCTCTTTTCTAAGTATAGTTGGAGAACCCTATTCGCCATCTCTCCGAGGAAATATGCCTTCCTTTTTCTGTCCTCAGGTCTATTTCCTAGATGCGGTAGGAATTGGGAGTCAATGAACTCCTCTGCCCTGGTGATCCTAATCTCCCTTGGTTGACCTGGGGCCAGTCTGTTTCCTATGTATTCTAAAGCATCATCGATAGACCTTATTGTAAACGCTACCTTTTCGAAACTTGGAAGCAATTCTCTCTGTATATCTGAGTCAAAAGATACAGCACTTGCTATTTCTGAGTCTTTCTCTAAGCCCAGAGCCTTCATCATAACCACAAACGGAATCCTGTAGCTCAACCTACTCATACTTATCTCTAACGTACCATCGTTCATCCTATCAACAATGACCTGCCTCCTTAGCCCCAAAACCGTAGAAACGACTTTTGCGCTATGTGTTATCTTTGCAGTATTGGCTGTAGAAAGCCCTACTATAATCCTGTTGACAGCCAAGTCTTCTTGTGCAACTACAACCCTTTCGCTTCCATTAATTATGAAATAACCACCTGGATCACTTGGATCTTCGCCAACATTAATCAATTCATCACCACTCAGCCCTGATATTGGATCTATATTAGATTTTACCATTACAGGAAAATCGGCTATTTTCAGCTCATCTCTTTCTGTCTCCATACCATTCTCTACTAGTGCCATCTCTAGGTATAGTGGAGCCGAGTACGTAAGATTCCTTATCCTGGCCTCACTTGGGGCTATTTTTCGTAGGTGCCCATCAGCCTCTTTTACTTGTGGATACCCTACCCTTATCTTCCCCAACACAATCTTAACTTTAGTTTCGTTGTTCTGTTCAACTACTTGCTTCCTGCTCATCCTAAAAGCCGGCTTTATTTCACCATATGAATCTACTATTTTTTGTATTCTCTCGTTAACGAAGGAATTAAAAGAATCTAGGTGTTGCCTAGAGAGCCCATTTTCATGTATATATTGCCTAAACAGGACCCAAAGGTCATCATTTGTGATGCGTGAATCGCTTCTATGCAAACCATAACACCTACTCAATAAGAAACTACTACCCTATAAACTTTATATTTGCCCGCTGTTGGCGAGTCCCTCTCTATTTCAACAATATCTCCCGGCTTTCCATTTAGAATCCTAATTATAGGGTCGTTTATGCTAATTCGCGGCAATTGCCAAGGCTTTATTGATAAAGACTTTAATACTTTAACGCCTTCCTCTAATGATAACAACCTGTGCTTCGGCACTAAGTAATGCTCCATCAACCTGCTATCTACATGTGACCTTGAACTCAAGACTATATCCCCTCACTCCTGCAAAAGTTTAGGTTTCCTTCCAGGGTTATTAATATTAACATCTGGTATTGATGGAGCCCACTTCCCCATATTTGTGGCGGGCCCGCCGGGATTTGAACCCGGGACTTCCGCCTACGGCAGGCTAGGCTGCCCGCTGTCTACGGGTTAAAAGCCCGCCGCTCTATCCTGGCTGAGCTACGGGCCCTCCCCCAATGGTTAGAACCCATTAGGGGATATAAATCTATTCTGCTAACTTATTCTGAGCGCAAGTTACGGATCTTCGATACGGAGGGATCATAAAAAATACATTTGTATTTATAATATCACAATAACTACCGATATATACCAGGATTAAGCCCATAGATGGGGTAGGAATGGAAGGGCAAGAAGAAGGAAAAACGAGCAACATAGAAAGCGAGGTATTAGAAAAAATAAGGCCAACCAAGCTTCAAATAAGAGTACTTGGTCTTTTCATAAAAACAATAAAGGATAAAATTAATGAATGCATGCGCACGAGGAGAATTGATGCCATAGTAGAAGAAGAGGGTAGCTATGCAAAGGGTACCTTGCTGAGGGATAAGTGGGAAGTAGATCTGTTTGTTCTATTCAGAAACACAAGTGATGATTGGATAAGCCTTCACTCTAAAGATCTCCTCACAGAATGTCTCAAAAACCTACCATATTTAATAAAATATAGTCAACATCCTTACATAACAGTCTCTTTTATGGGGCTTGAGGCCGATATAGTGCCAGCGCTATATATAGAAAAACCAAGAAAGAAAGGACTAGGAGTTGAAAGGACACCTTTTCATACGAAATACATAAACTATAAGCTAGAAGAATACCAGAAAGATGAAGTTAGGCTTTTAAAGTCATTTCTTAAAGGGATAGGGATTTATGGGGCTGAAAGCTACATAGCAGGTTTCTCAGGGTACCTTTCGGAGTTACTCATCTTATACTATGGCAACTTTATCAATACCATCTATAACATATCTAGGTGGAGGAAGGGTATAGTTATTGATATAGAAGGTAATGGAGACTATAAGAAGCTAAAGAGGAAATATAAGAACTCAACCATAATTGTTGTGGATCCTGTGGATCCTGAAAGGAACGTGGCTGCATCGGTTAGCGAAAAAAGCTATTATTATGCATTGCTGGCATCTAAGCTTTATATAAGGAAGCCTAGCAAGTATTACTTTCATATATACAGTGCAAACAAAAAAGTTTCATTAGGATTACCATCTATAATCATCAGATGCAAGGGTAGGTATTTTGATAGGCCCCCTCAAGATATCAGGGGTAGATTAAAAAGAATAGCCGAAAGCTTTGAATCTTACCTAAAACAATATAACTACAACCTTCTCAGGAGTAGCTTCTACTTCGACGATCTAGAGAATATATATTTGGGCTTTCTCTTTGAAGATACAAACAAACCAAAGACCGAGGTTATGTTAGGTCCAAAGATAGAAAAATGCGATGCAGATAGCGCTGCCAATTTTATCAAAAAAAGACTGAACGAAAATGGATTCATATTCACAAATGGTGACTCTCTTAAAGGAATTAGTCCGAGGAAAAAGGATAACGCAGTAAGCCTAATAAATAAGTTGGTCAAAGAACAAAAGGGTTTATTTCCAAAAGAGACAGAGGAATGCAATGTAGTTCTGGTGAGCGACCCAGAGAATGTCATGTTGAGAGAGGATGTAAAAAAATGGATAGTAGATTCTCTGTACTCAATGCCTGCATGGATTATAGATATATAGAAGATCCGATCGTTATTAATAAGGTATTACACTATCCGAATAAACCTATATCAGTTAGAAGCAAGAGGGTAGAAGAAGCTGAGAGGATAGGCATAGAATATTTGTGCAATTTTGGACCTCAGAAGATCTATGGAAATAAATACAGAGCTATTAATATTTTAGGGAAGGGTCATTCAAGCATTGTTTCCCTTGTTTTTGTAAAAGGATTAGGCATAAAGGTTGCCAAGATCAGGAGAATAGACAGTAAAAGAAAGACATTATCAAATGAAGCAAGAATGCTAATGCGATCTTCTAAGGTTGGAGCCTCTCCTAAAGTATATTATTATTCCGAGGATTTCATAATTATGGATTATATCGGCCCCATAAGCCTAGGCTATATAATTAGGAATCTGAAAGGAAATGAAAGGGAGAAGTATTTACTTTCGGCAATAAACTCCGCTAGGCTTTTAGACAGCATAGGTATATTGCACTCCGAACTCAACAGACCTTGGAATAATGTTTTCTTCCCCAGCTACCCATCAGAATTTCCATCTATGATTATAGACCTAGAATCCTCATCCTTAGGTTGTGGAAATGTTAACAAGATAGTTGGAGGAATACTTTCCAAGGCCAGAATCAATAAAAGGAAAGGAAACCTCTACAAGCTACTGAAGGAATATAAAAAAACTGGATGTGAAGCCAGCATATTTTCATGTATAATCAACGAGCTAAACCTGCTTTTCAAGGATACCCTCTGAATCAATGCCAGAAGTGGCTACATTACCAACATTATTAACTATACCTACCTTGCTTAGTTCAATGAGCCTATATCCCCTCTCTGAGTACATCTTTTTATACATAGAAAATCTCATAAACCTGATCTTCTTTGGAGTAAGGCTAAGCTTGGCTCCACATACCGGACAAGTAAACCCATCATATCCGCTCAGGGACTTTTTAGGTATTGGCGGTCCATTAAATTTGTTTTTGTCTTTCCTATCCCCTATAACGTACCTATACAATATAGTACCACAATTGCTACAAACGATAATTATTTTACCCTCATTAACAAATTCCTCCAATAACCCCACCCTGTACGCCTAATAATACTTGGGTAAATTAATTTATTAGGTATGATGATATAATTTGCTATAGAACTAAGCAATATACTTATGTAATTTAATGTATAGCTCAATTGAAATTATAATATAAAATTCCTAGGATAAGGTATAATTATCATTTACATATATTAAGGTAAACAATATTTTATGATTTATCCGTTCCTTAAGGCCAGGTTGGATCGGAACAACGGCTAACCCATGCACATCAAAAATAAAATGTATTTAAATTCAAACAAATATTATTTCATCTAGGGGGCCGTCGTCTAGCTTGGTAGGATGCCAGCCTGGGGAGCATATCCCTACTCACCACTATGCCTAGAGCGCTGGTGGTCCGGGGTTCAAATCCCCGCGGCCCCATCAAGGTTAATGTATATCCGAGCCATTACGGCGTATTAAAAGTCTCTATCCATATCAATTTAATTGTATAAGCTACCTCACCTTTTAAGGTGAGGTTTTACAAACAACAAAACTATAATATTTGACATGCAAAGATGGAACGATTATACATCACGAAAGAAAGATATAAATTGCTTTGGATTCACATTAGGGCTATACAGAAATAGGGTAAGGAAAAGGTAAAATATATCATAGGCCTAACCTTTCAAGACCCCCTTGAACGAAGATAGGATGGCGACTTCATTCTTATCCCCCAACTGGCCATTGCCAATCCATCTCTACGAGGCATTAAAAATTACCTGCTGCAGTTTTTTGTTGCTATTACCAACTAAAGGTTAACTCCTGAAGAATTTACTGCCCAAACCCTTAATATATAAAAACCTTAGCAATATTAACCCTCGAGCTAAATTACAAGAGTTGATTAAAGTATGAAGAGGCCAATATTATGACTGCTGAGTACTTATTAAACCTTCTTATGGCATTAGCTGCAGGAGGTATTGTAGGGTTTGTCAATGAATATAGAAAAATTATTGGTTCAAAGATATTCCTTGGTCTTAGAACCTCTATGTTTATCTCCCTACTAGGATACACCTTCTCCTTGCTCTCGACAATTTTTCCTAAAAGTCTGGTTGTTATATCATCAACAGTTGCTATTGTTGTCATATCAACATCGATATACTTAGAAAAGACCAGGATAACAAATAACCCAGGGGCAACAACATATGTGAGTATGTTTTTAGTTTTCTTTGCTGGCTTTTTCGAAGGCCTAGGGATGTTTGATATAGGGATCATAATAGCCGTGTTGGTTGCTTCATTAGGCATATATAAGATCCAGTTATTGAATGCCCTATCAAAAATTCAAAAGAAGGAGTTACTTGCCATGGTAAACCTAATGATATTCTCGTTAGCGATACTACCTTTTCTACCAAATAGACCAATAGGACCATATGGACTCATAAATCCCTTTCAATTTTGGGTAATTGTAGTTGTTATAGGTACGATATTTCTTGTGCAGTACGTAATATTAAAATACTATAGAAAAGGGCTCGTGCTTTTCTCTATCGTAGGAGGTATTATATCAAGCACGATAGTAACCCTTAGCTTATTAGAATTAAGCAGGAAGAGGAGCGGTATTGGAAAGCAGATAGCCCTTAATATAATGTTTTCCAACATAACATTAATATCAATACAAGTTATGTTATTTACATATATTGTAACCAAATCACTAAAGGTAATCTATGGAATAGCACTTCCTTGTGTAATAACCTTGTCTATATTAGTTGTGCTACTCCTTATAGAGAAAAAGGAGTTAGATCTAATAAATATAGAACAACCAAGGACTCCTTTTCCTATAAAGAGTATTTTATCCTTCGCCCTAATGCTCTTCTTTATTATGCTTGGTTCGAAAATAGTAAACATAATGGCCCCAAATTTTTTACCTTTGGCTATATTTGCCTCAGGATTTGCTAACGTTGCAAGCACTATTATTTCTATCGGCCTCCTGTATACCAATAGTGAAATAGGAGCTAGCATTGCTTCTAATTTAATCTTGATTTCATTGCTTTCTGCCTTACTTGAAAAGGGACTTTTATCCTTTTTGTCTAAGGATAGGCAGACAAGAAAGTATGCACTAAGCATTTCGTTATTGTTGGTAGCCGTTGTGGCTTTATTTATCTATAGGCCCATATTTTGATAAGGTGGATCTATTGGTCAGGGCTATAGGAATAGATTCGGGTACGATGAGTATGGACATCCTTGGCTTTGACGATGAGAAACAAGAGATATTCTTGGACAAGGCTATCCCAAGAGAGGTTATAACAGAAAGGCCTGATGAACCAATAAGGCTCATTAAAAACTTAAAGAATATAGATGCTATAGTTGTTTCTAGCGGCTATGGAATTCCTTTAAAAAAAGTGCAAGATGCCGGAATAGAAGAGATCGAATGGGCAACCTTCATAAACAAAGATGATGAAAAAAGAAAACTAAAGATTATTGGACTAAGAAAACTTATGAAATTATTTAAAGAGTCTGACTTGCCTGCTTACTTCACACCAGGAGTTTTACAGTTAGAGACAGTACCAACATATAGAAAAATAAACAGGATAGACATGGGGACATCAGATAAAGTCTTCAGCGTAGTTCAAGCTCTCAAGGATGAGAAGGATATCTATGGTAAAAAACCATCTGAATCTAGCTTTATACTAATCGAGATAGGATATGCATATACGGCCTCGGTCTCGTTGGTTAATGGAAAAATTGTTGATGGAATAGGAGGGACTAGCGGTTTTCCTGGTTTTTTGGGGGGCGGTTTCATTGATGCTGAACTCTGTTATGCAATGGCCTCTGCCGAGCCGGCCTTCTCAAAATACAGGCTCTTTCAGGGAGGGGTTTCTGAAATAATAAACGAAAGTAGTATAGACTTCTTCAACTCGCTAGTAGAAAGTAAAGAGCCTAGGGGCTTAGATGGGATAAAGATGATGTCGGAAGCCATTTTAAAGGACTTGGCTGTAATGCTTGTTAGCAATCCAACACCCCAGAGAATCTATTTGAGTGGAAGGTTTACACGTTACCCTGCCATCTATCACTACATTGAAAATTCAATAAAAAAATTCATGTCATCTATATCTATAAGGATCCCAATAAGCAAGGTCTCTACCATCGGTAGGACTACTAAAGAAGCAGCTTCAGGTGCTGCAGTTCTAGCTAATGGACTTGCAGGAGGGAAATACAAAGATATAGTAAATACACTAGAAATCAGGAAATCTAGGAACAACATTTTTTCTTTTATAAAGCCACAGGAAATAAGGCACAAAATACAATGCGAATTTTAAAAGCCCTACTTATACTTAGCAGTTGCTTTTTTCTTCAATCTAAGATCTGTGCTCTTACATCTCCTGCACTTTGTCGCACGCAAGGGGTTTTTTGCCCCACATCTCCTACAGATTTTTACATCAAACAACCTCCTTTCTACAATCCTTATTAGTTCTGGATCTGTTATCGGCACCTTCCACCACCGCCAGATATAAATAGACAGCAAGATTATAAGCTATAATTGTTTTGTATCATATAACCTTCTTCCCCCATCTTCATTGGAGGGCTTTCGAAAGTAATAACACCCCATATCTTCAGGTTTAACCCACCCCAAGCCCCTTCGCTACTTCTCTAATTATGATTGTGCATGAAAAATATTTAAATGATTTCATTTATTGCTATCTATGAAAGAGCTCCTTGCTCTTCAACTTGCCGGCTTTCCCCTGCTTCCTCTCTTTCCTTTACCATACTTGGAATCTCGATCACTTTTTGCTTAGTTATTTCAACCTTCCTTACACTACAGATCCTTTTAACTGCCTTAGCCACCTCTGAGGCAAGGCTATCTTCATTTTCGCTAAACACGGCGGATCTCACAAATTCATCAAAGGTTGATTGTGCAGACTTCCCCTCTATTATATCTTCCATAATTTTCCTTACTACCTTCTTTTGGCTTGTTTTACACCTGTACTGCGTAAAAGTAGCAACTGTTACCCTGATCTTAGCATTATCCTTTGTAACTGCATTTATTATAGCAGAAATCTTACTGCTCCTTCTCCTGGTCAAACTCCTTAAATAATCTCTTAATATTTCGTGCCCCTTGAAAACGGTATATGCATTATTTTCTACAATATCTACTACTTGAAATTTTAACTTAGTGTTTACATGAGAGTAGTCTCCAGTTATGTCGAAAAGCGTAACCTCTATTGTTCTTTTATATAATTTTTCCTTTTCATCAGCCGGCGTCATCCCAATAGGAATTCCACCAAATACCTCGGGTGACACTATATTATACCATTTCTTTAATCTCCATCTATCCCTAACAGCTGCCTTAGATCTTTGCCTCGGCAAGTCAATCACACCTAGTCCAATTCGCATTTTCTAAGTTAAAAATTAGAGCTTTTAAATCCATAATGTCACTTTACAATCTTAATAAGGTAATGCCATCAGCCTTTTTAAAATGCATTTAAAAACATATCATGATTCTTTTATTACGTAAAGGCCTTAAATATTTAAATCTTGCACGATAATTTTGTATATAGAGAAAGGTGACGTTCAAATGATAAAAGATAGGGAGGTTAAGGTAAAGGAGCTGAGAGGTAAAAAGGACATAAATGGAAAATCATATGAGTATGGCTATTATACCCTGCCTCTAAACTTATATGTAAAAAAGCATATAGTTGAAAAGTTTGGCAAAGAGTTCGTTGTAGAAATAGATGACAGATTTGGGATAATATGCATCAAGCCAAAGGTTCTTGAAGATATGATAGGTATAAATAAGTGTCCATCGCCTTGGAGATAAACATACCAGCATGCTGTAGCGATCCCTAACCACAAATATTGCAGGATATTCTAATAAAGCTGATAGGCTTTTATCTCTCAAAAGAAACTGAATATAGCAGGGAATGAGGTTGAAGGTTTTTAACGAAGAGATTAATGTGCAATCAACAAAGAGGATCCAAGTAATTGATATAACAGGACAGATTCTTAGCCTAATAAAAGAAAGGGATTTTAAAAATGGAGTGCTTGTAATTAATGTACCCCACACAACAGCAACAATAACTATAAATGAATACGAAAGTGGTCTTGTTAAAGACATAACCAATTTGCTTATAGAATTATTTAAACCTGATGGTCCTTGGGAACATAATAAAATAGATACAAACGCCCACGCTCATTTAGCCTCAAGTATTATAGGAAATTCAAGATGTCTTCTTGTAAAAAACTGTAATGTAAGTTTGGGTACATGGCAAAAAATCCTGTTAATAGAACTAGATGGACCGAGGAGGAGGAGAGTCGATATTGGATTCATCGGAGAATAGGGGAGTATTTCCCTATAGCTCATTAAGGCCTGGACAAAGGGAAATATCCGAACTAGTGAAGTCTTCAGTAGAAAACGCTTCTGTTGCAATAATAAATGCACCTACTGGTTTCGGAAAAACAGCCGCAGTAATAGATGGTCTACTAAAAGGAAATGCAGAGAAAGTTTTGTGGATTGTCAGAACTATAAACGAGATGTACCCAGTTATAAGAGAACTTAAAAAATTTAACTGTAAATATACATTTCTTTTTAGTGCAAAAAGGACTTGCCCGCTATTTGGCCTTAACAGTAGAGACGAAGATTCAAACAACATAGACTTTTGGGAGAATTGCAAGCTGGCTAGAATTAACGGAAAGTGCAATTATTACCTAAAAAGCCTGGATATGCGAGAGGATCTGTCAGATTATATATTCTCATTAGAAACAAACACAGCATTTGACCAGGCTATCTGGATACTCACTCACTTTTCCTCATGTCCCTTCTTTTCTCTAACAAACCTGATAGACAAAGTAAGGTTTGTTATAGCCACG
Source organism: Candidatus Hestiella sp. (assembly GCA_015522625.1). Taxonomy (GTDB): domain Archaea; phylum Thermoproteota; class Thermoprotei_A; order Sulfolobales; family Acidilobaceae; genus Caldisphaera. Next base: position 11,074 of record WALX01000105.1, read on the forward strand.
TACCCCTATTTTTTTAAAGATGAGATTTTCAAAAAGATATTAGAAAAGACCGAGATGGAGAATCTGGTTGTCGTGGTAGATGAGGCACACAGCCTACTTAACATGAGCGACCTATTTTCAATAAAACTTTCATTACGTGACATAGAGGACTCGCTTAAGGAGATAAAAAATTATGGATACTCTGGCACAGAAGTCGAAAAAGCTATTAAAAAAGTTTACAAAATCGCAAACAGTATTAGACCTAAGGGGGAAAATGTTCTTAGGCTGGTTAAAAAAGAATTCTTCAATGAAATAACAACGTACTACGATATAATATTAGATGTCTCAGAAGATATTAGAGAAAGAAAGTTTAGAAGTGAGCTATATATGCATAATTCAATCAGAAACCTTACTGTAAAGCTCTCCCATCTAGCCCTATGGGTTGAAAGCCTGCATAATGAAAATAACTACCTCTTTGCTTCAACCGAAGACAATAACTATAGGCTAATATCAATACCTTTAGATCCTTCAAGGGTCATAAGCGCTCCTCTAGAAAAACCACGTGCCGTTATTATGATGAGTGGCACCATCCCACCGGGTGACTTCGTAAATGATCTACTAAATATAAACAAAAAGAGAACATTCTTCGATATTGAGCTCATGACAGGCTCTTCAAGAATGGGCAACTACATGGCAATAGTCGTTGGCGATGTAACAACACTATATAAATCAAGAAATGAAAGTATGTATAAAAGAATAGTTCATTATCTGAACAAAATTGGAAACCAAATCAATGGAGTAAAACTCGTTGTTTACCCTAGCTATGAAATAATGGAGAAGGTTTCTGGTAGCATCGATAGCAGAATAACACAAATAAAGGAGGAAAAGAAAACATCATTAAATCAGATCCTCCGTAAATTAAAGGAAGACTCTGACAACCTTATGATCCATTCCGTTGCAGGGGGAAAGATAACTGAAGGCATAGAGATAACTGAGAATGGCAAGACAAAGATAAGTTCTGTCATCATTGTCGGGATCCCGTATCCACAGAGGGATGAATACCTTATTAATAGAGAAAAGGTGCTGTCAAAGAGGCTTGGCGTCTCCAAGGCCAGATTTTACCTATACAAGGTCTCATCATATATAAGAATAAAACAAGCCCTTGGACGAGCCATTCGAGGTCCAGGTGATATAGCAGTATACTTTTTGATGGACTATAGATACATACATAGTGAAGTAAAGAGATTGCTAAGGATAAGATATGATAAGGTAACTAAGAGCATAAAGGAGTTTGATAATATAATGCTCGAAGCAAAGAAGTTTTTTAAAGAGAGAAACACAAAAAAGTAAGGACTATAAAGATTTCATTGCTATTTTAACGTCACTATCCTTGAGAACTACTACTGCATATAATCCCTCCATAAGTGGACCTGGGTTAACATAATGCGTTTTGTCCTTGTATATATAGCCTTTTGATTCATGGATGTGGCCAAAAAGATGAACCTTAGGGGTGAATGCTTTGTCTATATGGACAAGCTCGCTTAATCCAGCCCTAATTCCAATGCTTGTCATATCCAGGATCCCATAGGGTGGGTTATGGCTTATCAATATGTCAATCTTCTTAGTAGTTTTAAGAAGATTTTCTATCGTCATTATATTTGTTCTTGTATCTATCCCTCCTATGCCAGCGATAACCAGTCCTTTCCTTTCTATTACTTTCCCATCTATGAGAATGCCTCTCTTCATAAGCAACTTCATAATAGGAACTGAATCTAGGTTACCAGACACAGATATTGCATCTCCAAATAGCTCAGAAAAGAGTTCAGCTGTTTGAAGGCACTCAAAATCACCTGTAGCGATCATAACATCGTGGTCTTTCTCTTTTTCATATAACCTTTTTATAGCGTCATCGTTGCAATGAACGTCGCTTATATGTATTATTTTCATGTATCACCACCAATTCCCAGCATGTCTGCACGCCTTTTAACCAATATGGCCAGCCTTTTCAAAGACCTCTTTTTAATATTCCCTTCTATGCCAGCATTTTCTATAGCTTCCCTGAGATACCCTATCAGTTCTCTTGCGGTCTTGGAGTCGAATGGATATGGAACGCCGTCCTTGCCACCTATCGTGTATGCGTATGCAAAGGGATCATAGGTTAGACTTACTGGATCCTCTCTTGACACCGGAACAGAGTAAATAACATCCGAAACTAACGCTAAAGCCCTAACAAGCGTGGAACCCATATTTGGAGCTAAGGCTAATTCGATATCGTTTGACGGCGGATTCTCGGAAATCCTTCTAACAGCCGCCATAAGCCTTTTTGAAGGCCTCACAGGGTAATATCTCTTATCCACAGCAATGCGATCCTTGCAAGTAAAGGAGTAAAGCGTTTTCCCATTGTTTGCTATATGATAAGCGGCTTTTAAGTCTGCTACAAATCGCTTTTCACCCTCCCCGAGTATATCAATGAATATCTTCCTTGCATTTCTGCTTTTATGCGATGTAGTATCTATGACATTACTTTCTCTTAGCCCGAGAATACCACTATGTGGCTCTTCTAGCGCTGCTTTATCTACATGGTATCTCCTTGCCATAAGTGTATTTAGGTTCATTCCTTGTTGTACGACTACCGCATTTCTATCTTCTAGAGAAACAAACAAAGAATGAATATACAATTCATAGCCATCAAGTAAGAAAGCCGAATCTGATCTAGCAGAGATTTTGCTGAAGTTCAAAAGCGACATAGGATCTATATTCCCAAGTTTTTTATTTATACTATTAACTTCATTCCTTACATCTATCATATCATGACCCTTTCCCCCAAACACTAGAAAACCTAGATCGTTCTTCATGCCTATGTCTTTAAGAATATATATTAATACTGTCGTGCTACCACTACTATCCCAATCCATACCTATTATATTATTAAAAGCTTGAAACCAAAATGGATCTGACAAAGCCTTAACAAACATCCCAGGTCCTCTTTCTTCAACTATAATTTTTACTACACTCTCTGCTAACTTCTTCATAATCTTTAGCATCCATAGCGGAACATGACCGCTATGCAAGGGAAGATCGGCTATCGAACCCGTCAACCGGTACCATCAATCTTAGACTATAGCAAGAAAACTAATAACCTTTTGTTAATCGATTCCTTTGTTTCTAAAATTAATGAATGGGCCCGCGGGGATTCGAACCCCGGACTTCTCGGTTATCAGCCGAGCGCTCCACCAGGCTGAGCTACGGGCCCCTATTAGTATCTATGCTACCCTAACCATTAATATAATTTTCTAGTTGCTTAAATTTTCATTTCTATTTGTTACCTCTACATTCTGAAACAATAGCTATCATAAAAAACACGATTAGACATCGAATTGAACCACTATGTATCAGAGATCTATGCAATAGATAGGATAAAAAGATTTAAAAGCAAAACATACATCATTATTGGCACAGAAACCAAAAGGGGATTTAAAATGCCAATAGAGGAAAGGCCTCCATTGAGGATAGTAATATCTGATCCAAAGGCTGGTAAAAAAACTGTTAAAGTCAAAGTAAAAGGATCCGAGGAAGATGAATTGAAGGTAACCGAGGAGATGAAAAAGACAAAAGAACAGGAAAGAAGAAAACTTCCAAAGGCAAAAGTTAGCAAAAAAATAGCAGAAGAACTACATTTAAATGAGATAGGCTTTTTAACTTTAAGCTTCAAGGTCGAAGACAAGAAGATCAACATACCATTTAAGGCAATTATCTCTGATGACGTGAACAATAACGAGGTTCTTATTACATCCGAACTAATAGCAGAAGCTACAGGGTCTAACGAATCCGAAGCCATAGCCTTTAGGACAAAGGCTTTCCAAATAGCTGTTCCCGAGGATACTGTAATTAGAATATCTGGGCTTGAAATAGGGGATGAAATAGACGGATCTATTATCGGGCTTGATAACATAAGATTAAAAATAAGAGGTGGTAGCGATGCCACAGGTTTTCCAATGCATCCAGGAATCCCTGGAGCCATAAGGAAGAAGGTTCTATTATCGGCCCCACCTGGTTTCCATCCGCATAAAAAAGGGTTACGTAAAAAGAAAACAGTAAGAGGGCGTATGGTACCAGATCCTAGAGCAGAAAGAAGGAAAACAGCACTTGCCCAGCTCAACGTAGAAATTGTATATCCAGAACAAAAACAAATAGCCTAGGGAACTTCCTCGCCACCTTTAACCCCTTAGTAACCCACGAATTATTGGCGGTGATAACAGTTGAGCAAAGCATTAAAGCAAGATAAAAAACTTAGACAGCCAATTGTAGTAGTGCTTGGTCATGTAGACCATGGAAAAACAACACTTCTAGATAAAATAAGGAGTACAGCTGTTGCATCAAAAGAATTCGGAGGCATAACACAACATATAGGAGCAAGTATAGTACCTTCTGAAACCATAGAAAAAATCTCGGAGCCCCTAAAGACTTTTATACCAATAAGGCTGGCAATCCCAGGCCTACTTTTCATCGATACACCAGGGCATGAACTTTTCTCAAATCTTAGAAAAAGGGGTGGGAGCATAGCAGATTTCGCTATCCTTGTAATAGACATCACAAAAGGGTTTCAGGACCAGACATATGAGGCCCTTAATCTCCTAAAATCAAGGAGGGTTCCATTTCTAGTTGCAGCCAACAAACTTGATAGGCTACCGTTTTGGGAGTCACTCGAAAATCAAGCATTTATTGTATCAGTGAAAAAACAAGAAAAGAGGGCAAAGGAAGAACTAGAAAAAGCCATCTATGGTAGAATAGTAAACGATCTATCCATGCAAGGATTCCAAGCGGATATATATACAAGGATCAAGGATTTTACAAAAACGGTTGCAATAGTTCCAACCTCTGCAAGAACTGGAGAAGGCATCCCAGACCTATTAGCTGTATTAGCAGGGTTAGCACAGCAATACCTAAAGAACAAATTAATATTTGCTGAAGGCCCCGCAAAGGGTTCAGTATTGGAAGTCAAAGAGGTGCCTGGTCTCGGAACAGCCATAGACGTGATAATATATGATGGATATATAAGAACAGGAGACATGATAGTGTTAAATGGCAAAACAAGACCAATAATAACTACAGTAAGATCCCTATTAATGCCTGCACCACTTAGCGATACAAGGGCAAAGGGTACGAGGTTTATAAACGTAGACGAGGTTTATGCTGCTGCTGGTGTAAGGATTGCTGCGTCCGAGCTGGATGACGCCCTTCCAGGATCTTCTATATATGTAGCAAGAGATATGGAACATGCAAAAACCTTGGCAGAATCTTTGAAACATGAAGTCAGAGAAATAATATTCAAGTCAGAAACAAACGGTATAGTCATAAAGGCCGATACCCTCGGTACCCTTGAAGCCCTGAGTGAAGCCTTCAAGAAAATAGGCATTCCAATAAGAATTGCGGAGATAGGGCATGTCACAAAGTCGGATGTTCTTGAAGCGTCGTTGGTTGGAAAAAGGGATAAATCATTAGGTGTTATAATAGCCTTCAATTCGAGAATCCTACCAGAAGCAGAAGAAGAGGCAGAAAGGAGTAACGTAAAAATATTCAAGGATAGGATACTTTATCGTTTACTAGAAGACTACCAAAAGTGGAAGGATAACATAAAGAGCGAAGAACTCCGCCTAGAGCTAAATTCAATGATAAGGCCTGGTAAATTCAAAGTCTTACCAGGATACATATTTAGGAGAAGCGATCCTGTAATAATAGGCGTAGAGGTAGAAGGGGGTGTAATAAAGCCCAGCTATCCGCTTATCTCAGAAAAAGGTAGGCAACTGGGTAAAATACTTGCCATTAAAGATAGGGACAAAAGCCTAGAAGAAGCTAGAACAGGGATGGCTATTGCCGTCTCTATTGAAGGTAAAATACTTGTTGGAAGACACATAAACGAAAATGATACAATATTTACAAACGTACCATTTAATGATGCCCTCAAGCTACTAGACAAGTTTAGAAGTCTGCTAAGTGATGACGAAATACTCACACTAAAAGAGTTGTCAGAAATCAAAAAAAGCGCGGGGGAGAGAGAATACACATTAATTATCAGTAAGATAAGAGAAATACTAAGCAAAAAAGCTAGTAGTTGATTATTTCATCGTCCCTAAATATTATTTTATATTCTCTATTGTAGCTTTCCAGTGAATCACTTGCATGTACAACGTTCTCTTGAATTGAAAGGCCGAAATCCCCTCTAATAGTTCCTGGTTGCGCCTTTCTAGCATCCGTAGTACCAATAATCATTCTTGCAACCGAAATGGCAGAGTCTCCTTCTATTATGATGCCAACAATGGGCCCACTTGTTATGAATTCCACAAGGTCTTTATAAAATGGCTTGTCCTTGTGAACAGAATAGAATTCTTCTGCAGTCTCCTTGTTCATTATTACCATTTTTAGTGCAACTATTTTAAATCCTTTTCTTTCTAGCCTAGAAATCACTTCTCCTATTAACCCCCTTCTTACACCATCGGGCTTCACGAGCAGGAGAGTTCTCTCAATCATTATTCATCACACGTAACGAAAGTTCAATGAGCATTATAAAAACATTATCGTTTCCTGTCTTAGGTCATTGTAGGTCTCACTAGGATGAGTTATACCTCTACTCTATGCTTCATCATAATTACAAACCACATGGGAGTCATGAGCACCCTTTGAGAAGCAAAGGGTAAGACCTCCCTTCGCCTCTAGGAAGTAGGCTCCACAGGTCATCTTTAGAATAAAAAACTGCATAGAAA
>WALX01000106.1 GCA_015522625.1 Candidatus Hestiella sp.
CCCTTCGTATATTAGAGGGTTTATCTTCTAGGGAGGTGTTAAGTTATGGTGCTTAGAGCTGATTATAAAACAGACCTTTGGGTTGATTGGTGTCCAGGGTGTGGAGACTTTGGTATACTTGCTGCTATTCAGAAGGCACTAAGCGAGTTAAAACCTAAACCATGGCAAGTAGCCATAGTTTCAGGAATAGGTTGTAGCGGAAAGACGCCTCATTTCATTTATACAAATGGAATCCACACACTACACGGTAGGTCGATACCATTCGCGACTGGAATAAAACTTTCAAACCCGGATTTAATGGTGATTATCGACGGCGGAGACGGGGATCTCTTAGGTATAGGGGCAGGACACTTCGTGGCGTTAGGTAGAAGAAACCTAGATATTACAGTAATAATTCATGATAACCAAGTATATGGTTTGACAAAAGGCCAAGCTAGCCCAACGCTACAAGCTGGTATGAAAACAAAAGCCTTACCGGAACCAAACATACAGGATGCGATAAATCCAATCGCGCTAGCATTAACGAGCGGCTATACTTTTGTAGCAAGGGCATTTGCAATGGATATCGATCACCTAGAAGAAGTAATAAAACGGGCCATCAAGCACAAAGGGGCTACTGTAATAGATGTTCTACAGCCATGTGTAACTTATAATGACATATATACAACCCAATGGTACAGGAAGAGAATATATCACTTAGAAGAAGAGAAAGGATGGAATCCCATAGTTGAATACCCCGAGGAAAGGTATGAGAAGTTAGGCAATGCACTATCCAAGGCTTGGGAATGGGGAGAACGAATACCTGTGGGTGTATTTTATGAGGATAGGACAAAGGATACAATAACCGATAGGATCGCGCAACGGATTCCAAGTTATTATAACAAACCACCGTCAAGACAAGCAATTGAAAGATATGGCAAGCCTTTGCTAGATGACGCCAAGTTTAGGGAAATATTCGCTAGCTATCTTGTTAAGGTAGAAAAATAAACTAACTTTTTCTGGGTGTTTTATGAGGGATTCAGTTTCTACTCCGAATTGGCTTATCCCATAATCGCTACTCTTTTCTCATTATCATTAAACCTCTGGAATCCAATTCTAAGACTATCAAAGGCAATATAAGCCTTCCCTGAGAAAATTAAAAAGGGGGAAGAGAAATGCAACAAAACCCAAATACAGAAGTTCCTGAAGTGTTAAGGGATAAAATAGCTAAATCTAACAAAAGGAAGGTAGTTAGTGAAGGAGATACAAAAAAGGAAATTATAACTATTGATAACCCAGAGTATATATCATTACCCTGTAGGTGTGGGACTGGCAGGTATTGTTGTTATTGTGATAATGGGGTCTGTGTAGCAATATGTCAATCTGGCCCAGAAGCATCCGGCAAAGAAACATTTGAAAAAATCAATTGTAGCGTTACTGCTGGAAGAATCGGGTATTGCCTATGCACAAAAGATAGCGATTGCTCTATTTGTTGTTCTAACTTCTGCCCCACCTAGGCGATAGGGATGAAGGGCAAATATAAAGTAATCATAGCTATTATAGCAATACTAATAGCCTCATCAATAACTTATTATGATGTAACGTATCATAGAGGAAGCCCAAAGGAAGTCTATATTAAAGGGTATGTATATATATGTGGCAATAATCCTTCTCAAATAAATTTTTATAACGGGAAAAACATGTATACGGCACAGGTCCATAACAGGACCTTTACTATAGTGTTGCCGAATCACAAATACTATAACATGTCGATCTATTATATCTCTACTGGCTCCTGCTGGCTCTTTAACGATCCGATATACATTAACTCAAAGACGAAATACTATACCTTAAACCTAACACTCAACTACCTAGAGCATAGCTATTATTTGATACATAATAATAGTAATAATTCGCAGCAAAACGCTTCTATAACCCAAACCAGCAGCCCTACTGAAAGCAGCAATGGAAGCATTACGGTGACTATGACAATACCTAACACCAATTACAACAACAATTATCCTGGTTCATAGATGCTGTTACTCATGTTTTACCTCTTTATTTTTGAATCTAAAGAAGCTTGCACTATCTTTTCTTTCAGCGATTAATAGTTCTAGTGGCCTATTGAGGAGCTGTATTAATTGTTACCACTTGGGCGGTCTTATGGATTGATAGTATATCTTCAACCCCTAATGATTACCTTGTCGTCATAGAAGCGAAGGGGGAGACCACCACCCTTTTTCTTATTAAGTTTTTCTGAGTAATTTAAAAGCTCTTATAAAATACTAGAGTTTGAATAAGAGAATAGTCTACATAACCTTATTTGACACGTGTGGGCTTACTGATGTTTTAACGAAAGGTGCATTAACCCAAAAACCGGGAGGAACAACTACTTTAATGAAAATTATAGAATGGAAGGTAACCCTTGCCTTTTAAAACAGGGCCTCGCCAGATCTAAGTATCTTTGCTACGTCGAGCGCAAAGTAAGTTATTATGATGTCTGCGCCAGCCCTCTTGATGGAGGTCATTGCCTCCATTATTATCCCTGCCCTATCTACCAA
>WALX01000107.1 GCA_015522625.1 Candidatus Hestiella sp.
GAGATAATAATTATAAAGATAAAGATAATAATATTTTTAAATAGAATCCATTTCTAAATAGTTTAACAGCGTTAAAATTATAAGGCCCGAACTTAACAGAAAAATGGGGGTGGCGTATGAGCCTGCAATCCACTAGGAGGATCCAGAGGCTTGGCGGATCTAGCTTGATAGTAACTTTGCCAAAGCAATGGATAAAGAAACTAGGACTAAAGGTTGGTGACGAGCTAATAATAGAAGAGGAAGGGAACCACTTGAGGTTGTCTCCCTCAGAAAAAAATGTTTTGGAGAGGGCAGATACAGTTCGCGTCAAATACAACTGGGTCGCCAGGGCGCTTGGCCCAAAAACGCTAGCTGATTGTGCCTTGATCCATGGCTACAAAAAACTCGCAATATCTACTAAGGGTCTAAGCCAAGACGCAATAAACGATATAAAGAAGAGGCTCAACGAAGATGACAAAGTAGAAAGCATTACGGATTTGATAGACAACATAATCGTTGAATTTATAAGACCGGAGGAAAAGGAATTGCAAAGGTACATAAAGGGTTTAGGGTCAAAGCTCCAAACGATGGTAGACTTTGCCCTGAAAGGGGAGCCTATAGAGGACATAGCCTCAGAAGCAAGGGACATGTCAACGGTAATCATAGGCCTATCGAACGGAAACGGTGGGCTGAATCCGTTCTCATATGGCCTAATAGCAACAATCCCGAGCCTCCTTTACGAGTACCTGAGAAGGGTAGATAGGGAAAAGCTTGTGATGAACTCGCAAAAAATTAAGTTGATGATAAGCGAGCTCTTCGGAGGAATAGCGTCTGATTCGGCAAGGAGGCTACTAAACGCTATAAAGCTTTCCCAAGAAATAAGGTTGGATGGGGAAGATAAAGCCTCTTCAGGCATACTAAAAAGCATCTCCCTATTAATAGGATCCCTTGGCTCTAAGATGATGTGCAACCCAATATTTGATCAGAACGAAGCCTGGTAACTATAAGCAATAAAGCTGTTATTGCCTAAGCTCAACGATATCGCCATCCTTCGGCACAAATTCTAGGCCAACCCTCTGGCCATTGAACTTGGCACCTTTACCCCACACCTTTGCATACCTTACCCTCATCCTAGCATTTATAGCCTCAACTATCTCCTTTATAGTAGCATCTTTTTTTATTATCAAGGGATCCGTATCTGGGGGAGAGTTCGGTTTCTTCGTATAAATTCTCTTTATGGAAAGCATCTCGAAGAGCCCCTTGCCTATATCTATCCCTTCGTAAAGCGATACCACCTTCATCCTAACGTCCTTTGGTAATCCCTCCTTCACTTTATCCAACACCGATTTATCCTCTATAAGATCCCCTTTGCTTATTATAATCATAGCAGGCTTATGCACATTTACGTTCAGTATCGAGGCCTCAAGTTCGTCGAGGCTAGGGTTTCCGTAGACCTCGACCTCTGCATTATATATACCATAGGATCTAATCCTTTTCTTCAGTTCCTCCTCTGTAAAGGAAGGCCTACCATGAAATACAATGCTTATCGTGTTGCTACCCCTCTTCTTCTTAATCTTTATAAACCCTCTTTCCCTAGAAATGAATATACCTCCTCTTTCAAGGGCTTCCAAAACACTTTTGAGAAGGTATATCTGGTCCGCCCCAACAACTATGAGCAGGGCATCGGCATTCCTAGAAAGCGCCAAGACCTTCTGGTTAACATTGCCCTCCCCCCATATTAGAGGTGGAGTGTCTATTAGTTGAAACTTTATGTCCTCATAAGACATCATACCAACAAGCGGTTCTTTTGTTGTAAAGGGTACATCGCTCACAACTGTCTTTGCATTTGTCAGCCTAGAGATGATGCTACTCTTTCCTGAGTTTGGAGGCCCAACAACAACGACCTGGCCTGCCCCTGATTTTTGGACAAACATCCTAGGGCCTCCACCCTTCTTCTTCCTCCTCTCCTTTTCCTCTTCCTCCCTGAGCTCTGCCAGCCTACTCCTAGCCCAGTAAAGTAGGTTTTCAGTTCCCTTGTGCTTCGGTACGGCGCTTATGAATTCCTCTAGTGCCTTTATCTTTTCTTCAACTCTCTTAGCATCACTGTATTTATTTAACTTTACTATTGCCTCAGCGGGCAGGTTTGTTACCAAATACCCTCCCCTTTTAAACGATTACCACAAACAGACCTTCCTTCCAAAATATTGGTCGGCAAAATTTTAAAGTTTTAAACCACTTTATTGTTAAGACTTTTATAAGAAACCAAGACAAATAGTAAGAGAGGCAGACAAGGTGCACATAAAATGAACCTGTTGCTACTTGACTATGATGGTACAATAAGCCCAATTGATGCTGATGAAGGCAACGCCTACCCCCCAAGGGAAGTCCTGGATGCAATAATGCGAGCCAGAAGCAAATCCATAATAGGCATAGTTTCATCTAAACCATGCTCCTTTATAATGGAAAGGGTGAAGGGTGTTGATGTGTACTCATGCATAACTGGCGCCGAGATAATATATGGAAACAGGTCGTGCGTAGACATGGGACTGATAGAAAAACAAGACATAGCCGTTGAGATGCTCAACTCTATAAGGATGATGATAAGGGACGAAAGGGTTAAAATTGAGGTTAAGAGAACCACTACCGGCCTCATAGCTGGCTTCGGAATAGAGTGGAGGCATGCAGAGAAGCCTAGGGAGCTCGGAAAAATAATAGAGAAGGCAAAAAGCTATGGAATGAAGGTAGTCTTGTATGAGAATGAGCCCTTTATAGACATATTCATCAGTAAAGAGAACAAGGGCAGCTCTATAAGCTTTCTAAGAAAAGTTTTTAAGCCTGATAAAGTAATATTTTTCGGAGACAGTGAGAACGACATACCAGCTTTCAGGCAATCTGACATATCGATACTAGTTTTGAACGGCTACAACGACCATATGAGGAAGGTAAAGGTGGATAAACTTGTTGAGTTTAAAAATATAGGGGAGATGATATTAAAGTATGCAAGATATGCTTAAATATTTAATAGAGTTCGTGTATTTTGTTGCGATAGTAGTAGGCTTCTATATATTTGGGAAACTTATTGGCTATGTAGTAAAAAGAATTTTGGTGATAGCAGGGTTCAACGATTGGTTTAGACACATTACGATGGGCAGGATAGCCCTGAGGGCCGGAAAGACTGGGGGTGATTTCTTCGGCTCCATAATATCTTACTTCCTATACGCAACCGGCATTGTGCTCGGTATAGACTACCTCTCGCAAGCCTTTAGGTTAATGGGGAGGGTTGCAGGTCTCTTGACTAATGGCCTTGGGTACACGGCCCTCTTCGTTTTCATTATATTAATAGGTTTCATATTAATAGATGTTTTTGACTCATACCTCTCAACAGAGGCTAGACAAAGAGGGGGGCCAGAGATCGATATATTAATAGTGTATATTAAAATAGTGCTCTACTTGACTGTGATAACCTTCGCCCTTAGGGAAATAAGGCTAAACGTAACCCCCCTCATGGTGCTCCTCCAACCCTTGTCTTGGGGACTGGCGATACTATTTGTCGCTGTTTACGTAGTAAGGTTTTTAAGGAGGTAATATTATGGATTTTAAGTTTTATTCGGTTATGTATCAGACCTCGAACAGCAAAGGGCAGGAACTAGTGGCCCAGAGGATGTTGAAGTTTGCCCTGAAACTGGGGTATAAAGGGTACCTAATAACCAGCATCTATCATGATGGGGAGCCTGTGGTATCAGATAGAGAGCTTGAGATCTCGGGCAAGCCATACAGGGTTTTTGAAAGGGATCCAAGGATAGGCCTACCGACTATAAGGGTGCTGAGCAGGAAGCTGAGGTGGCCTCCTAGGAGGATATATTTCAGGGACTACATAAGCGTCTTAAACATGATAGAGAAGGAGATAGGAATTGACTTTATAGTAACGCACTCGACGCTCTGGAATGGGCCAGAGGACACGGCGAAGTGGATATTGTGGAGAAAGATAATGGAGAGCATGGGAGTGCATGAAAAGAGGGTTGTGTTTGGCCACATGTCCCACTTCCAACCCCCAACCTCAGGTAGGTACGATCCGTTTGAAAGGACGTATAGAATAGCCTGGAACACAACAGAGCTTCCTTCGATATTTAAAGCAGCAGACATAATTTTAGCGGTAACAGGTGTTGAAGCAGAAGATATGATAACAATGGGCGCCCAACCCTCGCAGATATTCATATTCCCCGGGGGTCTAGACGATGAAGAGGCCAAAGAAATAGATAATGCAAAGGCCGAGGACTTCCTCGAGGAATTTAGAATAGAAAATGGTAAGAAAATAATATCATACCTGGGCACGGTCGAAGAGAGAAAAAATCCTGCTGGTGTGGTCCAGGTAGCTAAGATGTTCAAAAACAATGATGATGTAGTGTTCGTTATAGCGGGTAAGCCCGGGGATCAGTGGGAGAAAGTCATTAAGGAAGCAAGAAAATTGAGGAACGTTATTGTAACCGGGGAGCTTAGCATAAAGCAAAAGGCATCACTCATAAAGGCTAGCTACCTAAACATTATAATGTCAAGAATAGAAGCGCTTGGCCTAACCCAAATAGAGTTCATGTATGGGGGAATTCCGGTGGTAACCAGCGCGACCTATGGCCAGAAGTGGCTCATCACGCATAACAAGGATGGAGTACACCTCAACGGTCCTGATGATATGCAAGGGGCCTACAAGGCAATAATGACGCTACTGAACAATGAAGGCCTAAGGGATGAGATGGGAAAGAACGCGAGAGATAAGGCAAAAGGGTTCTTACTCTCTACCCTCATGAGATCGCTCCTAGAGAAGGCGAGGCAGATATCTCAATCATAGTCACATATACCGCTTTTTGATGCAATCATCTCTTCAACGAGCTTGCATATCTTTGGAAACACCTCCTCTACCCTCCCCTCGACCCTTATGTCTGCATATGGATCGAATTCTGTAGGTCCAGCATTTATTATAACCAGCTTTGCACCGTTTGATTTCGCAACTATTGGCAATTGGTTTGCTGGGCTAACAGAAAGGCTAGAACCAAGCACTAAGAAAAGGTCGCTCCTTGATGCGAAGTCATAGGCCCTTCTTAACGTTTCGCTGCTGAGCGGCTCTCCAAAGAAAACTACATCAGGCTTTACCAGACCCCCACAGTAAGGACAGAGTGGTACCTTGTTGGCCTTTACCTCCTTTATGCTCTCCTCTATGTTAAACCTCCTACCGCATTGGGTGCATACGGAAAAATTTATGTTCCCGTGAAGCTCTATTACCTCCTTCGTATTAGCCTTCCTGTGCAGGTCGTCTATGTTTTGTGTTATAACCCCCTTTATAATTTCCATCTCTTCTAGCCTTGAAAGGGCATAGTGCGATATGTTGGGCTTGGCCTTCTTTATAGCATCATACATCTTTTCGGCGAAGAGCTTCCATGAGTTCATTGGGTCCTTCATGAAATATGAAATATGAAATAGGGAAGGATCGAAGGTTTTCCATATCCCGCTGGGGCCCCTAAAGTCAGGTATTCCGCTAGCCGTGCTGATGCCAGCACCTGTCAAAGCTACAGCAAACCTAGACCTTATCATCTCTTCAGCTATCATTCTTATTTGGTTCAAAGCAACCCCCTCAAACCAAGGGTACCCACTTAACTATATTTGCGCATTCCCTCTTTTCTATTTTGTTTTCCAGCTCCAGCCTCCTTAGGTGTGAGAGGGTTTCGCCTATCGCGAAAAACCTTTCTGGATAGGGGTACTCTTCCCAAGAAGAATAATTAGTCCTCCACCTAACAACCTTTGCCAGCTCATAAGCTGTCGCCTCTCCCTTTTTCTTCACATATTCGAGTATTTCATTTAAGCGCTGTTTGTGGTGCTCTATGAGCTCCTTGGCCCTTTTAGAAGGGTTGACTATAGGTTCTCCATGTCCTGGTAGTGCAATCCTAGCATTCATCATAGAAACCTTTTCAAGGCTATTCATGTAATCTCCCAGAGGGTCTTCCCTTTCATCCATCAGGGTTATCTGTGGCGTTATTCTATCAAGTATGTGATCACCGGTAAACAAAACGCCTTCCTCCTCATAGAACAGGTTAATTTGACCCGGAGTATGGCCTGGAACGTGGATAACCTTAAACCTCTTGTTACCCAACTCCACCTCAGACCTCTCAGCAAGGGGGATCCACGGCATTTCCCTAAGGTAATTATCATAAACGTCTATAATCCTCATAGCCGGATGATACCTCGAGATTTCATTCGCCTCCCCTTGAGGTACGCCGTGTCTCTTGTAGAGCCTTAGGGCCTTTCCTATAAACCTGTCGAACCCCCTTCTTAAAGCGGACTCGTCTTTTAATCCAAGATAGAAGTCTGCCCCACTTAGCTCATACAGAATAGGGGAGAGGGTTATGTGATCAACGTGAAAGTGCGTCACTACTACCGATTCTAAATCGTTTATCCTAAGCCCAATGGAAGTTATCCTGTTTATAAGCTCATGGAAGGACCTAATGCTGTACATACCTGCATCTACCAGGCTGAACGCGTTGCTCTCTTGTATCAAATAAACGTTCACGAATTTGAGCGACTCTATTGGGATGGGAACCTTGATCCTGCTTACCCATTTCGGTACCTGAACCTCACTCTCCAAAAATATCACCAAGCACTAATTAAAGCAGGAAACTAATATCTGTTGTTAAATTAGCGAAAAGTAGTAAAAGATTCTGCACCTAATGTCAAAGCTTACCGGGTGTCACATGCTAGCTATGTATTCAAGCCTCTTGGCTATGTTATCTAAAAACCTGATCCTCTTCGGCGTTGGAGGATGGGTGGACATTATCTCCACCCTTGGATCTGCCCTTGACTTCCTTAACCTTTCAACAGCCTCGTCTATGTCCTCATTAATGAAACCCCACTCCCCAGGGTGATCGATCTCGAAGAAAAACCCACCGCTAATCTCTATAAAGGGCGCTATTATAAACAATGATTGGGCCATGGAGTTGCTCTTAGCTTCGTCCCTCAGCCTTTTGCTAGACCTATAGGCTAGTTCCAGCCTTGCTAGCGCCCTCTGTAAATTCCTAGGCTTCTTGGTCACAATGGCACTATTTGCATCAGCATAGTATTCCCTAAGCCTGTTAAAGTGTGCCACCAAAAACCTAAAGAGCACACCGGTTGCAATTAAAATCATGCCCACGAGGAGCAAGAGGATGCCTCCACCTCCTCCTCCAGTATCACCATCGTAACCCCCAGATAGCATGCCATTCCAAATGAGTATCTGCCCTAAATAGTAGACAGCGAGTGGGATCAAGCTTAGGGCCAGTATTACCCCCACATCTCTGTGCCTCAGGTGGCCAACTTCGTGCCCAAGTACAGCCTCTACCTCGCTTTCAGGCATAATGTTCATCAGACCTCTTGTTACTGCAACAAAGTTGCCAGTTAAAGGACTCCCATAGGAAAAGGCATTTGGTATGTTGACCTCGGCAATCCTTACCTTTGGAGGCCTTATGTCACTCTTCTGTGCAACTCCTGTAAGTATCTTCTGTACCTTTTCCTCCTCTGCGTTTCTTGGGGCATGAGTCCTATACATCATGTTAATTAAGTAGGGAGATAGGAGCCACTGGATTATTATTATGAATGCAGTGAAAACCACAGCCCCTACAACTATAGAGCTCCCCATCATTGGGAGCCCAAAGGCATAGCTGAGCAGTTCTGCCGAACCGATAAAAACACCAAGCCCAGCCAATATTATTGCTATGCCAGAGATGGCCATTGATGCCTTAAGCCTTGAAAGGCTTTCTGGTTCCTTGCTGACAAGGCTTGGGGCAAAAGCAGTAAGGAACGCAACAATACCCCCGGCTACTATCGAACCTATTATCATTACCCACCAATAGGTGA
>WALX01000108.1 GCA_015522625.1 Candidatus Hestiella sp.
ACCTTTCGCCATGGGGTATTTTTTAAAATAAATTTATAAAAAGTTTAATATTCGTTGGTTAACGTATCATTAATCCTTTTAACCAACCTTTGGAGGGCCTCAAAGAAGCTAGGGCCATAGTGTGCAAGGCTATCGTATTCCATTATTATTATTCTTCCTTCTTTAACAGCCTTTAGGTTACCGAGCCCTCTTTTTTCAAGTTTTTCCTTAATTTTTTTCTTGTCTGCGTGCTCTCCTAGTTTTTGTTCATAAACAATGATCTCTGGATCAAACCTCTTTACATCTTCTATATCAGGATTTATAACGTATGTTGTTCTGTCTTTTTCAAAAACATGGGAAGCTCCTATATAGCTAAACGCGTCTCCTATATAGCTATGCGCCCCAACACTTACTGGGCCACCAAGGTTAATTTCATAGTAGAGCTTAGTTCCATTTAATACATTATGCAGGTTAATCATTTTTTTGTTTATTTCATATGCCAATGCTCTAGCGTTATATCTTTCATCTACTATTATCCCAACAATCATTATATTGTCTAGGATACCGTATATATTTACAGGTAGCGCGATGGGATAGATTTTATAGCCGTTATTCTCAAGTTCATAAACCCTTTCTCTCTGGGCGCCAGTTGTAACAAGGAGTATTTCAGGATTAAGCTTTTGCAAAAGATTGTAGTTCACATTCAGATATGCGCCTACTCTAGGCTTTTTCGCTACTTCTGCTGGCTTATTACAAAAATAGCTTACTCCGACTACTTTATCACCTGCGCCAATTAGGTATAGGGTCTCGGTTATTGCTGGTGCAAGGCTTACAATTCTTTTTAGCCCATCTGCTACTTCTATTTCTTTGCTTAAAATCTCTGAGTATAATTTGACCACGCTTAACCCCCTCTGTTTCATGCTTTTCCTAAGAGATTTATATACATATATTGAGAGATCCTTCTTCACAAATATTATATGTATTTATTGCAAATAATTATAAAAACTTTGTATCCAACATTATATTAAACGGGATATGAACAATGACATACTTATACGACAAAAGATCAATAAACGAAATTAAAGATTCCTTGGAAAGGTGGGAAAAGGAAGTACTACCTGTATGGCTTGATAGGGTTCCGGAAAGAAGCGAAGGATTTACCACTTTAAGCGACATACCCGTTAAGAGGCTCTATACTCCTTACGATATCCAAGATTTTGATTACAATAAAAAACTCGGGTTCCCAGGCACGCATCCATATACTAGGGGCATACATGCAACTATGTATAGGGCTAGGCTTTGGACAATGAGGATGTTTAGTGGGTTTGGCGGACCCGAAGAGACTAACAAAAGGCTAAAGTTTTTAATTGAACACGGCGAGACTGGTTTGAGCTTGGCGTTTGATTATCCAACACTTCTAGGCATCGATCCTGACGATTCTATGGCCCAAGGGGAAGTTGGTATTGTTGGGGTTAGCGTTCCTACAATAGAAGATATGAAGATAATGTTTAGTGGAATAAACATGGGAGAGGTCACCACAAACATGACAATAAACCCACCAGCGCCTGTTTTGCTTAGCTTTTATGTAGGAACCGCTGAAGAACAGGGGGTTGACTATTCTAGAATAGGTGGGACAACACAGAATGATCCGCTCAAAGAGTTCATTGCACAGAAGAGCTATGTCTTCCCTCCAGAACCAGCAGTAAGGGTAGGCATGGATCTAATAGAATGGAGTGTAAAAAACCTTCCTAAATGGAATCCCATAAGTATAAGTGGGTATCACATCAGAGAAGCGGGGTCTACAGCTGTTCAAGAGCTGGCATTTACAATAGCCGATGGAATAGAATATGTGAGACAATTAATATCAAGAGGGCTAGACGTTGATGACTTCGCTTCAAGGCTAAGCTTCTTCTGGGACTCTCATATTAACTTTTTTGAAGAAATAGCAAAGTTCAGGGCTGCTAGGAGGATGTGGGCGACAATAATGAAAGAGTGGTTTAATGCTAAGAAGTCAAGAAGCATGTGGATGAGATTTCATACACAGACTGCTGGGGTGTCCTTGACTGCTCAGCAGCCCTGGAACAATATAATAAGGACTGCAATCGAAGCAATGGCAGCGGTGCTTGGTGGGACGCAGAGTCTTCACACAAACAGTTTCGACGAACCCTTTAGGGTTCCTAGCGAGTTCGCAGCAAAAATAGCCCTAAGGACGCAACAGATTATAGCCTATGAGTCAGGGATAGCAGACACGATAGATCCTTTGGCCGGTAGCTACTATGTGGAATGGCTTACGGATGAAATAGAGAACAGGGCATGGGATTATATTGATAGAATTGAGAGGCTCGGTGGAATGCTCGAAGCCGTTAAGAAAGGGTATCCTCAAAGGGAGGTCACAGAGGCCAGCTATACCTATCAAAGGTACGTAGAAGAGAAAAAGAAATACATTGTTGGGGTAAAC
The DNA here is from genome assembly GCA_015522625.1 of Candidatus Hestiella sp. Classification (GTDB taxonomy): domain Archaea; phylum Thermoproteota; class Thermoprotei_A; order Sulfolobales; family Acidilobaceae; genus Caldisphaera. The sequence continues at coordinate 2,438 of WALX01000108.1, forward strand.
ATATTCGAGGACAGAGAAATAGATGAAATAAGGAATGTCCCGCTATTAGAATATAATCAGGAAGAAATAGAGAGGAGGCAGAAGGAGAGGATCAGCAAGATAAGAGCCAGCAGGAACCTCGAAAGGTGGGAGAGGTCACTAAGTGAACTAAGAAAGGCGGCAGAAAAAGATATAAATATAATGCCTTACATCTTAGAAGCCGCTAAGGCAAGAGCTACCTTAGGTGAAATAATGAACACATTAAAGGAGGTGTTTGGAACCTATGTTGAGCCCCCAATATACTAAAGAAAAGCAATATAAGGTATTGGTAGCAAAACTCGGGATAGATGGGCATGACAGAGGCGCTAAAGTAATAGCAAGGGCGTTAAGGGACTTTGGCTTCGACGTTATATATACGGGCATAAGACAAACACCAGAACAAATAATCTCAGCAGCGCTACAAGAAGACGTTGATGTTATAGGTATTAGCATATTGAGTGGCTCCCATATATATCACATGAAAAAACTAATGGAAGGCCTTAGGTCCCTTGGGGCCGATGATATACCTGTAGTGATAGGTGGTACAATACCTATAATAGATGTTGAAGAATTGAGAAGGATAGGTATTAGGGAAGTGTTTTTACCAGGAGAAAGCCTAAGAAGAATCGCTGATGTGGTAAGGGAGTTAGCCAAGGAAAAGAGAGAAAAGGAAAGCTACAGGGGTTGATTCATTTTGCCTAGTTTTTCCCAATTAAATTTAGAAGAGTTGCTGAACAGGGCATCCTCGGGTAATTTAAGGGCTATGGGAAAGGTTCTTAGCCTTCTAGAGAACCCATATGAGATACCAAAAAACCTATTGGAAAGCCTGGCAAAAAGATCAGGCAATTCCCAGGTTATAGGTATTACAGGTATACCTGGAAGTGGGAAAAGTACTTTAATATCGAGGCTCATAACTTCTCTCCGTAGGAATGGACATAAGGTTGCAATTGTGGCAATAGATCCAAGCAGTCCGATAAGCAAGGGGGCTTTGCTTGGGGATAGGCTTAGGATGCAAGAACATGCGACTGATCCTGGCGTTTTCATAAGGAGTGTTTCTTCCAAAGGCCTAAAAGGCGGTTTGAGCTTAGCGGCTTTAACTATGATAGAGGCATTTGATGCATTTGGTTATGATAAAATAATAATAGAGACTGTCGGAGTGGGTCAATCAGAAGTAGATATCATGAAAGCTGCCCATACGATAATAGTGGTAACTATGCCAGGGGCTGGTGATGATATACAGGCTCTAAAGGCAGGTGTTATGGAGATCGGTGATATATACGTTTTAAACAAAGAGGATAAGGAAGAATCGAGAAAGACCTACGAGTATTTATTGTTTGCACTGGAAAAAGGTGACATAGGTTTGAGTGACTCTTCTTGGAGGCCAAGGTTATTAAAAACGAGTGCAATCATGGGAAAGGGTATAGATGACTTAGCTATTTCTATCAACGATCACTATGATCATATAAAGAAAACGGGTAGGTTTTTCGAAAAAGTTATTTCGAGAAGAACCTTGATGATGAAGCTACTGGCAGAGCAGCTGTTGATAGAAAATGTGGAGAAAATTTATGATGGGATGCAGGATAAGCTAAATGCAGTGGCTAGAAACGCTGATAAGATTTTCATAGCCTCAATAGAAATAGCAAAACGCGTTTGCTCAGAAATCGACAATCTGGACGTTAATTAAAAGCTTTGCAAGTCAAAATTCTTTTCTATGCTATTAAAGGGTACTTTGATATGAAGGATAGTTGTCTTATAAGTACAAAAAACTTAAAAACGGTATTATGCGTTATCCGTATTAGGGATGAACAAAAGCTTGGTGTTAGGTGAATAGATTGAGTATGCATAGAAGGTCTCATGAAAGGGAAAGGCACCACGGTACAGGGTCTATAGCTGAGGGGATAGGATATCCTGCAGAGGTTCTTCAGCTTATAGGAAGGACTGGAGTAGCAGGGGAGGTGACCCAAGTTAGGGTAAGGATATTGGAGGGCAAGGACAAAGGCAGGATAATTACTAGAAACGTTATGGGCGCAGTGAGGATAGGAGACATAATAATTTTAAGAGAAACAGAAAGGGAAGCAAGAAAGTTAACTAGAAAGAGGTAAGCAAAATTAATGGATTATGTTTTAATAGCTTTTATGGCCGCTTCCCTAGCTATATCTGCAATTCTTGGTTATTATGCTGGTAGTGTATCTTCAAGGAGGTACCTAGAAAAATATAGGATAGTATTAAAGATTAGGGATGAATTCAAGAAAGCAAGAAACAGATACTTAGTATTTGAAGTGGTTTCGTTAGATCCCGTAGACTCAAAGGTTGTAGAAAGCTCAATATCAAGTAAGTTTAAGAGCCTATATGGAAACCTCTTATTTTCTGATTCTTATTGCAAGTTAGTATACTTTGATGAGAAAAACAAACGTGGTATCATCCGTATAAGGCACAAGTATATAAATAATTTGATAGCCGTTCTTGGGCTTATAAGGAGGCTAGATCAGCAGGACGCACTACTGATACCGATAAGAACTAGTGGTACTATTAAAAGGGCAAAGAATTACATTTAACGCTTTGCTGTGGTACTCACTATCTTTATAACATCATTTTCGTTCAATAGATAGGACGAGCTTATTCTTTGCTTACTCCTAGCATTTATCGCATATAGAAAGCCTTTTGCTATATCACTATGTATCCTTAGCGCCAGGTCTTTTGCATTCGAACCTTTGGGCATTAGAATAACGTCAGGTAGAACCTTGTTTTGCTTATCGGTAAATTTATTGACGTCTTCTACAGGATAGACCGGTATTAACCCTAGCGAGTCGAAGAGGGCAGTATTTATTGCATTAATAACTCCGGTACCTTTATATTTGCTTAGTATATCCTTAATTAGCTCTAGCGCATTCCTTGTTTTTTTGTCTAATTTTTCGAGTGAATTGACCTTAAAGTCGGTATCACCCGGTATATATCTTATTATATCTTCCTTCCTTAATCTTCTTAATATTAATTCTGCCATAGAACTTACAGGTATAACCGGATATTCTGCAAAGGTTTCTCTTAACCTTTTAATGTTCTTTTGAGCCTCAGGTATATCTATTTTGTTTGCAACAATTACAAGTGGCTTAGTTAGCTTTCTCATGGCTTTGATAAGGTTTTTTAGGTTTTCTTTGTCAATCTTAAACAATTCATTTTCAGAAACTTTTGTTCTATTTAGCACAATCTCTACTTGTTTCCTAGTAATTCCAAAACCAGAAACTCTCTGAGAAAAAGCTTCCAGAGGGTCTTTAATTATGCCCATTCCATATTGTTTTTTATATTTGCCCCAATCCCTCTGTATAGAACTATACATCCATTCGTCTATCTCCTCTAAAATAAACTTTACTTCTTCTACAGGATCATACGTTCCAGGCTTTAACGGCTTGCCATCAGGTCCGCTCGAGCCACTTGCATCAACTATTAAGAGGAATACATCAGCCCTTCTCAAATCATCAAGAAACTTATTCCCTAGACCTCTACCTTCATGGGCTCCGGGAACGAGGCCTGCCACATCCATTATTTTTACAGGAATAAACCTGTTACCTTCTATACAAATGCTATTAGAGGCATCACATTTTGGTAGGCCCAATTCTACGTGTACACACCTTTTTCTTGCATATCCTATACCCACATTGCTTTCTATCGTAACAAAGGGTCTGTTTCCAATTTGGGCATCAATTTCCGTAGCAGCACTAAAAAAGGTTGATTTGCCAACATTAGTCTTTCCTACAATCCCAATAAGTACATTACTGGGTTCCAAGACTTTTCTACCTTATATTTCCTTTATTTTATTTATCCTTGCTATTATTGAATCTAGATTCCTTGCCTTTCCTTCCTTACACATTGTATACGAAAGCATTCCATTCTTTATTACTATTTTAACGTCTATATCACCATCTTTAAACGAAACCCCGTTTTCCAAGACCTCTGTTTGATAGCCATTCATTTTCAAAAAATTCGTAACGATATCTATTGTAATCCTTTCTTTTTGTGTTTCTTTTATCAGCGAAACATCACCCATGACTTTCCTTGCAGCTTCGGCGACCTCGGGGCATGAGGAGCTATATTCCTTGCCCAACCTTTCTAATATAAGTTTTAATATTTCGTGGAGGTTAAAGGATCTCAGATATGCAACCAACTCTTCCCAGTCATCGCTTCGAAGGTATTGTATAATTCTTCTTGGGTTGCCATTATATACGCTAAACTTATATTTGGCCTCAGCATATCCTATTCTTTTCTTAATTTCTTCAAGTACATTACTAGGTATTTTCTCGGAATTCTCCGAAAGGAGGTTATTAACTATATTTCTCAAGAAATCCTTTGTTGGCATGCATTGGTTGCTCAACTTCTCCTCTCCTCCACCTTTTCGAGTTTTCCGATCACGCTATTTCCTTTAATCGATTCCACCCTAACCTCTACCCTGTCGCCTGGATACACTTCACCTTTCACGAAAACTCTAAATTTTTTATAGGATGCTATGCCCATGCCATTTCCATCCATGTCCCCTATGATAACTCTTATTACATCACCTTTGCTTAACTCGTTTCTTTTGTCCCTATTGTATGTTGGGTATGAGCTTAGCCTATGAAGGTCGACGTTATATATGTTCCTTCTCTCGGCCTGTCTACGCCTTCTATTCAACTATATACACCCATGTTTCCATTACTAGGTTTAGATTTATCGCTTATATTCTTTTTAGCTTTATAGTAAACATAAGGATGGCCTCCTTGGTAAACTTGAGATGAAAAAAGCTAAGAAGATCATTATTTCCACCTATAGCTGTTATGTGATCATGACAGGCAAATGTAAAGCTGCTAAGCTATTAAGGGTTTCTAGCTATTTACATGCATTTTAAGAGAAATAATATAAGTACAATAGATAATCATATTATAAAAGGTTAGGCTAAAAGAATTTAATCCTGATTTAAGACTATTGATATTTCGGTGTATAGGGATTGAAGCTATTTGAATTTGAGGCTAAGGAGATAATAAGGGGCTATGGCTTTGGCATTCCAGAAAGCATATTAATCAAAAAGGGCGATGATGTGGAAAAGAAAATAAGGGATTCTGGAATAGAACCACCGTTAGCTGTGAAGTCACAGGTATTGGTGGCAGGAAGGGGAAAAGCTGGAGGAATAAAGTTGGTGAAAACGATCGAGGAAGCCATAGAGACAACAAGGGCGTTGTTCGAGACCCCTATTAAGGGGATCAAGCCTTCTTACATATTGATTGAAAAAGCCATACCTCATGAAAAAGAACTATATGTAGGCTTAGTAATAGATAGAAATGATAAGAGGCCTTTAGTATTAGCATCCCAGTATGGGGGCATAGATATCGAAGAAATAGCCAGGACGAAGCCAGAGAGCATTATAAGGTATCCAATAGATCCTTTTGTTGGTTTGAGGAGTTATGAAGCTAGGCTGATAGGGAAGAAAATAGGGGTTACCGGAAAAGCATTGGGCAGTTTTGAAAGGTTCTTGCTAACATTATACAAGGCTTTTATTGAATATGATGCCGAGCTTGCTGAAAGCAATCCTTTAGCATATCTTAATGACAGAGTCTTGCCACTAGACCTAAGGATTACTATTGACGACAACAGCCTTTATAGGCATAAGGATTTTGCGAAAACTGAAAAAGAAAGGTTAGGAGAAAACACCGAATATGAAATCAAAGGGCATGAGTTGGGTTTAGCATTTGTGGAGCTTGATGGTGACGTAGGTATATTGGGAAATGGAGCTGGTTTAACTATGACCACAATGGATCTGGTCTATGGGTTTGGCGGTAAGCCGGCAAATTTCTTAGATATGGGTGGTGGAGCTGATGCTGAGCACGTCAAACAGTGCGTTTCTTTCCTATTGCAGTACCAAAAAGCCAAAAAGATTTTCATAAATATGTTTGGCGGAATTACTAGGGCAGATGAAGTAGCGAAGGGAATTATCATGGCTTTAAACGAAACAGGTATCAAAAAACCTGTTGTAATTAGGCTTACAGGGACTAATGAGGAAGAAGGAAGAAAGATATTGGAAGAGGCCGGTATAGAAGTATTTAATGATCCTATAGAAGCAGCTAAAGTTGTTGTGAGCAGGTGAGGTGATTAGAAATGGCAATATTGGTTGATGAAAAAACCAGGGTAATCGTGCAGGGGATAACAGGTAATGAAGGGTCTTTCCATACAAAGCGCATGCTTGAATATGGAACAAAAATAGTTGCTGGGGTTACTCCTGGTAAAGGTGGTACAAAGATATTCGATATACCTGTATATGATACTGTCGATGAGGCAAAGAGGGAGCATCCCGAGGCAGATACTTCTATAATTTTTGTTCCGGCAAAATTTGCAACAGACGCTGTATATGAGGCTATAGATTCAGGGTTAAAATTAGTTGTTGTTATTACCGAGCACATTCCAATACACGACTCAATAAAATTCATAACTTACGCAAGGTCTAAAGGAACGACTATCATAGGCCCCAACTGTCCTGGGATCATATCACCTGAAAAATCGAAGATTGGTATAATGCCTGGCAATGTCTTTTTGCAAGGAAACGTAGGAATTGCTTCAAGGAGTGGGACACTAACTTACGAAATTAGCAATGTATTGAGCAAGAATGGCATAGGACAGTCTACGGTGATAGGTATTGGAGGTGACCCTGTCATAGGTATATCTTTTACCGAGGTCATGAAACTCTACGAAAATGACCCTCAAACGAAGGCCTTGGTGTTAATAGGAGAAATAGGAGGAGATGCGGAGGAGAGGGCTGCAAAAATGGTTGAGGAGAGAGCCTTTACAAAACCTGTAGTTGCATTTGTTGCTGGAAAGACTGCTCCTGTCGGAAAGAGGATGGGGCATGCAGGTGCTATCATAACCATGGGCTCTGGTTCCTATAAAGATAAAGTAGAGACGCTGAGAAGTGTAGGTATAAAAGTTGCTGAGACTCCCTTTGAAATACCAAAGCTCGTGAAGGAAGTTCTTAAGTAATGTTTCAATCCTTTCCTTTGTATCTTTCTTTTGTATACGAGACTTTGGGTTAAAGGGCGTTTCTCCTTTTTCTGGATTGTGCCTCTTCGCTAGTCCTACTGGCAATAATTTCATACAATATGGATTTTTTGCCAGGCATCGGTCTAAGCAACCTCCCAAGCCTTTGGACGAATTGTCTTCTAGAACCTGTACCAGAGACAAAAATGCCGATGTTAGCATCTGGAATGTCCAAGCCTTCATCACCAACTGTGGTAATTACTAGTATAGAGCTCTTTGCATTCTTGAAGCTCTCTAGAGCATTTATTCTCATCTTCTCCTCTATTCCACCGTGGATTAAAAAAGCGCCTAGCTTATTAGCTATAGTTTCTGCCTGCTCCTTATATTGTGTAAATATTATTATTTTAGAGCCCCTACTAAGCTCATTCTTAGCTATTTCAATAACCTTATTTATTTTTGCCTCACTATTTTGTACAATATGTTGCATTTGTGCCTTTAGCCTTAGGGCATTTATAGCGTTCTTCTCTCCCCTCTTTGCTGCTTCTAATATTTCATCAAACCTTCTCCCTTTCGAAAAAAACGTATACCGCTTCTTTAGTTCATCATATTTTTTCATGTCCTCTCTGTTAAGATCCACCCTGATCCTTCTGATGATATAAGGCGCTAGGTAACCTTTTTCGGAGAGTTCTCCTGGAGATTTTTGATAAACTATACCTCCAATAAGAGGGAATATTTCATCTTCCTTTCCGTCTTCTCTTACGGCAATAGCTGATAAACCCATTCTAAACGGTGATGGCATGCCTATTGCTATGGCTTTAAACTTTTCTGCTGGTAGGTGGTGGGCTTCATCAAAGATTAGGAATTTAAACTTCTTTGAAAATATGGTTACGTTTCTAAACGCGCTTTGGTATGTTGTAACTGTTATTGGTCTTATATTTTTATCTTCACCATAGAATTCTCCCACAAGAGAATCAGCATCTGTAAACTTCTTTATAGCGTTACTCCATTGCTTTATATGTTCTTTGGTATAAACTACTATAAGGGTGTTCACTCCCAGCTTTGCAATAGCCCGTATTGCAATGACTGTTTTTCCAGACCCCGTTGGTAGGACTATAACACCTTTTCCTTTCTCGCTCCACTTTTTAACAGCCTCCTCTTGATAGTCTCTAAGGGTTCCATTGAATGAGAGCTCTCTAGGCAACTTACTGTCTAGGAATATATTAGTTCCATCCTCGATAATAAAACCCCTAGACATCAGGTATTTTTTCAGGTCAACGTATAGGTATGGCTCAAATATATATGATTTCTTTGAGCTATCGTATTTGCCTTTAGCATAAAAGTTGCTCAAGTATTGTTTTAGATAAACCTTTGAACTTAATAGTACATGTTTCCCATCGTAGTCAATTTTTATAGAAAGGCTCTCTTTGAAATGATTTTCTACAGCTTTTATGTCTTCAATGAAGACATTTCTTTCGAGATCTCTCAGTTTCTCTATAACATCTATTGGAGAATAGCCATTCAGCCTCATTTTTTCTTCATTAATTTCAAAAACTGAGGTGCCTTGATATCTTCCCAAATAATTTGAAAAGCCCAGCAGTTCTCCATAGGTATCATTATCCAGCCATCCCTTAATCCTAAACCTGGCTCCCAAAGATGTCACCTTCTTCATATATTAGTCTATATGCTAGGATTTTTTCCGGTTTAATTGCTATCTTCTCCATAAATTTACGTATCCTTAAAGCAGGAAAGTGTGGAATGAAAAGGAATATACAATTTCCTTGTAGATCTATCCTTGAAACCTCAGGGTAATCGACATATCTTTTGCATATTTCCTTGCCAGCTTCACTACATGATTCTAATATACCTTGCATTATATGAAGGCAATCAATCCCAACAAATGTTCTGAGATAAAATTGAATTCCATTATTGTCATACAATAACAGGTCTACCCAATCAGCTTCCCTGTTCTGTGCAACGCTATTTATCTCATTAAGCTCTTCACTTTTTGCTAGCAGCTCCTCAATGCAGGGCCCAACTCTTGGCGTGGGTTCGAAATCATTATCTTTTTCTTCACTTAAAACCCTCTTCATCGTTGAGCCCTGATAAAAAGGTAAAGCTAGATCCAATAAATTTTTCTAGCAGACCTTTGAACCAGGTTCTACAGGTACTTCAGTAGTTAGAAGCACAGGTTTTTGATCATTTCCGCAGGGTGTTGCAAGTATCATTCCTTGGCTTTCCATCCCACCCATCAATTTGGGTTTTAGATTAAAAACAACTATAACTAACTTTCCGACAAGCTCTTCTGCCCTATACCATTTTTTAATACCAGCTAGTATTTGCCTTTGTTCACTGCCCAGGTCTACAAGAAGTTTCAACAGCTTTCTACTGTTAGGAACTTCTTCAGCCTTTATTACTCTCCCAACCCTCAGATCTACCTTGGAAAAGTCGCTGAAGTCAATCCTCTCTTCTTCCAATCATCTCACCCGTCTTACTTCAATGCACAATAATATTATTTGGGCTTAAAACTTTAAAATATGTGGTATTATGGAAAATTGTGCCAATCCTTAAACAAGGATTACTAATAATTGGGTTTATTTTTCCTTATACCATTCCTCTTTGCCAAGATAAGGCTGCCTCATGGTCAGACCAACCCTAAATAATGCAGACCTTTTCGAGGCTTTGCTTATTTGTGTTATTCTAGCTCTTACGGTGTCGCCTATTTTGATTGTCCTATTGCTCTCCTTACCTCTAAACTCCCTGTTTTCTTGGATATATTCTACATCTTCGTCCATTAGCTGGCTCCTATGAACGAAACCATCTATAGGTCCTATACTGACAAATACGCCAAATTCTCTTGCATCCCTAACGATTCCCCTATCAACTTCTAGTTGTAGGGGCTCAAAAGATAGGATAGAATATCTTACAGGGAAATATACATTTGGATCGCCAGAAAGCAATATTCCATCCCCTTCTAGTTCAGCGTCAAGTACTGCGATTATAATTCCTAGATCTGGATCTGCCTGCCCTTCTAGTTCAGATCTAAGTATCCCCAATACCGCTTTTTGTAAATCTTCTGTAAACACTATATCAGGTGGTACGCCTACCCATTCGTGGACGATGTATTCAGCATACACTTTTACTCCCTATGGATACTGTTATTTCTGAAAATATAAGCTCTACATAAGATATTATTTTTCATAAGCGGGATCTGTTCTCTTCTCTTAAGCCTCCAACACCAGACCAAAAACTTTTTACATTTTGTGGCTATTTTTTAGTTACCCCTATTATAATTCCTATGACGTATCCAAAAAGTATTGGGCCCATAGTCAATATACCTAGTGTTGATAACATATTTCTTATAACAGGCTCCAACATTATAGCCTCTTTTTGTATATTTGCTATGATTCCACTTAGCCCTCCTCCGAAGCTCCATACGTTTAGCACAATACCTATGACAACTATCAATATAAAGGCCAAGATGTATTTTAGTGCCTTAACTGAGACGTAGCCTAACACTAACCCCATTATTATTTCTATCACGATTGTTATTAATTCGTAGGGGTTATGGATGGACGACATGAACATATTAGTTAGGGATGCATTAGTAGCAACTGTCGATGTATTGCTCATTGCCTGTGAAACTAGCAAAACAAGAGAGACTGCCATTTTAATCCCCTTTTAGTTATTTAATGGTATATATAAAAGCTTTATGCCCATTAATACATAATGGTTCTTATATCTAGTACTTAAACTACTTTTACACCATCAGTCACATTAAATATTAGCTTAAAAGATTCAGAACCTTTATTCAATATATCGATTTATCTTTGTTCTGATTTTATTGAAAATCAGTATTTGGCTAACATTTTGCTATATGCATGTAAACCTAGCTCAAATTTAAACTATTAGCATTTTATTGAAGATTGATCCAAGGCTTTCTATATTCTTTACATTATTTTATTATGGCATATCAGCAAGTATATTTTAGCACACCCCAACTTTTCTTATAGCATTTCACACCTTTGTACATTTAATGCTTGTATATTATATCATGCGCACTTACTTCTAGGTTACCTAGGGCTGTTATTATAGCCAGCCTTCCGTTCCAAGCAGCTTCAATATTTGTAGCGCCAACGTAGCCTAATGATGCTTGCAATCCCAACGCAACCTCTGCGATAGCGTTTATTACACTTCCACAGTATGGTACTAGACCTTCTACTCCCTCTTCTATAACCTTTGTTGGCTTTGAATATCTATCCTCGCTATACCTCTTTTCAATAGCTCCTCTACTCCCCATTCCTCTATACTGCTTGTAGATGTTGCCACCAACACTAACTTTTGCTCCAAGGCTCTCTTCTGTGCAAGCTAGATACTTCCCCAGCATAACGCTACTTGCCCCAGCTACAATAGCTTTGGCAGCATCTCCTGCATTTTTTACTCCTCCATCAGCGATTATTGGTATTTTTCCAAATAAACCTAGTTCTTCCAAAGCTTTTCTAGAGTTTATTACCGCGCTAAGCGTGGGGACTGATGCACCAGTAACCTCTCCAGTCAAGCATATGCTTCCACTCGAGATGCCTACTCTCAATCCCGAGACGTTTTCGACCTTAGAAAGCGTATCTTTGACACCTTCTTTGGTTCCTAGGTTGCCAGCTACTATTTCTGCACTAACTTCTTTAGATATTTTTTTGAGACCGGAGAGCGCATTTTCATTATGAATGTGAGCAACATCTGTTACCAAGACATCTGCCCCAGCTTTGTCTAGCATTTTGGCCCTTTCTAGGTCATATGGCGAGATAGCCGCGGCTACTATAGGCCTGTTGCTTTTGTCTGCTGATGGTTTTATGCCTACCATAGATAAAAGCTTTTCTAGATAATCAACTTTTTTTGATTCTAGAAAGTAATCGCTACCAATTTTTAATACAATCCCCTTTATATCGTCTTCTTCAACAACGGCAAAAAATTCTTCCTTCCTCGATAAGACCTCCCCAAGGCTCTTTGTTGTATTTACCTTGGGTATTTCATTCCATATATCAGGTGGTTGCGATTTAACTTTCCTAACTTCACTTGCTTGATCTTCTCTAGACATGTTCCTATGTATTACACCTATACCGCCTAGCCTCGCCATAGTCAGTGAAAGCCTCCACCCTGTTACTGTATCCATTGGGCTTGATGCTATTGGTATCTTAATCGTGATTGATTTAGATATCTTGCCTGTTAGGTCTACCATAGAAGGTTCTACTGAGGCCTTCCCTGGTATTATGACTACATCATTAAATGTAAGAAACTTGTCTATGTTCATTTTTCCACCTTATTTCTATCGTTAGTTGATGCCTACCTATTTATATTTAATGTGATATCACCATAAGTTATTTGCACTGGATCGTGAGAAAGTGGGGCTAAAAGTTATAAAGGGTTAGTCCTAACTAACCTTATTTGTAGCTAACACCTTATAGTCTTACCTAAAGGACTATTATGAGCAAGGCAGGCCTCTTTTTATTAAGAATAACATAGTGCGTTATGCTTTTAAATGCGATATGCCATAGAAATAAGCGGTAGGGGGATAGAATACATTTTGATATTCATAGGGAAAGTTTAATAGGTTAGCATTAAGGCAATATAATAGATGAGGGCAACGCTCCAAGTCCCATGGGTAAGCTAGTGGATGTAGGGCTCGTGCCGTTAGCCTCAAATGCTATTTATAACAACCCCGTAGGGATTAGTAAATCCTTGGACGAGGTAGAACCCCGTAGGCGTTACCATGAACTTATATAAGATGATTGGAATGAATACCTAGGGAGAAACGGTTGTCTTACATCTCTATAGTTGACTTGGGTTCACAGTACGCACATTTAATACAAAAAAGATTAACATATCTTAGTTTGAGATCAGTTCTAACTTCAGGATTTACCAAGGAAGTCTATGATTCTGATGCTGTAATTATTTCAGGCAGTCCTATGAGCTCATTGAGAGATGATATTAGTGAAATAAAGAACAACATAATTAGAATCATTAATCAAGGGAAACCCTTCCTTGGCATATGCTTTGGTAATCAGGTTCTTGCAGAAATATATGGTGGAAAAATAGTAAAGAGGGCAGAGTATGGAAGGACAAGAGTTAGTATAGATTCTATAGAAGGGATTTTGGAAGGATTTAGCAGCACCGAAGAAGTGTGGATGAGCCACAGCGACTGTGTTATAGATGCAGGTAGCGGAAAGGCTATCAGCTTATCTGAAAATGGTTGCATTTCTGCTATAAAAATACCTGGTAAGCCTGTTTATGGAGTTCAATTCCATCCAGAGGTCACCCATACGAAGAAAGGGGATCTTATATTTAAGAACTTTGCAAAAATATCTGGTATGTCATATAAAGAAATATCAGTGCATGACAAGGTCTCCTTATACTACCAGCAAGTTGTTGATGAGATAAGATCCTTGTACAAGGGTGGTAGAATCGTTTCGGCAGTAAGTGGGGGTGTAGATTCTACGGTTTCGACCTATATAACTATGAAGGTAGTCGGGCCTGAAAATGTCATACCGGTTTTCATTAACCATGGTTTCTTTAGAGATGGCGAGGTTGAAGATGTGTTAAATGAACTTAAGGCAATAGGTATTGATCCAATTTACATCGACGCGTCTAGAGAGTTTATTGAAAAAACAATGAATATTGTGAGCTGTGAAGACAGAAGAAAAACTATAGGAGAACTCTTTGCAAGAAAGCTGTTTGAAGTCATAAAGGAAAAAGAAGCAAGCTATCTAATACAGGGCACCACATATCCGGACTTAATAGAGAGTGGGAGGACAAAGCATTCTAGGAGAATTAAGTCACATCATAATGTTGCAGGACTACCGGACTGGTTTAACGTACAGATAATAGAGCCTTTAAAGGGACTATATAAGGATGAAATAAGGGAATTAGGAAAGATACTTGGCCTGCCAAGGGAAATAATCAGAAGACATCCTTTCCCTGGTCCTGGTTTGGCAGTTAGAATAATAGGTAGGCTCACGCCAGAAAAGCTGGAGATAGCAAGAAAGGCCGATAGGATATTGAGCGATATACTAAAAAGGGAGAGAATATATGAAAAGTTATGGCAGGCGTTAGCCGTTGTTTCTAGATCTTGGGTTGGAGTCAAGGGTGATGAGAGAGAAGAAGGGTATATAGTAAATATTCGCCTACTTCTCAGTGAAGATGGCATGACAGCAGACTACTATTTGCCAGAAAAACGCATAGTAGACGAGATAGCTAGAAAAATAGCTAATAATGTAGAAAACGTTACTGCAGTTTCATTTGTAACAACAACCAAACCTCCAGCTACCATAGAGCCCTGCTAATACGCTTAGGTATATTGCTTAATTATTGGATCTATTACCTTACTGTTCATAACGTCTACTAACCCTCTATCGGTAACTCTTAGCTCAGGAATAACTGGTAGTGAAGTAAGGCTAAGTGTCATCGATGCATTTATAAATGAAGACTCCGCCTCTCTTAATGTTTCTTCAAGCTTTTTAACTTCCTGATAAACACTTTCGAAGTTTTCATCGCTGACCAAACCCCCTATTGGTAGCCTAACTATTGACAATAGGTTACCGGCATTAACAAAGGCTATGCCACCCATCGAGTTAATTACGTGTCTAATAGCTATAACCATGTCCCTTACATTATAACCTGCCACTATTAGGTTGTGGGTATCATGAGCTATCGTCTGAGCTATGGCTCCATATTTTAAGCCTAGGTTTTTTATAAAGCCCTTACCTATGTTATTGCTTCTATGATGCCTATCGATAACTGCTATATGCATTATATCTTTTGTGGTAGTAACATATCCTTTCTTTATTGGTAGCTTTTCGATAGCTTTTTCTGTTAGGGAGCTCCCAGGAATAGCTTTTATTACATAAGCCAATACCTCCTTTCCATTAGATTTTATTAATAAATCTTCCTCATTTAGCTCTTTTACTTTAATCGTTTTCTTAAACTCCTCAGGGTACGTAAAGTTGTTTTTATCATAGAAAAATTTGCCTTCGTTATAGACCACCCTCCCGTTTATTATCGTTTTCTTGATTTTTATTCTATCTAGGTTCTTGGATAATACAAGATCAGCATACCTACCTGGGGCTATAATTCCGATTTTATCATCGATCCTGAGGTGTTCCGCTGGGTTTATTGTTACCATCTGTATTGCTTTTATTGGATCTACACCTAAACCTATGGCCTCACTCAATATATGGTCGAGATGTCCCTTTTCTACGAGGTCTAAAACGTTTATATCATCTGCAACGAGTACGAGTCTCCTGCTATCTATATGGTGGCATGTAAGCAATTTTATAAGCTCTTTAAGGTCTTTCCAAGCACTACCTTCTCTAATAAAAATGTACATTCCCTTTCTGACCTTCTCTAATGCTTCGCTTACAATCGCAGATTCATGGTCACTTGAGATGCCAGTTAAAATATAGCTATCCAATTTATCGTTAGAGAGGAGCGGGGCATGTCCTTCTACTATTTTGTTATTATTTAGTGCCATAACTATACGTTCTATCATATGATCCCGTCCATTTATAACGCTATCAAAATCCATAACTTCGCCCAACCCTATGATACGGTCATATTTTAGCAGTTTTTTAATATCATTATTGTCTATTACCTCGCCCCCACTATCCAATTTTGTGTTTGGGTCCACGGCAGGTACGCAACTAGGTACCTCAAAAAATATTCTTGGTAATGCATACTTGCTTTCTTCAATGAAAATCTCAATACCCCTATATCCCAGAACATTACCTATTTCATGGGGGTCTGCAATAAGTGTTGTCGTACCATGCATTACCTCTATTTTGCCAAACTCTCTAACGTTTAGGAGACTGGACTCTATGTGAATATGAGATTCTATAAAACCCGGCATGACATAGAAGTCCCTAGCGTTTATGATATTTGTATCAAAGCCTATATATTGGGTGGGATCTTCATGTTTTCTATTCAGTAGCCTGACTATCCTACCACCATAAACTATTATTGATATATCTTCTAGCAGTTCCCCTGTGGTCACACTAACAAGGTTTGCCCTGTCTATAATAAGCTCAGCCTTTCTTTTACCCTTAGAGGCCTCTAGCAATTCTATTACTTCCCTTGGATTCAACTTCATCAGCTCTTATTGTTATAAAAAAAGTAGGTTGCAGTAAATATGTTTTTTTGTAAAATCGCTATATAGGTTTTTCACCTAAAGTTCTCATTAGAAGCCTAGAAGCTATTATTAATGGATCCCACACAGGATTTAATGTAGGTTGGTAGCCTAGATCACTATTGAATAGGTCCCAAACAGTCGAATTTCTTGTCAGCAGTGATGCAATAACATTTATTCTCCAGAAGACGGACTCCGAAGGTCCAATGGCCTGAGCACCCAATAGCTTTCCGGTTTTCTTATCGGCCACGACCTTAATGTTGATTCTCTTTTCTCCACCAGGTATGTAATGCGCTTTTACTCCAGATTTTAGAGAGGCGTCTATTGCATCAAATCCCATATTGCTAGCTTCAGCCTTGCTGAGCCCTGTTCTCGCAACTATCAGATCAAAGATTTTTAAGGCGGATGTGCCAAGGCTACCCATAAACACTGATTCCATCCCACCAATATTGCTCCCGGCCACATGACCCATTTTGTTTGCAATTTGTGCAAATGGTCTCCATATGAATTGTTTTGTTATTAGGTCTTTATGCTCGGTTACATCGCCTGCAGCATAAACGTCTTCATTGCTTGTTAACGTTTTTTCATCTACTAGAATCCCCCCACTATTTCCAATACTTAGCTTAGCCATCTTGGCCAGTTCATTATTTGGTTCTATACCAACACCTATAACAAACATATCTCCCTCGACATAGCCAACAGGAGTCTTTACTTTTATTGCCTTCTTTCCATTTATCTCAAATGATTCTACAGGTGTACCCTTAATTATGTTTACGCCTTTAGATTTTAGTTCCTGTTCGACTAGCTCAGCAAGATCCCTGTCTATTGCCTTAGGTAGTATCTGATCCATTGCTTCGATTATTGTTACTTTTAACCCGAGCCTAGCTAAGTTTTCTACGAGCTCTAGCCCAACATAGCCCGAGCCAACAAGGACTACTTTCTTTCCCTCTCCTATCGCTTTGGCATAGTTTCTGATAGCTTCAGCAGAATCAAGGTGTTTTATATAAAACACGTTATTAGCTTTTTTTATTTCTGGCCAGAACTTTTCTGCTTTAGACCTGGCACCAGTGGCTATTACAAGCTTGTCCCAGCTCATCTTTTCTTCTTTCCCTGTTTTGATATCAGTAAACCTAAGCACCTTCCTATCTACATCTATCTCAGTAACTTCTTTATTAAACCTTAGATCTATACCCCTTTTTTTAAACTCCTCAGGTGGATAAAAGACTAAATCATTAAGCCCATTTACTATGTTGCCAACGTAATATGGAATGCCACAAAAAGCAAAGCTTGCCCAATTGGATCTTTCCAACACAGTAACTTCTAGTGAGGGGTTTAGCCTCTTAGCTCTTGAAGCCGCTGACATTCCAGCAGCTCCTGCTCCAATAACTATAACGTTTTTCATTTTTATCACCATTTTCCTACCATTCTAACATAATATTTAAGGTTTTATTTATAAAATCTTAAATATTACACTTTACAGCTTTAATATCAATCCTCCGTTGCTTTTTTTCACAAGGGATGAAAGCTCCGATACAATCCTAACAATTCTATTGGTATCTCCTTCTAGCTTCACGATTATTTTTGATGTCGCGCTTGTACCTAGGCCCATGTTTTCATATAGAGGTATTGTTGCTTTGATGAATATATCTTCACATGAGGCTATAATCCATGCTGGCGATCTTGATACAACACAACTCAGCTTCTCTATGAAGTTTTTTATTGATTCAAAGGTACTAATTAATAGGCTTGGATCCTTAAATACTATTTCAAGCTCTACATCAGACTTCAACAATAATCGCCTCAGGGTGTATAGTATGGCATAAGGCATTTTTAATTCTAACATAGAAACAGTAATATGAGAGAAAATGAGGATGCCGAAGCTTTCAGTAGCATACTCGGTAAATGATGATGTAGGAAGAAATGTGGCAAATTTGTTGATGAGCACGAATAAAAATGTTTCTACCAGTTATTGTCAGAAAGCCTTATCTTGTTATAGCGTTAATGGGACGTTGCTTGGTGGATTCGAGGAAGATACGATTAATTTCGATTTCCTTGATAAAACACCTGATGAAAAATCAAATGTCATCATAGTTATTTCGAAGCATCAATCAACAAGCAATATGAAGACCCTTTCTGTACACCATACAGGAAACCCATCTCCAGAAGCTCCTTTTGGCGGCAGGCCAATGGAACTATCATACACAATACCTGCCATAAGTAAGGCTGTCTTTAAGATATATCACAAGCATGCAATTAACCTACTTAACTACAGCTTCACATTAGAAGCAACTCATCATGGTCCAACATCTCTTCTAAAGCCGTTACTTTTTATTGAAATTGGGAGTACAAAGGAGGAGTGGAACGATAGGGATGCAGTAAAGGCCTTAGGGGAGGCTATAAATGAAGTGTTGGAGTTAGAATGGATAGAGGATTGTATACCATCTGTCGGTTTTGGCTCTACTCATTATCCTGCGAAGTTTACAAGGATAGAAGTGGAAGAGAGGTATTGTTTTGGCCACATAATATCTAAGTATTACATAGATTATTTGAATAGGGATATTATTGTACAAGCCGTTGAGAAGAGTATACCAAGAGCAGAGATAGCATTTATAGAGAAAAAGGGTATTAGATCCCAGCTCAGGAGAAAAATAGAACTAATCCTGAATGAGCTCGGCCTAGAGATTAGATATGTTTAGGTAAATAGCCGGGCGGGGATTCGAACCCCGGTCACGGGGGTTCCTCTAGATTTTATCTATCCAAGGCCCCGCATCCTTGGCCGCTAGACGACCCGGCTAATTTAAATTAAAAAAACATAGGGTTTAAAAATTTATTTTCCTTTAAAGGAAGGTTTCCTTTTTTCTAGGAACGCTGTAACTCCTTCTATTACATCTTCTGTGCTGAATAGCAACCCAAAGAGACTGGCCTCTAAGTTTAGACCGGCCCATATGTTGCTTTCAAGTCCTTGCTCTATTGATAGTTTTGCTGCCATTAAGGCTAGCGGTGGTTTTGAAGCTATCTTCAATGCTAGTTCTCTTGCCTCTTGTTCTAATCTTTCAGGAGGAACAACCCTATCTACCAGCTTCATTCCAAGTGCTTCTCTTGCAGTAATATTATCACCTGTGAAAATTATTGTCTTTGATTGACCCCTTCCAACGAGTCTTGGTAGCCTTTGCGTTCCTCCAGCACCTGGTATAAATCCTAGGTTTATCTCTGGTTGACCGAACAATGCAGTTTCGGAGGCAATCCTTATGTCACCACTCATAGATATTTCTAGTCCACCGCCCAATGTATATCCATTTATTGCAACGATAATTGGTTTAGCATAGTACTGCATTTTAAGAGTTAGTTCTTGGAACTTCTTGGAAAATATCGCTGCTTGCATTGGAGTTATACCGGCAAATGCCGTTACATCTGCTCCTGCACTAAAAGCCCTCCCAGAACCTGTTAGTATAATGACCCTCACATCTTCATTAAGCTCTAGTTCATCAAGGGTTTCATACAACTCTTTTATTGTCTCCGGAGATATCGCGTTTAGCTTATTTGGCCTATTCAATACTATCCAAGCTATGGGTTTCTCGTATCTTATTATAAGGGTCTTTTTGCTAACCTCTTCTACTTTTTTGTACTCATAGAAGCCCTTACTAGATTTCCTACCCAATAGGCCTTGAGATTCCATATCTACTAACAGCTTTACTGGGTTGTATTCTTCGCTACCTATCATTTCTTTTAGTGATCTCAGGGCTTTATTGACGTTATCAATTCCATAGCTATCAGCAAACTCAAAAAGACCTTTAGGCCAGCCAAGCCCGAGCATTACGGCTTTATCGATATCTTCCTTGCTTGCTACCTCGTTTTCCAGTAGCCACGCACCTTCATTAACAGCAGGTGCTATTAGAAGAACCGGGTCGATTTTATTTGCCAAGTCCTTAGGTATTTGTGGTCTTACATAGGCTCCAGGTTTTGGATATTCGTAGAAGCCTTTGCCAGATTTCATGCCGAGCTCCTTTGATTTAAACTTTTCTTCAAAAAGTGGGCAGTGTACCATCTTGAAGCCCCTTTCCGTTATTGCCTTATTTACATAGTAAAACACGTCAATACCACTGTAATCAGCAAGTTCGAAGGCTCCCATGGGAAAACCTAGGTTATAGCGAATAGATGAATCAATTTCAAGGACGGAACCCTTTCCTTTGTATGCTAGCCAACACGCGGTGTTTAAGAATCTGGCCAGCACCCTGTTTACAATAAATCCTGGTACATCTTTTTTAACTACAACCGGCTGTTTCCCGAACTTCTTTGCAATTTCGTAGACGGTTGAAACAGTAGCATCAGATGTCTTGTCTCCTTTAATTATTTCAACTAGAGGCATTAATGGTGGTGGATTGAAGAAATGCATACCAACGACCAGTTCTGGTGATGATGTGGCAGAAGCGATCTCTGTTATTGGAAGGCTGCTTGTATTAGTTGCCATTATTGTGTCTTTTTTCCTGTTTTCATCTATAAATCTGAAAAGGTTTTGCTTTATATCGAGTCTTTCCGGTATTGCCTCAATAAACATGTCTGCTTCTTTTACGACGTTTTTAAACTCTTCCGTAAAATTCCCCTCGCTATCAACATTAACAACTGTTGAAATCCTTGACATAAGGGAGTCAACGCTTTCTCTTAGGCTACCTTTGTTGTATAGCTTTGTTATACTCCACTTTATTTTTTCCAATGCATTCTTTAGTATCTCATCATTGATATCCGCCATATATACCTTATAACCTGCTATTGCAGCAACCTCTACTATACCATGACCCATTGTACCAGATCCAATTACCAATATCTTATTGATCTTTTCTGCGGATGACAAACACTTCTCACCTATATAAGTTTTCTTAATTGAATGAAAATAAATATTTCATAGGGAAAAAGTATTAACAATTTATAATAAAAAGCTATAAAAATTTTTAAAATATGACCTAGAGCAACTCTTGATAAGATCTAGGACTAGCAAAGTTTCTTGAATAAAGTTTTTTGTAGATCTATGCAGTTTTTTATTCTAAAGATGACCTGTGGAGCCTACTTCCTAGAGGCGAAGGGAGGTCTTACCCTTTGCTTCTCAAAGGGTGCCCATGACTCCCATGTGGTTTGTAATTATGATGAAGCATAGAGTAGAGGTATAACTCATCCTA
>WALX01000109.1 GCA_015522625.1 Candidatus Hestiella sp.
CATGAGTGTCGCTCATAACGCCTATTATCATCGCTCTCCCCATAGCTAATATAGGCATTTTGCTTAATATTTTTTCATTATATAATGCAAAATATTCTTTTGTATTGATGTGTTACCACAAAATTCTATATAACACTATGATAAATTAAAATAACTCTAAAGAAAACATATTTTGTGGTGAAAAAATGCACAAACTGCTTTATAAAGAAGGCAGCAACGTGCTCCTTTTAGGAAACGAGGCAATTGCTAGGGGCTTCATAGAGGCTGGCGGTGGCTTTGCTGCTGCCTACCCAGGAACCCCATCCACAGAGATAGTGGAGTCGCTAGCCGAGGTCTCCGAGGCCTATGGTTATTACGTAGAGTGGAGCGTCAACGAGAAGGTTGCGCTAGAGTCTGCTTTCGGCGCTTCTATATCAGGCGTTAGGTCCCTTGCGGCCATGAAGCACGTAGGGCTAAACGTTGCAGCAGACGCGTTTGCTAGCATAGGCTACGTTGACACAAAGGCTGGATTGGTAATAGTTTCTGCGGAAGACCCTAACATGTGGAGCTCTCAGAACGAGCAAGACAACAGGCTATATGGCATGCTGGCTTATATACCCGTTCTCGAGCCGAGTTCACCACAAGAGGCAAAGGAGCTGACGAAAGCTGCATTTGACCTAAGCGAGAAGATAGGACACGCGGTGCTCATGACGCCGACGACGAGGGTCACACACACAAGGGCCCCCGTTGCCTATGAAAGGCCGATGCCAGTAAAGCGCATGGGATACTTTTCGAAGGATCCAAAAAGGTTCACGTTAATCCCCTCAAACTCGAGAAGCAAAAGGAAGATGCTTCCTGAGAAATGGGAGAAGATAAGAGACGCTCTAGAGGTGCTAACACCTTACAACAGGGTTGAAAACCAAGAAAGTGACAAGGTAGCTATTGTGGCCTCTGGAATATCATACCCTTATGTGAAAGAAGCCACAGAGGAGATAGGCAAGTATAGGATAATAAAAATATCTTCACCAGTTCCACTTCCAAAGAAACTCATCTTAAAGGGGCTTGAAGATGTAAACAAGGTTCTTGTAGTTGAAGAGCTTGAGCCTGTTGTCGAAAACCAGATAAGAAAGTATGTAGACGAAGAAGGGCTTGACGTAGCTATCGAGGGGAAAAACTATGTAGGCTACTTCGGTGAGATGAGGCTTGATAGGGCGAGGAAGTCGATAAGGGAGTTCCTTGGACTACCAGTTCCGGAAAAGACCTACAAAAACATAAACATAGAGCTTCCAGATAGGCCCCCCTCCTTGTGTCCTGGTTGCCCTCATAGGGCTACTTTTTATTCACTGAAAAGGGCCGTAAACTCATTGCTCATAAAGCCTATATATAGCGGTGATATAGGCTGCTATAGCCTAGGGATAAACCCACCATATAATGAACAAGACATAATAATAGAGATGGGGGGTAGCATAGGCGTTGCAAATGGCCTTTCCCATGCAGCCGAAGGGCAGATACCTATCGCAATAATAGGTGACTCCACATTTTATCATGCAGGCGTACCTCCATTAATAAACGCAGTATACAATAGGGCCCCCATGCTAGTCGTCGTTATGGATAACAGGATCACTGCCATGACAGGTGAGCAGCCGAACCCAGGCTCAGGCTTTAATGCAATAGGTGCAGAATCAGAGGCCATTGACATCGCTACCTTAGCTAAGGCCATTGGTGTGGAAAAGGTTATAGAGTTTGATCCATTCGATATAAGCAAAGCGACAGAGGCGTTAAAGGAAGCGCTGAGCTACGTTAAAGAAGAAAGGAGGCCTGCCGTTGCAATAGCAAAGAAGGCCTGTGCGCTCTATGCAATGAGGATTGCTAGGAAAAGGAAAGTGGAGGTACCAATATATCAGGTAATTGAAGACAAGTGCACTGCTTGCGGGATCTGCTACAACGCGCTTGCGTGCCCTGCTATTTTAGTAAAGGATGATAAGAAAGCTTGGATCGACCCGAGCCTTTGCACGGGTTGTGGGGTTTGTGCCCAGGTGTGTCCATTTGATGCAATAAAGCCAATAAAAGAAATACCTAAGGGGTGGGATGAGATATGGGAGTAAGGCCTAAGTTTATTAATATAGTTATTTGCGGTGTTGGAGGCCAAGGCATAATAACGCTCTCAAGAATAATGGCAGAATCAGCTATCAAGGACGGGGTAAATGCAATAATTTCAGAGACTCATGGACTAAGCCAGAGAGGTGGTTCTGTAGAGGTTCACGTGAGGATAGGAGAAGCCTATTCCCCTTTGATATCGAAAGGAGAAGCTGACTTGCTGCTTTCCACAGAGATAATAGAAACAGCAAGGAATATATCATATATCAAGGAAGGAGGGGTTGTCATAACATCTGATACTATGGTTAGGCCCCCCATTCCTGGAGTTAAGCTACCAAAAAAGGAAGATATAATTAGAGAAATGGAAAAAAACAAGATAGAATACTATCTGATACCCTCTAGAGCTATAGCGGAGAGGCTAGGAAGCTATCTAGTTGAAAACGTGGTACTCCTTGGTGCCATTTACAAGGTTGGAGGGCTCAATAGGTTTATAAGCATGGAGAGCTTGAAGGAGTCCCTCTCCTCTTTGAGGAATCCAGAAATAAACATAAAGGCATTTGAGGAGGGCTATGAATACGCCTCCAAAAAACTATGAGCTATGCAGCGCAACCCTCCAAAAGCAACAAGCTTTTCAACCCCTCTTCATTATCCTCAGCAGCAATTTTCTTTTCATATAAGGATAGGCTATGAAGGTCCTCAAGTAAAAACCTTTCAACAGAAGTAAGCGCTACCTTTTCTATTGCTGATTCTTCATCATTACCAAGCTTCTCCATCTCAAGCCTTACCTGCAACAAACCCTTCAATATATCCTCTAGGTTTTTCTTAAGCAGCTTATTAAGGTGAAAAACCAAGTTCTTATTCAATCCAGACACCACTTATTTCTTATTTGTAAAAAATATTTACTGGTGAGAGTCCATATTACTGGAATATTATCTCCTAGAAAACCACTCGGCAAAGCTCCTAGCTGCTTTACCCCTGTGGGAGTAGGAATTCTTCTCAACTATGTCCATTTCAGCAAAGGTCTTTGCAGAGCCCTCAGGCATAAATATTGGGTCATAGCCGAAGCCCCCTGACCCCCTAGGCCTTGATGTTATCTCACCACAAACCCTACCTTCAAAGACCTCCATTCCATGAGCATCAATATATGCTAGCGCCGTAACAAAACAGGCTCTCCTGTTTTTAATGTCTTCCATCAACTTTATTATTCCACGCAAGCCAAGCCTCTCATATACGTAGCTACTATATGGTCCTGGGAAACCGTTTAGGGCCTCTATTAAAAGGGCAGAATCGTCAACTATTAGCGGTGCCTTGATCTCGCTATACGCTTGAAGGGCGGCAAACTTTGCTATTTCTTCTATGCTATCACTTTGTATCTCAATTTTTTTCGCTGCACACTTCCTTAACTTAATTCCATAGCCCCTTAGGGTTGCGTTAAGCTCCCTTATCTTTCCTTCGTTTTCAGAGACTATGCATATTCCATTTTGACCTTCTCCTAAGCTCAACATATCTCCCCCTTAATTCTATCTCTTGGGACCTCTTGATAACCTCGTCAGCTTCCTTTGCATGTGATGCGTATGCATCTAGAAATACATGGAACCCCCTTTCAAATGCGCTGGGGTGGGTACTCAGTATCGCCCTCCTAAAAAGGTGCAGATCCATTGCCCTATCTTCTATCTTGCTGGAAAACTCTGATAGCCCAAAGTCTATTAGAAATATTTCACCCCCTTTTATTAATACGTTTGATGTAGTGAAGTCTCCATGAACTATCCCCATGGAGTGTAGTCTGGAAAGCAAGACCCCCACCTCATAGAAATATCCCAAGACCTTCTCGCTATTAGATGAAAGGAGGTCCTTTAATGAAGGGGCGCCTATATACTCCATTACTATAAGCCCTATAGAAGGGTAAACAGCATAGACAAGGGGGGCATTAATCCCCTTTTCCTTAATGCTCATCATTATCCTTGCCTCTTTTTTTGTCCTAGAGTACCTCAGCTCAGAGTCTAAATAGTGGTGCATATAGGCCTTCCTGAGCCTTACCTTATATATGGCCTTCTCTCCAAGGAAGGTACCAAGCCTTATTTCCGATTCAGCCCCTTTCTTTATTAAATCAAAGCCTTCAATGCCCTTTAAGATCCTTGACCCATCAAATAGTACCATGGTATCTCAACTTCGTCCAGTCTCCACCTCTGCTCTATGTAAGCATCTTCAGGCCTTATTGTAATGCCACTTTGAAACTCAAACCAGGCCGTGAGCGCTATCATGACTCCATTATCTCCTGCGTAGCGAAAAGGTACTGGTCTATAATCTATGCCACGCTCGCTTGAAAGGACTTCTAGCTTTTTATTAAGCACCTTATTGGCTGCCACGCCGCCCGTGAGGAGGAGTTCTTTCTTGTTTGTGTGTGCAATGCACCTCTCCGTTACCTCAGCAACTGAGGAAAAAGATACCTCCCTAAGGGTGTAGCAGATATCGCTGAGCTCCTTCCCGTTTCTAGCATAGTTTTCAGCCGCTGTCAATAAGCCGGAAAGGGAAACGTCTTGCCCCTTTACTACATAGGGAAAGCCCTTAATGTATTTACCACTTTCTGCACAAACATCCACAACATGGTTGCCATCTATAATATATGGCGGACCTATGCCAACGTCCCTTGCGAATGTGTCAAGTAGGTTGCCTAACGCTATGTCAAGGGTTTCACCGAAGACCCTATATCTACCTTCAACGTAAGTGGTTATTATTGTGTTACCTCCTGAAACGTAGAGCACCACAGGGTCCTTAAGCTCTGTAACGTATCTACCAATCTCTATGTGGGCCACCGCGTGGTTTACAGGCACTAGGGGAATGCCGTACTTTGCTGAAATCACCCTTGCAACCGAAGCTCCTATCCTTAGTTGAGGACCCATGCCGGGTCCAAGCGCAATACCGATTGCGTTAACTTCCTTTATTCCTATCCCTGCTGAAGCTAGCGCCTCCCTTACTGAGGAACCTGCTACGCTGCTGAAATACTCCGCTACTTCCCTTGGGAGTATCCCACCCTTCTTTGGAATATATCTACTCCTAACGTCTGCTAAAACCTTACCATTATCAACTATACCCACACCAAAGGTATGGGCAGTGGATTCAATTCCCATCACAATCAAGCAAGCTCACTTGCCCACCACAAACTCCGTATAGCCACAGTAGCCACACTGATACCTCTCAACGGGCTTCTTATGGTGAGCCATTATGCTACCACACCTTGGACACTTCTTCGTCTTCAGCTTCACAGTCTTGTTGCTCCAATCAACCTCATATAGGGTGTGGATGTATGCCTTTACCTTACTCTTCCCCATTGCATACCACCGCCTTGTTATGCTAACCCTCCAACTCAATACCGCCGTTCCTGTCTATTATATACCTTACCTCATACCTTTCAACGAGCTCCCTTGAGCTGTAGATGTGGGCGTGGAGCCTCGATAACCCCCTTCCGTAATATGTCTTTATAGATTTCACGTAAACAACTGGTACTTCTTTTTCATAAGATTCTGCAATCTTTTTTCTTATTTCTATCCTAGAGGGCGTTGGTTTCAGTTCGTGATGTATTAAGCCGTCTATTTCAATCCTCCCAAAGAGCTTGTTCTCTTTTTCCTCCAATACCTCTAGCCAGACGCCATCGCTGATATCAATCCTTTTCGATGCCATGGTCTGCACCTATGCTTAAGCTACAATAATCTAATATGACCTTTCAGTTTATAAGTTTTGTTAGATAATGAGCCTGTTAACCGGGGAGTTTACAATTAAGAGGATCTTGAATTATGCATAAAAATAAATGGCTAAAGGTTGTTGAAAAAGAACAATAGGCTTGTATCAAGGTTATAAAGCTTAAAGTCCATTATACCTTATGGTGAACCTCATGGAATACATCTGGAAGTTGAGCGGGTCAAGATATGATAGGATAGAAAAGGGGGTAGCTGTCATCGCTGTAGGCTCTGTTGAAAGGCATGGAGACCACCTCCCGCTAGGTACAGACGCTATGGAATCCCAATTTATAGCGGAAGAGGTGGCGAAGAAGATTGGGGCGCATCTCTTCCCTCCAATATGGTACGGCTCATCGGTTTCACTTTCTAGGTTCCCAGGCACGATAAACGTAGATGATGACGCATTTAAGTCATATTCAAGGAGCGTGTTGAAGGAAATAGCTAGGAATGGGTACAAGCTTGTAGTAGTTATAAATGGACATGGCGGAAACAGTTCGCTACTCAAAACTGCGGCGAAGGAAGCAGCGTATGAAACAAACTCAACTTTTATGATGGTAGATTGGTGGAGGGATGTAGGTAAGGAAGCAAGGCAGAAACTATTTACGATGCCAGGCCACGCAGGCGATGATGAGACGAGTGCAATGCTATATATAGACGAGGAAGATGTTGATATGGAAGCTGCTAGGGACCACTCCCCAGAATACATGCCAAAGGTCTCAATACTATCGCCAATTGTTGACAAGTACCTTTATCCGAACGCTGTCTTGGGTGGCGCTACAAAGGGCGATAAAAACAAAGGGAAGGAGTGGATCGAAGCTGTGGTTGAAGACATATCAAATGAGGCTAGAAACCTCATAAAGGTATTAGCAAAGGAATAGCTACGCTACCTCTTTAGCTAAAAGTTTTTTGGCTTCCCCTGAAGTCTTTTCTATAGGAACCATGTTGATGTCATACCCCTTTATGTACCACCCTATTGATGACGCAGCGCCCAGTAGCCAGAAGAAGGTGTTAAACAGAACGAATTGGAGCTCAGTAAACGTGCTCGTCAAATACACGGAAGCTGTATACGTAACCATTATTGGAAACCTTATGAGGCCTATTAGGAAAGCCCTGCTCTTAGTTGGCATTAAGGTCGGTTCATAAACCGTTCTTACACCCCACCCAAACTCGCTAAACACCATGTTTAGGAAGAGGAGAATGTAGAAGAGGATGAGGTTCTTTGGGAAGAAGAGCACAAACGCAATTATTGGAAACATGGAGAGGAAGCCTCCCAAGTATGATATAACAGAGAACTTCCTAGTACCTACGCTATCAACAACGAACATTGCTATGACGCCTGCTATCGATGCTCCAAGGTTTGCGAAAAACACAACTAAGTTAATGGCATTTCCAGTAAAGTAGTAAGCCGCTATTATGTATGCCATCAAGCCATAGGTAAGGTATTGAGATATACCTATAAATATAAGGAATGCGTAGCGCCACCCAAAGGGTACCGTTTTGCTTATGTCACTAACTTTTATCTCTTCTTTTTTGTATGAGATCTTCCTTATCTCTTCCCTTGCCCTCTCAATGCTACCCTTAGAAACTAGCCACCTTATGGATTCTGGCAGAGATAGCCTTACAAGGATAGCGAACGCAGCACCGACAAGCGCTACTATTCCCATCGATGCAACTTCTATTGAATATGAGGAAGAGAGGGAGTATGTAATGAAGGCTATGAGCGATGCGACAACAGCACCAACGTTATCGAAGTTCGGCAGGATTATGAGGAGTTTTTCCCTGTATTTTAGGGGGAAGAGCTCAGATATTAGAGAAAGAGCCACAGGCACCTCGCCCTCAACACCTATGATGCCCATCGTATATGCTAGTAAGGCGACGTAGATGTTTGAAGAGAAGAACCAAGAATTAACTATAAATAAGATTGAGCCTATTGCATAGAGGAGCATTGTTATGAAGAAGGTAGTCTTCCTGCCGAGCTTCACGTCAGAAAGCCTAGATATTGCAAGGTCCCCTACTATCGGTATTGATGAAACAAACACAAGGTAATAGATGTTATGGTACTCGGGGTAACTCAGTATGCCAATAGCTGAAATGACCCCCCACATGAAGAAGCCTATAGCGAGGGAAAGGAAGGCGAGCGTGAACCTCAGACCCCACTTTGTTTTGTCTAAGTATTCAACTAGTTCCGACAAGGTCCCACCACTTTTACTACTAATAGTAGTAATAATTTTTTTGTTTATAAATTTTTTTGTATCTATCATATAAACTTTTAAGCATCAAGCCATATAACAAAATTGGCAGGTGATTTTATGAGGTTCAGGATCGCTAGAGTTGACCTTTCTAACAGGAAGTGGAGAGACGAAAGCATTGATGACAAGACCCTAAGGAAGTATATAGGAGGGAGGGGTCTAGGAGTCTACCTTGCACTAAAAGAAATACCAAAGGGGATAGATGCCTTTGATGAAAGGAACAAAATATTCATCCTTACAGGTCCATTAGTTGGAACTGGGGCCTTTGAGACCGGTAGGTACCATGTAATAGGAAAAAGTCCTCAGACAGGCTTCTTAGGGGACTCAAATAGTGGGGGCACCTTTGGTCCATGGCTTAGATTTGCAGGGTTTGATGGTATAATAATAGAGGGTAAGAGCGAAGAGCCTGTTTGGTTAAGCGTCATAGAGGGTGATGTAAAGTTCAACAATGCCTCTGGCATATGGGGAAAGGGCGTACACCATACAGAAAAAATCATAAGGGAGAAGGTTGGGTTCACTAATGAAAACCTGGGAAGCGTAATGGCAATAGGGCCTGCTGGAGAAAACAAATCAAAGATGGCTGCAATAATGAACGATAGATATAGGGCAGCTGGCAGGACGGGCCTAGGTGCTGTTTTAGGCGACAAGAAGCTAAAGGCTATATGGGTCTATGGGAAGAGAAACGTTGTTAAGGAGATGTATGACCCTAAGAAGTTCATAGAGGAGGCAAAGAAGCTCACCGATAAAGTGATGGCGCACCCTATATCCCAATCGCTTACACAGCTTGGTACGCTCGTTTTGGTAAACTTGGTGAACTCCGTGGGCGCACTTCCGACAAAGAACTGGAAGGGTGGGGTCTATGATAATGCTTTCGACATAAGCGGGGAGCACCTAGCGGAGACCTACCTTAAAGCCAGCAAAGGGTGCTGGGGTTGCACTATTAGGTGTAGCAGGGTTGCAGAGGTTCCTGAAGGACCATATAAGACCCCTATATCAGAAGGGCCCGAATATGAGACCACTTGGGCACATGGGGCTAATTTGTTAATAAACGACATGAGCTCCATAATAAAGATAAACTATTTAGAAAATGACATGGGGTTCGATACAATAAGCTTTGGGAACACCGTCTCAACCCTCATGGAGCTCTATGAAAAGGCAAAGAAAGGGGAGCTGCCGGAGAAAAAGGCTAAGGAACTACTGGAATTGGCAGATATGAGCGGAATTGAGCCCACTTGGGGTAACATAAATGCAGTGCTAAACTTGGTGTACTTAACTGCCTACAGGAACAAGATAGGTGACATAGTGGCTGAGGGCTCTAAGAGGCTAGCAGAGTACTTCGGCTCTCCAGAAACCGCAATCCATGTAAAAGGCCTAGAGCTTCCGGCCTATGACCCCAGGGCGCTGAACAGCATGGCACTAAGCTATGCAACCTCTAATAGGGGCGGGTGCCACCTTAGGGCTTATAGCGTCTCATTCGATTTGATGGGAGTTCCTGAAAAATGGGACCCCTTGTCAAAGGACATAAAGAAGGTAAAGGGGGTAAAGGAGCAACAGGATTGGTTTAGCATAATAGATTCCCTGGTAATATGCAAGTTCAACGCGTTCAGCACAGGCCCTGAAGACTATTTAGAAGTACTCAAGGCTGCAATTGGATGGGAGGACCTAAGCGTGGAAGAACTAATGACCACCGGCGAGAGGATATACAATGCAGAGAGGTGGTTCGACGTAAAAGAAGGTAACTATGTGGATACGCTGCCCAAGAGGCTATTGGAAGAAAAGCTCCCAGAAGGCCCGGCAAAAGGCCACAACGCCAAGGAATGGCTTGACTTCTTCCTGCCGGAATACTATAAGCTGAGGTCGTGGGAAAACGGGATACCTACAGAAGGTATACTGAAAAAGCTTGGCCTAGAGGAGTTCATAAATAGATAGGCCTATAGGGCAAACAAAGCAAGAGGGGAAAACGTTATCTTATCCCCTTCCCTCAACTTTGTTTTTAAACCATCTAAGAACTCTATCCTCTTCCCATTAACTAATACCATGTTCGGATATGACACCTCACCATCATTTAAGACCTTTTCTCTGAATCCATTTTTAACCTTTTTCTCTATAAAATCTATGAGGTCTTCAATGCTTGAGCCTTCAGGTAGCTCCACCTCAACCCTGTTCTTCCCTATGAATTTGTAGTATTGCAATATGAAGTATGCCTCCACCTTCATCCCTATCATCAGTTAATATCCTTCCTGAAGGAGGTAATAAGGTTTAGCAAATAGAAGCCTATACAGCTACCTATAATGGTTACAAATGCCTTCATGGAGGCATTGGTGAAGAATGCCTCTTACCCTTCTTTTTAAACTTGGATTGCAGGAACATCATTTACAATACAAAAAGGGATTATAGGTATTGCTATTGTCGTTTGCAACTCCAAAGCGTCTCACCTCTTAACAGGAACCCTATCGGAGATCTCCTCAAGTGCCTTCCCAGTTGTGTTAATGCCGTGCTTTAGCCAGAGGGATGAACCGGAAAGGCCAACTGCCCATAGTATGAAGTTGTAGACTATATAGGTAATATAGGAAAATGAAGCCGTAAAGAATATAGATGCTATGTATAAAGAGTATGCTATGCTCCTCACCAAACCTATACCTATCCCCCTAATTTTTGTAGGAAACAGCTCAGGCTCCATAATGACCCTTGTGGCCCATCCAAACTCGCCGAAAAGGCCGTTAAGGAAAAGCAGTACCATAAAGGCGATAAGGTTCCTAGGCATAAGAATGAACTGCGGTATGAACAGCGCCATTGTTATAGTTCCACCCAAATAAGAGGAGAAGGCAAACAGCTTTCTGTTAACAGCATCTATAAACGAGAGCAGGATAAATCCCCCGATGGTCTCTCCAAGGTTGTACAGCAATATTATATAAGAAGTAAGGTTTGGAAAAAGGTATGGACCTATTACCAATCCCATCAATGCATAGGTAAGCACTATTGTTATTGCCATTGATACCAAGAAATAGAGCCTCGTGGCCGCCTCTCCCCTTTTTAAAGCAACACCTTCCCTTTTCTTGTAATATTCCCACCTGAAAGACTCCGGCATGAGAAACCTCGTTATCGCTATCGCCGGTATTGACAGGGTTAAAAGCAGGGCAAAGGAAAGCTTCTGCACATATAAAGAAAAGCCTGTTGCTAGAGAAAGTAAGGCTGCTATTAAGGCACCAAAGTTTGCCATGTTTGTGCTAAATACTATCACCCTCCCCCTGCTTCCTTTGGGGGTCATCTCAGATAGGTAGGCGAGTATTGTATTTTCATCGCCGCCAAGTGAGAATTCAGCTAAGCCTATCCCAATAATAAGAACGATCACGTTATTTGATAGGATTATCATAGGTATTGATATGGAAAAAAGTATCAGGTCCAGCACGAAGATTTTCTTTCTTCCAAATCTATCTATGAGGAATCCCATAACCATGTTGCCCGCAAGAAGGGATGTTGGAGGTGCTACAAGGAGGTACATATAATAATACCTTGGAACGAAGGGCCACTCCGTGGTTAATGGTGCGAGTGCAAGGATGAAACCCCATATAAACATGGCTATGGAAGAGCTTATAACGCCCATTGTTTTAAACGTATTTTTCTTTAGCTCTATTTGTCTTATCTTTTCCATACCCTCACCACATTACTATTTATAGTAGTAATTTTTAAATTTTAAGCCTTAATAGTATAACACAAAAGCTCGTTCAATAGCAAGAAACCTTGGTGCTAATAAAGCACATTCACCTACAATTGCAATAATACCTTAATTATTACATTTTAATGTTATGGTAATACTAAGTTGTCCTATACATCATAAAATTAATTTGATTATGTGGGCAAAATAAATATTAAATTTAAATTATCATTACCATAACGGCTAAGGTGATCTATATGGCCGTAGGCAGAAAGAAGAGAGGTATGGTTGGTATAGACACTGCAATAATCCTTATTGCGTTCGTATTGGTCGCAGTAGCTGTTGCGTTTGTAACCCTAGATATGGGCATGACGTCTGCAACAAAAGCCAAGCAGACAATGGTAAATGGACTGCAAGAAGCTTCTACAGCACTACAAGTAAATGGAGAGGTCTTAGCTGTAACTAATGGTAGCGGTGATGTAGAAGAAGTAACAATACCACTAGGCGTAACGCCGGGTAGCGGTTATGTATCATTTGATAACACAACATTCTCAGTCTCAGTTGTAGACCAATACGGCTCGTATCCAAACGTTTATGTAGGTGTCGTTGGAGCTATAGGCTCTAGTACAAACCTATCCGCCCTCTATAATGGACAAAACTTAACGACGCCAGAGGCTAAAGTATATTTCATAACTGGAAATATTACACCTACCATATTAGGCCCATATGGACAAGCCCTATTGGTAGTTGTACTCCCCCAGAACTCTTCCTTAACTGCATACCACACAATCCAAGTAACGATAAAGCCTAGTATAGGTGGTGCTTTAACTGTCTCAAGGATCATACCGCCAAACGACGTAGCCAGTAGCACAATAGATCTAGGCTAATCTTTTACGGCTATCCTATTTTTTATAAACATTTCATCTATTTTTCTTTAAAGCTTAAATGGCAGCTAGAGCTTGTACCGACCTCGGTAAAAACGCTTACCTTATAGACATTCCCTGGCTCTAAAGCAAATGTACGTATAAAGACAGGTGATGCCTTCCCTGGGGGTATTGTTATAAGCAAACTAGCGTTGCTGGCAACTTCTAGTCCATTGTGATCGTATATATATACAGAGGTAATAACTGCGTTGGACTTTCCAACGTTTTGTACAAGCGCTACAACGGTTACTATCCCGCTTGGATTCTGATAAGAGAAGCATTGTACAACGCGAATACTTTCATTTGCTATTTGGAACTTAGACCCTCCTATAAAGCTTACAATCTTTGGGGTGTTTAAGACTAGCAGAACCGATATTGCTATTATTACAACTAAAATAAGGATCGCTTTCTTACCGCTCTCCTTAGGTATGGTTATTTCTGGCAACCTAGGGAAACGCAACGCCTTCACCATTATTACCATAGTTTATCAGGGTATTACAGGTGTGAGGGTATACCCATAATGAAAAATAGTTTTACCATAGGTAAATTATATATATTTTTGTTGCTTTAAAGAAATCTAGCAGAGGCAAGCAAAAATGCTAACCAACCAAACGTCACTACTAAAAAATATAACTTATAGCGCATATAATAAGTGGTGGGATTGTGCCTGATACAAAGTTATACATAACAGGGAACGATCATGCAGCGTCCATATTCAAGAGAATATCTAATATGGTAGGCATTTTGTTCATAATAGTTGGTATAACAGGTGCTCTATTGTTGATATTAGATTTTGAAAATATTCTCTACTTCTTCATAGGCATTTTGTTCATACTTTTGTCTGCAATAAATAGCCCTCTGCCTATTACCCTTAGTCACAGAATTGTTGGAGGTTGTGAACTCCCTTTCAGGATTATGATGTCTTTCGTATCAAGTCATCTAAGCTCATCTTTTCAAGTATATTGCTTTCCTCACTCTTATCAAACAGGAAGCTCATTAGGAGGTGTGAGGCCATGAGTCAGCCCCCACCTGAAGACGTAAACATAGGAAGCAGTAGCAGGGAAGATTCAGTAAAAGATGTTGCTGAAGCGCTAAGGGACGCTACTTCTCAGCTAAGAGCTATCATTAATGATTTAACTAACCCCTTATTGAGGGTTAGCCTACAATCCCAGAGCGAAGTAAACGAAGGCCAGTACAAAATTAACCAAACATCACAAACAAAACAAACATCACAACAAAAAGAAGCCCAAAGATCAAATCCTTCTTCTGCGACCCAGGAGGAAAAGGCTGAACACAAGCAAGTAACACCACAAAAGGTACAAGAAAAAGTCTATGTCAAGGAGGAAGAAAGGCTAGAGAAAAAGGTAGAGGCTAAGAAAGACAAGTCAACAATTTTCAAGCTCCTTTCACTTATCTCCGAGCTCTACATGATGCCGAAAGAGTTTTTCGAGCAGTTAATAGATGCGATGAAGTCGCTAGGATACCTGAGCCAGGAGGAGGCAGAAGCCACTAAGAAGCTTTTAAACGTAATGATTATGGCTAGCAACAAGGGATTAAACCCGAGCGAGTCTCTGGCATTAATTTCTTTGATGCTAAATGAGGTGAGCGGGGAGAATAATGAATTAATAAAGAATTCACTAACAGAAATAGTCGTAAATAAACTGAAAAGGCAAGAAGAGGCTAGATAATGAGTGACGTGCCAATAAGCCACACGATATTTCTCTTGGTTACAGTCATTCTAGCAAGCGCTGTGAGCGCCATAGTTATTGCAAAGACTTACCAAATTATGTCATCATATAATCAAAATGCGGAGACCATCAGCAAACAGTTATCGACCTCTCTAACTATTGTCTATGGATATTACAACAAAAGTATTGATGGCTATGTTATATTTGTTAGGGATAATGGCATGGAAACGCTAGCACAAGCAGCACTGTCTAGAACCGATATATATTTAGGCTCTGTTAACTCAACAATGGGCTTCTATACCTATAACCAAAGCGGTGGAATTGGTACTTGGAATATACATAAAATTGTAGAGGGTAGCAATGGTAACATCATACCAGGTTCTACAGCGATAATCTATGTATATACAGGCACTAACTTTGGAAGCACCTTCAGAGTTATAATATCACTGCCAAACGGGCAAACCTTTTCCCAGGTAATACAATCTTCGCCATAGTGGTACGCAATGGGTGTTGAAGTCGCAGTAGGTATGGCGATAGTTGCTATAGCAATGGTCATAGTTTTAGGTTCTCTAGCCTATCTAATACTAGCAGGTTACAAGATTGAAACCTCCGGCCTAAAAATTAACATACCTACTGAAATAAAAATAAGCGGTGCTTTGTTGGAAAGCAACAATCAGACCCTTTTAGTTAACATAACAAACGTCGGAACAGAGGATATATATAACATAAAAGAGTTCGATGTAATTGTTAATTATAACTCCACAAACGGCAGCCAAATTGTCGAGCTTTTTAGCTACAATTCTACGTGGTTCCCAGTAGAAATTTTCGTAGGTTCATATAGCTCGCAATATGTTCCTCCAAATGGCATACTGCCAGGAGAAACGTTGGAAATAGAAATAAACCTACCTTCGCCTGCAAACAGAAGCTATCCAATAGTAATTGTGGTATCACCCCTAAAAGGAGAACAAGCCATCTATACTTACTAGGTTTGAGCTGACTTTAGGTGAGAAGATGTGCAAATACTCAGTACTGGTAACGAAGAAATTGATCAAAGGTTAGCAGGGGGGATACCTCATCCGAGCTTTATAGTTGTTGAAGGATCTCACGGTAGTGGGAAAACTGGTATATCCCTACTCTTGACTCAAGCCTATCTGCAAGCCAATCTAAGGGCTACATATTTTACTAGCGAAGGAGATAGCTATAGTTTTGTCTTAAAGGCTATACAATCAGGCTTCAATATAATGGATTACTACATAAATGGCAGGCTCTATGTTTACAGCATGAGCGTTGGCATGGCAATAAACAAAAACTTAGCAAACATAATGCTAAAGAAAATAACAGATATACTAGTTAAAAATATAGTAGGTACGGAAGCTGTTATTATTGATAGCATTTCTTACCTTACTGAGGCGTCTGCAGATTACATAAGATTAGCAGTCGAGAGCTTCAGAAGGATCTCCGATGAGGGAAAAAGCATTATAATAACATTCCATCCGAATTCTCTTCCACAGGAGGTCGATCTCATGATGAAAAATTCGGCAGATGGTTACATAAAGCTGAGTGAGACGAGCATTGCCGGGAGAAGGTTAAAAGTGATGACTATTATAAAACTAAAAGGGCTTCAATCAGGGGCTCAGACCAACATAACTTTTGATGTAGATCCAGCCTTTGGAATAAAAGTCATACCAATAGTTGTGTCATAGAGGCCAATATCATGAACATAAAGCTTAACATATTAAAAAGAGGTAAAAAAGAAGCTAAGGAAGTTAAGATACCAGAGTTTGGTGAAAAACCAGCCTATCTTGATAGCTATATGAAAGGCCTAGAGAATCCGCCCACGTATATACGAAGGCCTGAGGCAAGTATGAGGAAACTCAGGGAATTCAACTTCGTATACCCTGTAGGTGGAGGAGTTTTTATACATGTATTATCTATAAGAGGCAGCGATATGGGCAAATATATAGTTATTGAGCCCCCGAAACCACCAGAGGGGTTGATGAGACTAATTGATATAGGTTTAGCAGATCAAATAGAAGGAGAAGCTCCCGATGATGCAGAGGAAAGGAAGAAGATCCTGCTTAGGCTAATAGACAATATACTTGTTCCAAGCGAAAAGGAAGTTGACTATAAATTAATGCAGAATATCTTTTACATCAAAAAAATTTACGTCAAGAAAGATATAATCGACTATGTAAAATACCATATAATCAGAAATAAAATAGGTGTTGGAATACTTGAACCTTTCTTGAGGGATCCATATTTAGAAGACATTTCCCTAAGTGGGGTTGGACCAATATATGTTGTACACAAGATATTTAATAGGCTTGCAAGCAATTTGGGGTTTAATACGCAGGATGAGCTGGACTCTTTTGTATTAAGGCTAGGAGAAAAAATAGGAAAGCCCATAAGCAGGGCAAGACCGATCATAGATGCCTCCTTACCTGATGGAAGCAGACTAAACATAGTATTTGGTTCAGATGTAAGCCTAAACGGTACGAATTTTACCATAAGGAAGTTCTCTAAAATTCCAATAAGCGTAACCCAGCTAATAGACTGGGGAACTATAGACGATAGGATTGCAGGATATATATGGATGCTAATAAGGGATGGCATGAGTGGTTTCATTTGCGGTGAAACAGCTTCAGGAAAAACCACCGCACTAAATGCAATCGCCACTTTTATCAAACCCACACACAAAATAGTTACTATAGAGGATACCGCAGAAATACAGCTGCCTCACCCTAATTGGACTAGGGAACTCGCAAGAGATACAGGAAGGCCAGAAACAAGCGTCACCTTGTTTGATTTACTTAAAGCTGCCTTAAGGCAAAGGCCAGATTATATAATAGTAGGGGAGATAAGGGGTGCGGAAGGCGCAATAGCGTTCCAAGCAATGCAATGTATAAGGGAAGGCCACATCATTCTCAGGGATGATATAAAAAACATAAAAGACGTTTTTGATTACTACAAGAGAAAATATGGAACTAAAATCGTTAACAATAAAGAAATTGCCCCGATTGAGGACAGAAACCTAAAAATACCCGCATACAGTAATGATGGAATCAAAAGCACTAATGTAATAGCAATAGCAAAAATGCCTAAAGAGAAGTTGATAAGAATTGTGCTAGATGATGGAAATATATTTGAAGTAACTAAGAATCACAAATTTATAACCAACTTAGGTGAACTGAGTTCTCAAAGGATTTTTAACCTATTTAAAACTAACAAAGATGTACATATAAAGAGAATTAAGAACTTTGAAAATAAATTACCTAAAAATATTAAATTTGAAAAGGCTACGCTAAAGTTGTCTAGCCCAGTCTTTTGGTATTTAGTTGGATTGGTTCTAGGAAGCGACAAACTCAAGTGTATAAATAACTACTTTTTCTTAGAATCCGAGATCGTGCTAGATAGGAAATATAGTAAAGAGCTGCCAATAAAGGAAATAAGAAAGAACAGCGAGCCTATAGGCTCTAGAAGAGGATATGTGCTTGAGCTGTATTTTGTGGATTGGCTTATAAAGAATGGATTTATATATATAGACAAAAACCTTAACCTTGTCAAGAAGGTACCTATGCTAGAAAGCGAAGTGATAAGGCCTTTCTTAATTGGACTAATGGAAGCTTCTAGCAACGTAATAGGCGATAAGATCGTAATGAGGATAGATAAAACAATTAGTGACAATGATCTAGACAGAATCATTAAAATGATTAATATTATTAGCAAAAACCCTGAAGGGACGTACCTAAATTGCAAAGTTGATTCTCAAGGCCCCCAGGCTATAAATAAAAACGACATAGAAGTTGTAAAAGAGGGTAGTGAAAAAAGGCTGATAATTAAAGGCATTCTGTTCCATAAAATGTTAAAAGAAAAGAAAGATATATTGAGTCGCAAAATAAATACCTCTTACAAAGATATAGAACTGGATTACGTTAAAGTCAAAAAAGACAAGTTTTATTATACTTTAAAGAGGCTGTGGTTTTCTGGGTATATGTTTTCGACGGATCTAGTAAAGTGCAGTTACAGATTGGTCTACCTAGACAATAGAGACTATGCCAAGGTAATTGGAGCAGAAGAGGGGAACTTTGATAACAGCTATGATTTAGTCCTAGATGAAGCCCATTACTACATCGGGTTTAACGATGGCTATCCAATACCCTTAGAGGACACCGGTCATCCGGTTATGGCGACATTCCATGCAGGGGATTTAACTAGGTTGATTCAAAGGCTTACTGGTCAACCGATCAACATACCAAAGCCATATATGGATAATTTAAATTTTGCGTGGTTCCAGGCCTCAACATACTCGAAAACCGGCTTGCTAGTTAGGAGGCTCATATCGTTATATGAGCTTGTTGGCTATGACCCAAATAGAGACCAGATGGGTGCCATACCAATATTTAATTGGGATCCTAGCACGGACAAGTTCCTGTTTTCTGGAAAAGGGTCTTCATATTTATTAGAAGAGAAGATAGCCAGAATGAGAGGCCTGAGCAGAAAAAACTTCGGTTTAA
Organism: Candidatus Hestiella sp.; assembly: GCA_015522625.1. Classification (GTDB taxonomy): domain Archaea; phylum Thermoproteota; class Thermoprotei_A; order Sulfolobales; family Acidilobaceae; genus Caldisphaera. Next base: position 18,840 of record WALX01000109.1, read on the forward strand.
TATATGATGAGCTCCAAATGAGGGCAAAATACCTAAGAGAGCTAGTAAACCGCAAGATCTTCGATTACTACAAGGTATTTAGGGCGGTTACCTTTGCTGAATCCGTAGGAATCGAAAATGCCTTGAAAAGGCTTCTCGAAGGAAGGATTGAGCTAAATGAGTAAGACAATAAAGAACCTTATAACATCAAGGCTTAATAAGCTGAGCATAATTTCAATTGCATTAATCGTTTCTGGTCTAATGATAGTAATGGCTCGAAGGAAGGACTTAATGATAGGCTTTTTAATTATGGTTTCAGGGTTGCTTATTTATTTATCGAATTACTTAAAGAATAGAAGCTATGTTAAAATAGACTTTGACCTCCTCTATTCAATCCTACATATGTATTCTATCTCAACAGGTTCTCAACCCCCAGGCGTTGTACTAAGAATAGCTGGTGATGGGCCGCACGGAAGGTACTCTAAGGTTTACAAGAAAGCTGGTGAGCTATCTAAAAAATGGGGATATACAGTTCCTGAGGCCGTTAACCTTGTAGCACTGCGCGAAAGGAACAAGGCGTTTAAGGAATTTTTAGAAAGGTTTGCTGTCATTTCCTCTGTAGGCGAAGAGCTTACATCTTTTCTAAAGATAGAATTCAATACCTTGAGGCTTACATTCGAGAATACATATAATAGGGCATTGGAATCTTTAAATGTTTTATATGGGGTATATACATCAGTAATGGTATCAGTAATCTTCGCGATATCTACCATGCTTATGTTGTCATTCTTCTTTGGCGGATCAAGCCTTAAGATAATACTAGCTGGGTACATCGCTGCGATATTTACTATAAGCCTTCTTGGATCGCTTGTTATATTAAATGCCCCAAAGGACTATTTTGAAGCAAAGGCATCGAGAAACCCAATGGCTAGATTTGCAGATTTATTAGCGTTAATAGGCGTTGCAATTGGTATCGTACTTTCTTATTACGTAATTAAAGCTACAATGAATTACGTTACGTTGGGTCTTTCCCTACTTATTATTGGGCTTTTGCTAATTCCGCCTGGATACATAATAAACAATATGGAGAACATAATTAATGGTTATGATACATTTTTTCCAGTCTTGATTAGAAGCCTTGGGACCTATCTCTCTCAAGTTCCAAATCTAAAAGAAGCGATAAAAGAGATATCAAAAGTAGAATTGGGGAAACTAAAGGCGCTCCTGAAAAAATTGAACTCGACAATAACGCTAGGAGTTGATAGCGATATTGCCATGCAGAAGTTTGGACTGGAAACAAATAGTGAAACAATTTACAGAGGGCTGAAGATATTTTCCGATTCCGATAGGTATGGGGGTAAGTTACTAGAAGTTGGCACAGCAATATCGGATTTTGACAACATGATTTTATCTCTAAGACAGAGGAAGTTGCAGGTTTTTGGTAACTTCTTTTCAGCTCTAGTCATAATGCATGCGAGCATCATAGCTATCTTGGAGTTTATGGCACTAACCACCTATTACTTCAACACGCTTTTAATCCCATTAAGCTCTGGTCTATCTCTGGCTTTTTCAGGGTTCGTATCCCCGCAACCTGGTATGGTAGTTCTGCTAAACATAGGCGCTATTGCATTTTCAATCATAATAACCATTATAA